>NZ_JBNDML010000027.1:0-92873 GCF_050436565.1 Paraburkholderia sp. GAS42 | reverse complement strand
TCGCGTTTGCCATGATGGCCTCCCGGAAAAGGAAACGGCCCGATCAGCGTAAGCCGATCGGACCGTTTCGGTCAGGCTGACCATCTCATTAAGCCCATGAAATCATGGGATTAAATTTGTTCCTGGCGGAGAGACGGGGACTGTATCACCGACCCAATCAATTGCATAAAAATCAATGACTTGCGAATTTCACCACACCATGAGTGTACCACCGTGTGCGTACCAGTAAAGCGGTGCAACGTGTTTCACACGCCGCAGGAGACCGGCGCGGCTCCCCTACAACTGAAAGTCCGATTGGCATCCCGAGTTGCACTGCGAGCGTTAGGCACCATAAGCAGAGCATCACCGATCGTCCCAGTCTGTTAAGCGTTGTCCAACGCCTGCCCGCACACGTCGTCGCGTGCTCACGCGGCGGCAGACAAGGGCAGGCGTCGAACAACGCTTAACATCACCGGCCCATCGGGGCTATCGGCCACAGTTTCGGACGCTCGAACTCGACGCCCGTAAAGCGGACGGTCACCTGTGCGATTGCAGGGCGCGATGCGGCAGGGCCACGCCGACACCCATCAAGACCGCCACATAGGCACATGGGGTGTCTGGGGTTACTGATCGGGGCCGCTCGCTGCCAGCGTCCCGATTCATGAGCGATGTGGCGCGAAATGCATTACTCCGCCCGCATCGCTCCGGATCGACAAGGCCACATCACTCCTTCCCCCCGCCGTTGATCCCGCTTCCACTTCGCCATACCTGCTTGCCCCGCTCGGAGAGTTCGCCGCAGCTATGCTCCGCGTCGGCCTCCGTCCCTTCTATCGCCATCTCGCCGCCCGCTTGTTCCTGTGCCTTTTGTTTCTGCTTGTGCTGAGCTGCCACGGCTTCATCGTGCGACCTGCCTGCGTAATTCAAGGTCATTTCGTTAACTCCTCCAGGAAACAGTCTTTGCAACGTTGCAATCTGCCGAGCGCGCGTCATTTCCGGGGCTACAATCCGAATTGCTTGCGTAGCCTGTCCAATACATGGCGTTCATCCAGCCACTGGATCTCCCGCTTCCGCTGGCGGCTGTGCCTATACCGCTGCAGCGACGCGCCGGACATCAGCACCATCCCGATCAGGATGCCCCACATTGCGTATGTCATATCATCCTTTTCAGTTTGTTCTCGATTTACACCGGGCGACAGACTACGCGGTAGAGAATTAGCACTCGCGTACTCCAGCGCTTCAAAAAATCATATTTTGTGTCGTTCAGTGCTTATGGCGCATCCAGTCGCGAATCGGATGCGTGTCTAGCCAACGGGCAACCGGTTCGTCCTTGTGTTCTCGCCTGTACCGTGTTGCTACGAATATTGCGACGCATAGCAGCACCACGATCCCCACTACAAAACTGACCATTGACTGGCTCATGGCAGCCTCCTTTGAGGTCAGAACCATGCTTATATCTTAGGTGACCGGATAAATAAAAGCGGCGATTGTCATTCACCGATCCTTGTTTCGTACGCTTCTTGTCTCGCAGCCGCGGCCTGTAGTCAAGGTGCGACGCCCGATCACGGATTTCCAATCAAAAGCGTTCTGCGTCCCGGAAATCAAAAATCCGGAGCTTCGCCGGTCTCGCCAATTCCGCCACGTCAAGGCAGATCAGGCTTCCGCCCAACCATCACCGACCATCCCGATTGCATGGGGGAACCTCCCGCTCCTGCCCACTTCCTCGTGTGTTTCACCCATTGTTTCGGTGTCCTGTACTGAATCACCTCAACATCTCTGGCCTTACTTTCCGGGACGACCGGCATACAATCATCGGTCGCGGTCGCTGCTGCTTCTCTCTGTTTCTTGCTTTCTGCTAGTTCTTCCGCATTCACCTGGTCATCTATCATGCTGCTCTCCCACTGTGAGACCTACCGGTTCGCCAATCGGCTATTGCCGCCGCCTTCATAGTTGAGACGAGGCGCAACATCGCAAGTTCGGATTCAAGTTGTAACGCCCGTCGCAGCGTGACGGGTGTCATGCATCGGCGAAAGCCCGCCAGGAGGCCGGCCAGCAGGACGATTACTCGCCTTGTCGATTCTCCAGTTCATGCACGGCAGCCAGTGTGATGAACGCGGAGCGTGTCATGTGACGTTCTTTTGCTGCTGCATCGACTTGCTGAAGCAGGCTCTCAAGCAGGCTGAGTTGAAGGCCCACGGCTTTCGAGGTAACCCGCGCGAGGTTGATATCGACAAACATCCAGATTCCTTCGCCGTCATCCATGTCGAGCGCATGCAATTCCGATGTATTGCAGGTGGGTGCGGGTATGAGCTGCTCGCTGTGGTCATACATCAACTCCACTACCGCCTGAGCATTGCGCGTCAGTTCGTCAAACGAATCGCCACTCGCATCGGCGTTCGGAAAGTCGGGGAAACTGGCGCGAAAGCCAGTATTGCTATCCCGGTGGACATACAGCGGATATTGCATGACCTGCTCCTTGCGAGCGGAGCGCCGACTGACGCTCACTGCGCAACGCTATGCTGGGGGTGTTTTTTGTATGAGCGACAGCCAATGAAGGCTGCACGCATGCTTCATTAGACGCTTCATGTACGAATACGCAATGACTTTCTCGTGTCATGCCGACGCTTCATCAAGCAAAGCCAGAAACCGCATATGCACAGGGTGATCTGTTCAGATGGCGCCCTGTGTTCTTACTGGATCTCCAGGCAGCCCATCCATTCGGATGGGCTGCTTTCTACCGATGTACGGGGCGAGCGACACGGGCCGACAGCAGCGCCATCAACTCGTTCTCCCAGTTCCAACGCTGAATGTGAACCCACCATGGCCGGTCAACGGCCACGCCGTTCGGTTCGACCAGCAGATCTGCACCGTCCAGGGACACCGGCACGGTCGGTATCCTGTCGATACACGGCACAAGAATGTATGTCTTCACCTCGACGGCCTTGGTGTAGACAACTGGCAGGATAGGCGCTGGCGGCTGCGGCGCGTACCCCGCCACAACAAGCAGCACGCTACAGGGCACCGCGCAGACGACCGGATGGACGTCAAGCCGAACGGAACGGCCTGACCGCAATTGTGCAGCTTTACGCCTTCCAGGATGCCAGCCATGATCGCCTCCATTGTGGCTTTCGAGGAGTCGTGGCACGCGACGAAAGGCAGGACACGCGGAGCGTGTCAGGCCCTCATGCGAGGTACGACGCGCCCTGATTTTGCGTCTACTCAGCGGGGCCAAGGATTACGTCGATAGCGGCCTGGCCGGCGATCTCCGCAACAAAGTAGGCCCAGCGACGGGAAAACGGTCCGCCCCGGATCTTGATGCGCTCGCCGAGCGCTGCTACGCCGGGAGGCTTGACGGGTCCCTCAATACGAAACCAGACGTCGAACATGTCCTTCGATGTGGACAGCAAATCAACGTAAATTTCGAATCCGCGATACTCGACCGTTCGCTGCATGAAGACCTCCGGTTCCCGCACCGCCGCAAGACGGGCAAATCAATGGTGGGCCAACTTTTCTTCGGCCGTCGCCTCACGCGCGCGTCGCCCGCATCTTTTGCTGCGGACTCTGTCGCGAAATTCTCCACAGAAGCAATTGATCTCACGAGTTCGCAGGAGGTAAGGTTCAGGAGCGTAATCACCCAAACATAGCCGCCCGCTTGCCCGGCAGTCTGACCTACCGCCCGTGGCTTCCCCATATTCGCGAGTCCCATGATCACCTACCGACAGAGATACGTTGGAGAATCCTGCGGGAAAGAGCGTCCGATTCTTCTCAGCGGCGCCATGGTGACAGTCATTCTCGGCGGCTGCGAGACAACTGTGCTTTCAAAAGGGCAAATGTGCTGGGCGCGTGCCAATGCAACTCGCGCGTACTGAGCTTGAACCGCAGCCGTCTGCCGCGATCATCTGGCGAATTGAGTTCGTCGCGGCGAGGGATGAAATCGGGCTTCGATCCCGAGTGGCTGACTTCGGGCAAAAAACGCATGCGTACCGTGAAATTGCGTCGAGGTACTGATCCTTTGTTGCGGGCGACCTGTTCCCCCGAGGCGTAAGTGTTGCCACCTGGCGCACCGTGCGTTCGTGAGTTGGCGCGCGAATGTCCATTTTGGTCTCGTCAGTTCCAGCTTTGGGTCGGCACACGCCTGCCGCCTATCGCCCGCCGTCAACCGTAGTGAGGCTTCGCAACCGCCTGCGAAGCCGTGGGGGCGACATTGGCGACGCGCCCGAAGGAGTTGTTCTTCCGGATGCACGCGCAGGGCGTGAGTATGCTTGCTACCAGGCTGGTACCCGCACCGGGTGGCCGGTCAACTCTTACCTGCAGCCCAATAAGATGCGGGATCTCATTCCGCCTTATCGAAGACGCCAGCTTCGAGATCCTGTCTGAAATGCTGCACCCAACCGGTTTCGAATCCGATGGGGTATTCCCTCGCAATGTGTGTTGATAGTCTGGTTACGGTGACATAGCCCTGCAGGCCGACGTTCTCGTCGCCCTTGGGGTCAGTCGTATCCGTTTCCAGCAGTTCGAATTCACCTTCTGCCAGTCCCTTGCGCTGCAAGGTCGCCAGGAAAGCCTGACGGTCATCCGCTTCGATCAGTCGCATCTTCCGCCCTCCCGTCTGTCCGACAGCGATATTCGTGGTCCCCTTCACGGCGTTGTCATAACCGCAGAAAACCCCAGAACGTTACGTAGTGCCCGAGTGCGTCATGGCTGCGGCTGAGGTTGTGAAAGTCGAATGCCATGCGCTCATCTGGATCCGATCCAGTCGCAGTCGGGAATCACCAGCGTACAGCGTTTGTGCACGTGCTCGATGGAAAACTGTCCGGACAGTTTTGTCATAGTTCCCGGCATCCTTCATGACCCGTCGCAATTTGCATCGGTGTGCGCATCGCCATGAGTGGTCGAAACCGCCTGTCGGTACCGCAAAAGACGCAAAGCCACGCTCGAGGTATGTCCCTTCTGCGTAACGCCGCTACGCTGAACCATGTCATCGCGTGAGGTTGTCCCGCCCGGGGCCTGTTTGCACGGTGCCGCTATCAGCAGCAATTGCGCAAAGCGCCCGGGCTCGTATCTGTACCGGCAGCAACGTCCGCTCGCTGGACGAGCCGATGCGAATGGACGGATCAGTCCATGCGCAGACCGATAGTTGAGGCTCGTTGGCCACAACGGGGCTACACTCAAAATGGGATAAATTCCGGAGCAATACCATGACCGACGCTACCCCCCAAAGCACATTTCGCGGTCTTCCACTGACGCCGGAGCAGGACGCAGAAGTCAGGCACTACATAAAGAAGAAAGAGCAGCATGGCGCGCCGTGGGACACGCCGGAGTTGCAGGCCATGCTTCGAGACATGCTGCAGCCCCCGAACGACGACGACGGAGGACTCGGCTCCACCGTCGACGAAACGAAGGCGGCCACAGAACGCGCGACAGCTTCTATCGACGAGACCATGGAACCCATTGAAGCCTGCGAAGAGCGGAATGCTGCGATGGAAACCGAGGGTATGAGGGGACCCAAGCGTTGAATCCCAGGCGGCGCTCGCGACTGGTGTTGAAATTCACCCTGCGCGTTCGGACCGTGGCGTGAGCCTGTTGGGAACCCGGAATCACATTGATTGCGGCGCCGCCGGTCAGCTCTGCAATCAGCCCACCCCCACCGGCGAGAAGAGGGGGCTCGCCGTGTACTTCGATGCCTGCGTCCCGGAGACTCCTTTCGGAAGACAATGAAACACGCTCTATCGATGTACCCTTATCCGTGTCGGGCACAAAGCCGGTTTCAAGGCCGGCGCAGAAGCCAGCCGGGGATCTGTCGCAGTCACTGCGCGAAGCCACTCGCGACGAGCACGGAAAAAGCAATCAGGCACACGATGCCGGACGACCGCACGGGATTATGCCTGGTCGGCCACAACTTCTCAGTTAGATGGAACATCCGGCGGCTTTCCATCTAATGAACGTCGATCGTGGACCTGCGCGGCTCGCGTCGTGCCCCCTTTTCGTGGAACTGTGCGAAAGCGCAAAGAGCCGTGCAGCAAGCCACACCCGGTATGATTGCGCTGACGTTGTATCCGTGGCGCCGTTTCGAGGTATGTCCTATCTGTGACAGGAGGGGATCGTGAAACGCGATATGAATCTGGCATTCGCAATACTGAAGACTCTCGAGGAAAACAAATCCGCGCACCTCAGCGAATTTGAGATTGAAAGCGCGCTCAAGGATGCGTTCGATGTTTCGAACAGGGGTGTGGGGTATCAGTTGAACCTGCTGGCCGACGCAAATCTCGTCCGCTCGATGGGGAGCGACTGGCGGCTAACCTGGGATGGCCACGAGTTTTTGAAGTCGGCGGTCCCGAATACCTTCGAAGACACCTGAAGGGTCACCTAAGCGCTGGAAACATCCCCCGGCTTTCGTGAAGACAACCCGATTGCCGGGGCATCGCACAGGAGGCGCCGAACGCAATAGCAGTTTGCCGAAGCGCGTTCGATTCCACGACTTGATGACGACCGCGCCCCAACGTCCAGCCAGCCGGTTTTGTGCAGCCGCATGTGCGGATATCCCTGATCTGAGGGGAACATGGACCGGTTAAAGCATGCGCTGCTTGAATATCACGAGCGCAGCAAGCATCGCATCAGCGGCTACGCCCCTGGCCCCGGGAAACTTGACTGGGCAACCCAACCGGATCCGTTCCGGGTGTTTCACGGCGCACCGCGCATTGGTCTGCCGTTAGCCGCGGATAGCCTGACCACACGCTACAACGAACTGCGCTGCGGCGCTTTGCCGCCCGCGCGCAGATTCGATCTTTCCAGTCTGGCAATCCTGTTCGAACTTTCGCTCGGCCTGTCGGCGTGGAAATCCTACGGCACCCAGCGGTGGGCACTGCGCTGCAACCCTTCGAGCGGAAATCTGCATCCGACCGAGGGCTATCTTCTGTGTCCGACTCTGCCCGGCTTGTCCGGTGGGGTCTACCATTACCTGAGCCGGGACCATTCCCTTGAATGTCGCGCTGCAGTGGATGACGAACGATGGAGCGAGGCGTTCCCGCAAAGTGGCGTCCTGGTCGGCATAAGCTCGATCCCCTGGCGCGAGGCGTGGAAATACGGCATGCGCGCCTGGCGCTACTGCCAGCACGATTGCGGCCATGTCATCGCCGCGGTGAGTTACGCAGCGACAGCGCTTGGCTGGCAGACGCGGCTGGCGGAGGCGGCTGCGGACGACGCAGTGGCCAACCTGCTTGGATTGAACCGCGGAGAAGATTTCGGGGAGGCAGAAGCAGAGGCGCCGGATGCCTTGCTCTGGATCGGCAACCCTGAATTGCGGCCTGATCTTGAGCGCATGCTGATCGCCTTGGATAGCGCACAGTGGCACGGACGCGCGAATCAGCTGAGTCCGGGACATGTGAAGTGGCCGGATATCGATTCGATCCATCGCGCCACGCATAAGGCCCGTACTCGCGAACCGCCCTCGCCGGATCTGGAGCTGCATCCGTCGCCCGCGGCGCCCGCCCTTGATCTCAGCTTTGCCCGGATCGCGCGGCAGCGTCGCAGCGCGGTGAATTTCGACGGTACGACGTGCATCGCCAAGGCGGCGTTTTTCAGCATGCTGGCGTGCCTGTTGCCACGTCATGACACGCCGCCGTGGAATGCGCTGGTGTCTCCTGCAGCAGTGCATGCAGCGCTAATGGTGCACCGCGTGGGTGAACTGGAGCCGGGCCTGTATATGTTCGTGAGAAATCCGGGCGCGCTGGCGGATCTCAAGCGGTCTCTACGTCCAGAATGGCTGTGGCAAAAGACCGGCCCCGATCATCTGCCGCTCTATCTTCTGCTGCCTTACGATTTGCGCGCCACGGCAAAGTTGATCTGCTGCCACCAGGATATCGGCGCCGATTCCTGCTTTGCGCTGGGGATGATCGCGGGATTCGGAATCGCGTTGAAGCAGCCATGGCGATATCGCCATCTGTTCTGGGAATGCGGCATTCTTGGCCAGGCGCTCTATCTCGAAGCCGAAGCCGCCGGCGTGCGCGCGACAGGGATTGGCTGCTTTTTCGATGATGAAATGCACGCACTGCTCGGCGTGGAGGATCACGCTTGGCAAAGCGTGTATCACTTCACCGTCGGTGGCGCGGTGGACGATCCGCGCCTGTCAGCATTTCCGCCGTACGAGGTTCAGCCGTGAAGCGAAAGCACCACGTCTCCATCCTGGCGAGGTGGTATTCGCAAGGATCGCCCGTCGACCGAACGTCGCACGTAGTCCTCATTTTCCTTATCAATGCGCGGCGAACCAAACGTATTGGCGTGAGAATCAATCGATCGTCCCAGTTCGACCCCACAAGCGCCGCAAAAGTTAAGTCAGTGGACGGCCGCTTTCAGTGCGGAATGAGACCGCGCTGATCGACGTTGGGTTGGTCGCTTTGGCTGGAGCGCCCCAGATCTAGGTGGCATAGCCTTTCGGCCTTTCGGCCTCCCGATAGTCCAACACTCAGGTCAGTTACGGTCCAGTCAATCTTGCTTACCTCGATGTGCGTCGCCGGCATTGCCCTTCCTGGCGCCCACGGTCAGACGACTTGTCCGGCGTATGCTCCGACTGGTGCGAGCGCATTCGGTGCAAGCTCAGCATTGCCTGCTGATCTTCTGTCTTAGCTGCAACGGTGCGCATTCCAGGTTGCTGAACGGCAGTCCATATATGGCGAACGTCCCTCGGGAGTAAGCTGAAAGTCGGCTCGATTCCGACTGGGAGAACAGGGCGTGAGAACGCGTTCGACACTCGAGATCTGTTTGCCGCTTGCCCTGTTCGCTGTGGCCTGCCTCCTGTCGCTTCCAACCCTGCTGATCGCGTTCGCCTGGATGACGGTTGGCGTCATATCGCTTGGACATCGCCCACTGGAAAGCTTCCCAACAGACGGAATCCACCCAAAGTGGACAAACGGATCCTGCGCGCTTCGCATCAGTTGAGCGCTCTGCTGCTAAACCTGAGCGCCGACCCTGGCAGCTTTGTCGAGCACTTTGAGCCACGGCGATCGTGCGACTTCTTCACTAAAGCTTGCAGATTTTTGTAGCTGTTCATGGCTTCCCCCGTTTGATGCTAGCTATCCTAGTCACGCCGGCATCGGAAATCGAGGGGGAAGTAGTTGCTCACCGGGGACGCACGGCAACGCATCGCAACGCGATGCAACGAGGATGCTTCAAGGAATGCTTGTAGGATGCTTCAAGCATCTGCTATCAAAGTGCTAGCAAGTGCTCACGGATGCTCGCACCCAAGGTAGGCTTTGATGCTGGGTAAGTAGCGAAGGCAGTGAAATAGCC
This sequence comes from Paraburkholderia sp. GAS42, assembly GCF_050436565.1. Taxonomy (NCBI): domain Bacteria; kingdom Pseudomonadati; phylum Pseudomonadota; class Betaproteobacteria; order Burkholderiales; family Burkholderiaceae; genus Paraburkholderia; species Paraburkholderia sp. GAS42. The sequence continues at coordinate 83,612 of NZ_JBNDML010000027.1, read as the reverse complement.
CGCTCGCGGCGGGCTTCGCAAGCAACAGAAGTGGATGTGCGTTATGGACCGACAGGCCCCACCCACGCAGCGTTACCGTACACACCGATGGACGTTCCGGTCACGTCGAGGCAGTTGCGGTGCTCCGGACTGCCGTCTGGAATGTTCCATTTTACGCCATCGACAACGACCGAAAGAGCGAAGGGATCAGCGTGGCAGACGCGGTATGTCTTGACCACACTCCCTGCGTAGATTTGGTCGCCTGAACCGCTGATACTGTCAATTCGTCTGCACCCGCTGTCACAGTACGGCCCGGCGAAATCCGTGCTGCCGAACGCTGGGACTGCTGCCAATGTCGCCATGGCTGCGGCAAAAGCCATTGAAGCCAACTTCACATAAACCTCTCATTTTGGGATGGTTCATGTGTATCGGCAGATATTCGTCATATCTTTAGATTCGCGCGGGTAGCCTTCGGTGCCGTCCGCGAACGCAATAGGAAACGGGTTGGCGGGTTCTTTGGCGGGTAGAAACGAAAACAGGCCTGAGAGGCCTGTGTCCATTGATGTCCTGGCGGAGAGACGGGGATTCGAACCCCGGATAGGTTATTAACCTATACACGCTTTCCAGGCGTGCGACTTAAACCGCTCATCCATCTCTCCGGCGGGACGCGCATTATAGCAAACTCTGGGGCGTTCGCCATGCCCTCTTGCGCGGCAGCCGGATCGGCGCCCTACGGATGCCGGATATAGTCCACCAGTGCCCGCGTATACGCATCCGGCCTGCGATCCACCAGACTCACGCCGATCGCCACCAGGAACCCCGCCGGCACGCCGAACACACCCGAACTGATCGGCTCGATGCCAAACCAGCGCGCACCCGTGAAGCCCGTGAGCTGCGTGAAAAACGGGTACGTCGAGACGATGTAGTAGATGCAGACGACGAGCCCCGCCAGCATCCCCGCCACGGCGCCGAGGCGCGTCGTGCGCTTCCAGAACACGCCCAGTACCAGCACCGGAAAGAGGCTCGACGCCGCCAGCGAAAACGCGGCGCCCACCAGAAACAGGATATTCCCCGTATTCAGCGAAGCGACATACGAAGCAAACAGCGCGACGCCCAGCAACAGGATCTTCGAAATGGTCACCCGTCGCTGGCTCGATGCCGACGGATCGACCATGTGATAGTAGACGTCGTGCGATAACGCGTTGGCGATCGTCAGCAGCAGGCCATCGGCGGTGGAAAGCGCCGCCGCCAGCGCGCCCGCCGCAATCAGCCCGGACATCACATACGGCAACCCCGCGATCTCCGGCGCGGCCAGCACAACCATATCTGGCTGCATCTGGATCTCGCTCCAGCGCACGATGCCGTCTCCGTTCATATCCGAAATCCCGATCAGATACGGCTCGATCCGCCGCCATTGCATCACCCACTGCGGCAGATCGGCGAAACGGTGTCCGACCAGACTCGAAAGAATCTCGTACTTGATCAGCACCGCGAGCACCGGCACGGTCAGGTAAAACAGCGCGACAAAAAACAGTGTCCAGCCGACCGACCTGCGCGCCGACGCCACCGATGTCGTCGTGTTGTAGCGCGTCAGGATGTGCGGCAGGCTCGCGGTACCCAGCGAAAGACACAGCAGCAGCGACAGAAAATTGCGTCGATGAATGCTTCGCTCCTCTTCGCTTGCAGCCGGAAACGCGTCGTGCATCGGGACCGGCGCCGACGCGCGCACCAGCATCTCGTCGCGCTGTTGCGTCCACACGATATGCGCCGCCGCTGCGTCGCGCGGAAACGCCGCAAGCGCCCGCTCGCGTTCGTTGATGTCGCGAAGTGGACCGTTGTGCCGGCGCAGATCGGCGATTTCCTGCGTGAGCCGGTTCTTCTCGTCGACGAACGATTGCGGCAACGCTTCGAGCCGCGTCTGCATCGCGGCCGCGCGCCGCCGGTAGTTGTCGCGAACAGTCTGTTCGGGCGGAGCGTCACGCACCTGGCGCTCCAGCGTTTCAACGCGCGCCATCAACCGGCCGTAGTTGAACTGCGGCACCCAGCCGAGGCCGTCCTTATGCGCAATCATCGACACCGGAATCAGGATCGCGACGATCAGGATGATGTACTGCGCGACCTGCGTCCACGTCACCGCCCGCATGCCGCCAAGAAACGAGCACACGAGAATGCCCGCCAGTCCGCAGAAAATGCCGATGGCGAAATCGACGCCGATAAACCGCGTCGCGATCAGCCCGACGCCCTGGATCTGCGCGACGAGATACACGAACGAACACAGGATCGCGGCAAGCGCGGCGAGCCCGCGCACCGCATTGCTCGAAAAGCGCGTGCCGAGAAAATCGGGAATCGTATAGCGGGCCAGCTTGCGCACATACGGCGCAAGCAGGAACGCGACGAGGCAGTAGCCGCCCGTCCACCCCATCATGTACGCAAGGCCATCGTAGCCGGTTGCGTACAGCGAACCCGCAAGGCCAATGAACGACGCCGCCGACAACCAGTCGGCGGCCGTCGCCATGCCGTTGAACGCAGACGGCACGCGCCGCCCCGCCACGTAATACTCGACGAGATCTGACGTGCGCGATAACAACCCGATCACCGCATAGACGGCGATCGGCACGAACAGGAACACGTAGCCGATCCACGTGCCCGCACCCTTCGCACGCTCGATGCGCCACAGCACGTAGATGAAAAACAGAAAGCCCAGCGTATAGAGCGCGTATGACTGAATGAGTCGATGGGTCAGCTTCATCGGCTCAGTTGTTCCGCTCAGCAGCGTCCGCTTCGAAAGCGCGCTGCAAGACGCGATCGGCGCGTTGCATCAGCACGATATAGACGACGATCAGCACGAGATACACGAGAATCGCGCCCTGCGCGCCCATGTAGAACGGCAGCCGGAACCCGGCGAAGCGCACACTGGCCAGCCGGCCCGCGGCCAGTGGCACGACGAACGAAACGACGAAGCCGATCGTCATCAGCGTCGCGATCAGACAGAGGTTAAAGCGCCAGTAACGCCGATGCGCGCGCGCCATCGCTTCCGAAACCGGAGGCGGTTCGGGCAGCGGATTGATTGTTTGATGAGCGGTGTGGTTTGGCGCAGCCATGCGCCTATGTATCAAAAAGCCACTGCTCAGGCAATAAGGATTGTCATCGCAGTGGCTTCATTCAACGTTCGATGCGGCCTGTGGATCAGCTCAACTCGCAGCGGCAACCCGCAGAGCGGCAACCGCGCCGCTGACCACAAACACGCAACGCTTAAAGCGACTCGCCAAGCTGGTCGAGGATCGCCGGGTTCTCCAGCGTCGACACATCCTGCGTGATCGCTTCGCCCTTCGCGAGCGAACGCAACAGACGCCGCATGATCTTGCCGGAGCGCGTCTTCGGCAGGTTTTCGCCGAAACGGATGTCCTTCGGCTTTGCGATCGGACCGATCTCCTTGCCGACCCATGCACGCAGTTCGTTGGCGATCTTCACGGCTTCCGCGCCTTCCGGACGCGCGCGTTTCAGCACGACAAACGCGCACACGGCTTCGCCCGTCGTATCGTCTGGGCGGCCGACAACCGCGGCTTCCGCGACGAGCGGATTCGCCACCAGTGCCGACTCGATTTCCATCGTGCCGAGACGGTGGCCCGACACGTTGAGCACGTCGTCGATGCGGCCCATGATCGTGAAGTAGGCCGTTTCCCTGTCGCGCACCGCGCCGTCGCCGGCGAGGTACAGCTTGCCGCCGAGTTCTTCGGGGAAGTAGCTCTTTTTGTAGCGGTCCGGATCGCCCCAGACATTGCGCAACATCGCCGGCCACGGACGCTTCACGACAAGAATCCCGCCCTGCCCGTTCGGCACGTCCTGACCGGTTTCATCGACGACCGCGGCCATGATGCCCGGCAGCGGCAGCGTGCACGAACCCGGCACGAGCGGCGTCGCGCCCGGCAGCGGGCTGATCATGTGACCGCCGGTTTCGGTTTGCCACCACGTGTCGACGATCGGGCAACGCTTGCCGCCGACGTTGTCGTGATACCACATCCACGCTTCCGGATTGATCGGCTCGCCCACCGTACCGATGATACGCAGCGACGACAGGTCATAGCTCTTCGGATGCACTTTCACGTCGGCGTCGGCGGCCTTGATCAGCGAGCGGATGGCCGTCGGCGCCGTGTAGAACACGCTGACCTTGTGCTTCGCGATCATGTCCCAGAAGCGGCCGGCGTTCGGATACGTCGGCACGCCTTCGAACACGACCTGCGTGCCGCCGAGCGCGAGCGGCCCGTACGCGATGTAGCTGTGACCCGTGATCCAGCCGATGTCGGCGGTACACCAGAACACGTCGGTGGGCTTCCAGTCGAAGGTCCACTTCATGGTCTGCGCGGCCCACAGAAGATAGCCACCGGTGCTGTGCTGCACGCCCTTCGGCTTGCCGGTGGAACCCGACGTGTAGAGGATGAAAAGCGGATGCTCGGCGCCGACCCATTCTGGCGCGCACTGATCGGATTCGGCCTGCGTGAGTTCATGCATCCACAGGTCGCGGCTTTCATTCCACGCGATCTTGCCGCCGGTACGCTGATAGACGATCACGCTCTTCACGGCTTCGCAGCCGCCCATTGCGATGGCTTCGTCGGCAATGTTCTTGAGTGGAAGTGCCTTGCCGCCGCGCATCTGTTCGTCGGATGTGACGAGCGCGACTGCGCCGACGTCGACGAGCCGTTCGTTCAGCGATTTCGACGAGAAGCCGCCGAACACGACCGAATGCGTGGCGCCGATACGCGCGCACGCCTGCATCGCGACGATGCCTTCAACCGACATCGGCATGTAAATGACAACGCGATCGCCCTTCTTCACGCCACGCTTCTTCAGCGCATTCGCGAAGCGCGACACGCGCTGCAGCAGATCAGCGTAAGTAACGTTGGTGACGGTGCCGTCATCGGCTTCGAAGATCACCGCGACACGTTCGCCGTTGCCGGCTTCGACGTGACGGTCGAGGCTGTTGTACGACGCGTTCAGTTCGCCGTCCTCGAACCATGTGTAGAACGGCGCCTTCGATTCATCGAGCACCTTCGTGAAGGGCTTCTTCCAGCTGAGCGTTTCGCGCGCGAGACGTCCCCAGAAGCCTTCGTAATCGCGTTCCGCTTCGGTGGCGAGCGCGCGGTACGCATCCATGCCGGACACTGAAGCCTGCGCCGACATGTCGGCGGATGGCGGGAAGACGCGGTGTTCCTGAAGAACCGATTCAATCGCTGACATCGACTACCCCTTCATGAAGATGAAACCTGAAAATGCGAACGCGTGTGAAGCGCACATGCTCGCTGTGCCGCGCATCGCAATGTCTCCTGCCAGTGCACCCGCTTTAAAACATGGCGCACTGCATCATGCTTTCGACCCGTTGCCATGACCGGCCATTTGCCAGTCACGATAAAGGCCGCAACTTACCGGGCACTTACGCAGGCGCGAAGATCCGCGTTATGGCGCTCATGCATCCGGGCACTGACTTCAATGTTAACTGAAGCTGCCCTGTGTTGGCATGGGTTTGCTGCATTGGTCAGGCAATTGAGAACGATCGATACCAGGGTTCAACCTGGTGTGACAATGCCGGCTGTCACCCGGGCGATATGCATCGCCCGGGTGTCCGCGTTATGACGAACAGGCATCCGTCCGACCGGTCGGGTAAACTACGCCCGCAACTCCAAACCCGCGACCCCGGCTTGCGATCGCCTTGCACACGCCGCGTCACAACCTCGCGTGTCCCGCGTCATACCCAGGCTTTCCGGATTTCAGCTTGAACCGCTATTCCCTGCTTCTCATCGTCGCGATGCTGCTCGTCGGCAGCAACGTGGGTATCGGCAAGTCGATCGTCGCGTTCATTCCCGTTCCTCTTTTTGCGTTGCTGCGCTTCGCCATCGCGATGGCTGTCTTGTGGCCGCTCCTGCGCATATCGAAACTGCGTCGGGTGAAATCGGGCGAATGGCTCAATCTTTTTCTGCAGGCATTGTTCGGCACGTTCGGCTTCACGCTGCTGATGCTTAACGGCGTGCACCGGACAAGCGCCGTCGCGGCAGGCGTGATCACCAGCACGATCCCCGCTGTCGTCGCGCTTTTTTCATGGCTCTTTCTGAAAGAGCGACCGGATGGCCGTGCGCTGGCGTCGATCGCGCTGGCGATTATCGGCGTCGTCGTGATCAATCTAGGTGTTTTACGGACATACGAAGCTGTCATCTTCTAGAATTTCCCCGCGTAAACCGATACAGACGTGGCCTGCCGCCCTTGAAGTCTTGCAAATTTGACACTATAAAATTGACACCACCATGCGCAAGCATAGGCAAACGCGTCTCCGTAAGGTCGGCCGATGGACTACGAAATCTTGGCGTCAACCGTGCTTTTTCGAATCGACGATCCGACCCAACACGCCCCAATGACAGTCACCGTTTCATATGGCGATACGGTGCTTTCCCGCGCGGACATGGGAAGAATCTGCGACACAATGTGCCGCCAAACCCTAGGCCGGAAGACAAAATCACAGCGCAATCTGCCTCAGTATTTTTTGAAGCCATGAGCGAGCGGTCGGTGGTGAAGCTTCCCCGGTCTAATCAGGCCTTTCGCCAACCCGAACCGACGTAGCGGACCATGCCGCCTGCACTTCTGCAATCAGTGCTGCCGAACGTCCTTCGTAACGCGGCGAAAAGTGGAACGGCACAACCGCCCGGGCGCCGATCCGGCGCGCGATCAGACCGGCCTGGCGGGCCGTCAGGTGATTCTTGCGCAGGCCATGGGCCTTGTCCTCGTCAAGAAATACGCTCTCGATAAAAAGCAGGTCCACGTCGTGCATCAACTCCGACAGGGTCTCTACGTTCGGTTCCGTATAGCGCAAGTCCGTTACGTAGCCAATGCGCTGCCCAGGAACGATGTCGAGGATCAGGTGACGCAGTTCGCCGACCTGTCGGGTCATGGCGTGCTCGCCATGCCGATCGCGCCACCGTACCTGAATTGGCGCCTCGTCAGGGGCGCCGGTCAGCACCGCATGTTTCAGTTCGCGCAGCCACGCACCCGTCGACACCCCCAGAGCCGCGAGCCGGTCCTTCGCGACGTTGACGCGGGCCTTCTCCTCGAGCACGTACGCAACGCACGGGATGTCATGGTCGACAAATCGGCCACGCACGCGAAAGGTTGCTTCGTTGTGCACCACGTCGTCAGATCGTTCAAAGGATGGGCTGGCTTCGCGGGCGAACCGTCTCCGACTTGAAAAGAGTGCGCGCTGCCCGCCACCGTCCACCCCGATTTCGCGCGCGTCGATCACCAGCTCGACCTCGTAACGATGCACCACGTTCCAGGTATAGGCGCTCAGCTTGTGTTCGATTTGTGTAAGAAAGTTGGGGCCGCCAAACATCACGATGCCAGCCTTGCGCCCGAGCATCACGCGCAAGAGATGATCGAAGCCGGAAAAATGGTCCATGTGCGTATGGGTAACAAACACATGTGACAAACGCATCAGTTGGCGGGGCAGCAGCCTGGAGATATCGCCAAGATCGAAAAGGAGGGCACGCCGTTCGTCGCAAAAGTCCACGTATAGACCTGGGTCGCCAAACGCGTCATTGACAAGCCACGATTTGAAGAGGGCGTGCATGAATCTGTCAGGGCGGCGTACGAATGGCTGTTGGTGTACCGGGCCGGAGCGCCGGGAAGATCGAGGCGCGGGCCTCCGCCTCGATTTACAGACGTATGTTCAGGCGAGTGTTCAGTAGACTTCGAGGAGCGGCGTCGCGTCGTTTAAGTAGCTACTCCGATACGGGGCTTGGTACGCGTCAGTCAAACGACAACTCCTCTCGCATGGCCCATCCCTCAGGTGGATGAACGTAGTATGGATCTTCTTCGTGCCATGGCAAAAATCAGAACCGTCCGGGGCCTCAGTCCCGGCTCGTAAAGACCGTCAATACCCCGGTGTAGCCGTAAAGGTGACTCCTTGCAATCTCGCCGCCGGCGAAGAATCCCACCAGCGGTACCTCACCTAGCGCATTTCGCACCGTCTGCAACTCCGCATGCCGCGCTCCGAAGTGCGGCCCGCCCCGTCCCGAGCAACTGACATACAGGGCGCCCGACATGTGCCCTGCCGTGCCGCTTTCCAGCTCCGCGCGGATTTCCGTTGCTATGCGCACCAGATCGACCCGGGCGGCCTCGGGGTTGCGCGTGCAAAAGGCCAGATGCATGCCGGGCTCGACCAGATCCGCAATCGCCAAGACCCGGTGCTGGGGATCCACGCCCACCAGGTGCCGCACGAGTGTATCCGCGCCGAACTTTCCAGGCCATTTCGGCACGTCCTCGGCGCCGGTGCTCAAGCCCGCCAGGGTGGTAGACAGCGCCTGCGACAACGCATCGATTGGCAGATCCCGGTCGAGTCCAAGATCTTGCAACACGCAATCGAGTGCGGGCTTGCCGTCCAGCGTGAGCACCAGATTGTGTTGGGCCTGGGTGATGGTGCGCACCGGCCCAATGGGCTGGCAGCCCTGCGTCACGCGCGAGATCAGACCGACCTCGGGGCCGAAGAGCACTCCGGACACCCCCCCGGTGAACACGCCATCCGCCATGTGCAGCGGACGGTTTCGCGCCGAGGATAGGCCGCCGAAGAGATAACCAGTGGTCGTCCGGGCGCTCAGTTCGTGCAGCAATTCTTGCACGTCCGGCGTGCTGCCTTCGGCATGGACCAAAGCGGTATGGGCCACGAACCCGGAGGATGTCGCAGGCAGTGGCTGCAGGCCGGAGAATAGCCGGAACGATTCCCGTGGCAGCGGCGCGACCATCAGCACCAGGGCCGGTTCGTCGATGTATTCGATGCCGCTAGCGGCCACGCCGACACCGACCGTACCGACCCAGGCGACGCCAGGCTGACCCCGGTGCAGTTCGTCGAGGATCGCCTCGGACGCGGGTGCGTAATAGTCGCTCACGTAACACCAACCGAGCGTGAACGGAGCGGATTCGTCTTGCTGTGCCGCACGGGCCGCAATTTGGGTTTGAACTTGCCTCTGGCACTCGGCCAGGGCCACCCGCCAATCGGCGTGGGCAGCGTGAGCGTGGACAAACGAAGCGCGGGACATGGCACAAACCTGTCGAAGACAACAATAGATTGGACCTCCGCTGGCAAGGCATGTTCAGCCGGCGGTTGAGAAACCCGCGATCAGACCGGCCGCCAGCGCTTGCGGTTCATGAGTACAACCCGTGATGTCCGCGACCGGCGCTTGCCGGGACCCGAAGCTGTCGTCTCGGCGTGATTTTCCAACGTCCGCGATTTGCTCAACAGCCGTCATTCGAAAATCTTCATCCGGCGTCCTGTGGACAAAGCCGCCACGACCATCATCCCGCCCGCGAGGCTGTGCGTTTGTCCCTGAACACGTTCCGCCTGAAGCCAAAGCGTCGAGCCGCAGCCTGGCGCCCCGTCTACCCTTCAAATCGTAAATTCAGGGCCGACCAGACGCTCCAGCAGTGCGCTGGAGCGCTCAAGGGGTCGCTATGGCCCATCACCTTGACTGCCGCAGGCCGACCATCAGCTTCCGATCTCCATTTCGTACGAGCCGGCAGCGATGCCGTCGATATAACGATAGCCGAAGCCATCGCTGCCCGAGGTCTTCGGGTCCAGCACGGAAGCCGGTGCGGTTGCGACCACTCTTCCGTTGACCTTGACTGCGCGTCGCCGGTCACGGGCACCGCAATCGTTCCGGAGGTACCGTTCGGCACAAACAAGCGAAAGTCCGATTCGAACGGACGCCCCACTTCACCGAGATGTTGCCGTAGGGAATGGGGGTCCGGCCCACCGCCCATTGAAGGTAGCCGGTTCGTGGTTTAGCGAGCCACTGCTTGAAATCCGGGGACACAGAACGAATGCCAAGCACGTATCGGGATAATGCCGACATCGGGCCTGATGCCCAGCCATGCGCGAGACTCGTCTGTGTCTGTGTGCTGACCGGTATGCCGCTCGCGTTCAATGCTTCCCGCGTTTCGCCCGTAGAGTAATCGCCATCGACATTCACGTTGCCCCAAAGCGGCGAGATCAGATTGATCGCGCCTTGGACTAACTAACCTGTAGGGATAGTCCTTAAAGAAAACCTGCCTGTGTGAAAGCTAGCAGAAGGATTTGGCACACTACGATCGTAGCGTCGATACGGAAGTGGCGGCAGAGCGCGGTTGCGCGCCGCGCATGAAAAGGTGATCCGCTACGGCGCACCAATTGAACACGTGAACGTCGGCATCGAGACGGGCGAGCACATGCACGCAACCCCGAAAGCGACTGTCTTCGCGCCTATACGCGCAACGGAGGCCACAGCTATGTCGTGCGCTGAGGGATCGATCATGAATCGACCTGTTACGGATCAACCGATGCTGAGCGGCTATCCGCGCGGCGACGGGCGCAAGGGTATCCGCAATGTCGTCGCGGTCGCATATCTCGTCGAATGTGCACGCCACGTCGCGCGTGAAATCGTCGCGCAGTTCAAGCCGCTCTTCGGCGACGCGGACTTCGACGTGGCGAACGCGCACCATGCGGCGCCCGAAGTGCATCTGATCGGCTTTCCGGGATGCTATCCGAACCGCTACGCCGAGAAGATGATGGAACGCATCGCGACGCATCCAAACGTCGGCGCGGTGCTGTTCGTGTCGCTCGGCTGCGAGAGCATGGACAAGCACTATCTGGCGGATGTCGTGCGTGCGAGCGGGCGTCCGGTAGACGTGCTGACGATTCAGGAAAGAGGTGGCACGTGCAGCACGATCCAGCAAGGCGTCGAGTGGATTCACCATGTGCGCGAGTTGTTGCGCGAGCAGCCCACCGTGCCAATGCGCCTCGACGAACTGATCACAGGTGCGATCTGCGGTGGCTCGAACGGCACAAGCCGCATTGCCGCCAACGGGCTGTGGACCGCGCGCTCGTCATGCTGATCGCGGAGGGTGCCGCATGCGTGTTCGATAGAACGGCGGCGTGCGAATACGAAATAAAGTCGTGCGAGGCGCGCCCCGAACTGGCCGATGCGATCATCCACTGCCTTGCTAAGGCGACCCGCTACTCCAGGACGGTCGGGCGCGGCGGTTTCGCGGTCGGTAACGCGGGAGGCGGACTGATGATGCAGGAGAAGAAATCGCTCGACGCCTGTGCGAACAGCGACGCGTTGCCGGACGTCGGCATCGTCAAACCGGGCGACATTCTGCTGACGGGTGGCCTGTATCTGCTCGAATGTGGTGCCGGACGGCGAGCCACCTTCGGTTTACCGAAAATCAGCGATAACGCGGAGATCCGCGAGCTAATCGCCTGCGGTTGCCACGGGATCCTGTTCACGACTGGACGCGCGCCGGTGGTCGGCTCCGCGATCTCACCCGTCATCACCGTGTGTGCGCATCCGACGATGTTCCGTAATCTGTGCGGTGACATGGACGTCGACGTCGTGCATGTTCTTGAGGGCTGCAGCACGCTCGATCAGATTGGCCGCGGGTTGTTCAGTCTGACGGTGGCCGTCGCGAACGGCACGCGTTCGAAGTCGGAGATGCTTGAGCATCGGGAGTTCATCACGAGCTGTAACTCCTTCGAGCCGATCGGGCCGGCGTGCCTGCCGGCCAGTGCCCACGACGAAATGTTGCATAAAAAGTCACTCGGACTCATGGCGGCGTGAACTGACCGTATCTGTCCGCGAGGCGGCTTGCTGCGGCATCGGTACACGGATGCCGATGTGAATGGTCCTGGAAGTGCATTGATAACGTTTGAACATCAATGCTTCAAAAAATTGCACTTATCGCGTAGTTCCTTTTGCGTGAGTATCTGCAATCAAGATACCAGAGAGATTGGAACGACAGTCGAACGCATCGGAGACAAGCACATGCACACCCGGACGCCGCCCTTTCCACACGTCGCAGCCTGCAAGGCAGCCCACATCCCTCCTTGCATGGCGGGCGGTGCGGTTTCGCGATCAAGTCAGTCTTCGCGCATCGGATTTCGTAGAGCGCACCCGAGCGCCGCTTAGAGCGTGCGCCAACGACCGCGCATCTGTTCTGCGCACATACGGTGCCCGATCAATGGCCCGGCCGGCGGTTTGCCAATACCGGCGCCACACGACCCGTTTTCCTTTTCATATCGCAATGAACTTCAGGAGACATTTCCATGCAAATCACCGGTATGTTGCACGGCGCCCGCCTGTTGCAATTCGTCGGATTCCCGGCCAGCGAGATCCTGGACCCGAGCGCCAGCGAGGAGGAAATCAAGGCCTTGATCGATCGTCATGGTCAGATTTTTATCAAGCCCGTCTTCAAGGGCGGAGTCGGAAAGAAGGGGAAGGCGGGCTTGCTGGGCCGCGCGACCGACCTCAAGACAGCGTTGTCCGAAAAGGAGCGGTTGTACTTCGCCAAGCATGCCGTCGGCCACCTGAAAGCGAAGGCGAATGGCGTGACGTTCGAAGCTGGCGTCCCGGCAAAACACGAGGTCTACTTCTCGATCACCGATTCCACCCGCTTTCGTGCACCAACCATGACGCTCTCGCACATGGGTGGCATGGAAATCGAAGAGGTCGACCCGAAGCACGTGGCGATGGTGCCATTCGACGCGTTGACCGGCTTGAAGGCGTTCGTCGTCGCCAATGCGCTGAGTGAGATCGGCGCGCCGAAGGAGATCATCTCGCCGCTCGTTCAGCAGTTGCCGAAACTTTGGGAGCTATTTCACGACTTCGGCATGACCACGCTGGAGTTGAATCCGATTCGCATGCGCGAAGACAGGAAGGGGCGCCTCACACCGGTTGCCTGTGACTTCAAGTGCGGCTTCGATCGCGATGATCCGCGCTGGGCGCGTCTCGGGCTGCCGCCTCATCTGTTCGCAGCGGACTACTCCGATTTCGAGCAGGAGATCAACCAGCTGCGCACCCACCAGGGGCAGAGCGATGTGTATGTGATCAACGAGAGGGGAACGATCCTCGCCCCCACGTTCGGCGGAGGCGCCAACTCGCTCGTGACCGAAATGCTGGGCGATGCGGCGATCATCTCGTCGGATTTCGGCGGCAATCCACCTTATGCAAAGATGAAGGAAGTGGCTCGTATCTGCTTCAGGCACTGGCTCAAGCAGGCGAATGTGCTTTTCATCATCGGCGGCAAGTCCAACAACACCGACATCTTCGAGACGCTGCGAGCGATGGCCGACGCGCTTCGCGAACACTTCAGCGAGCACGGCCCGACACCGCTCTATGTCGTGCTGGGCCGGGGAGGCCCGAACCTCGTACGAGGCATGGCCGCGCTGAGAGACACATGCGATTCGCTCGGTCTGCCTTACCGGCTGTTCGGATTCGACTCCGACATCAGCGAAGTCATCCAGTACGCGAGGCAGGCAGACGCATGGATGCAGGCCGGCGGCCGTGCCGAGGTTGCAGCCCAAATCGGCGCTGAAACGGCTCAGGCTTAAGGAGATCGACATGTACAAGCAAGGCAGCAACCAGTTCAAGTATTTCGTCGGTGTCAACTCGCTCGCGCAGATCGCCACGCGCGACGACCGCGTGTGCGTCCTCAACATCCTGGGCGGCGAATCCTCGGACGTGACGCCCATCAGTCATGCATTCTCCGGCGGCAATGTCGTGTTCGGCACGGCGCCGGGCAAGGGCGGGCAAGTGCTAGCCACATCGATCGGCGATATCCCCGTCTACAACAACGTTCGCGAGGGTCTGGAAGCGGGACACCGGTTCAACTGCGGGGTGGTCTACCTGCCGCCATCGGCGGCCCGCGACGGTGTCGCCGAACTGATTCGGGTCAATCCTGATCTTCGAAAGATATTCATCATCACCGAAAAGATTGCCGTACACGACGCCCGCGAAATCCGCGCGATGGGGCAGCAAGCGGGCATCGACATCTTTGGGGCGAACGGGCTCGGCGTCGCCGACTCGTGGAATCGCGTGAGAATCGGCGGAGCGCTTGGCGGCGACAATCCGGACGATTCGTTGCGCAGGGGCTCGATCGCGATCTTCTCCAACTCGGGCGGCTTCAGCACGACGATCGCGCAGTATCTGCGCATGAGTGGCTGGGGCACGTCGACGGTCATCTCCAGCGGCAAGGACGTCTACATCCACTACGCCGCGCCGGAATTCGCCTTCGCGCTCGCGAACGACGCGCGCAGCAAGGCCGCTGTGCTCTATTGCGAACCGGGCGGCTACTACGAAGCCGACGCGGCCTTCACGAAGCCAGTCGTCGCGTGCGTGGTGGGGCGATGGAAAAGCCAGCTGACGCGGGCAGTCGGCCACGCCGGAGCGATGGCGGGCGGCGCCGACGACGCGCAAGCCAAGGAACGCTGGTTCATGGAGAAGTTCTGCGTGGATCGCCTCTTTACGCCCGACGATCCCTGCTGCTCGGACAAAGGCGCCGTGGTCACGAACATCGCGCATATCCCGGCCGCCCTGACTGCCGTGATGCGCGCCAACGCAACGATGCCCGACTTCGCGCCGGAGGGCAGTCTCGCGCTCAAGCCGTGGTTCGGTTCCGACCAGGACATCGCCCTTCCCTCCGGCCTTGCGATTCCGGTGGTAGAAGCTGTCGCGCCGTACAACGAACAGATCTTCCAGGTCAATCGCCAGGTCGGCGCGATTGCGCCCCGTCAGGCGCTAAAGGACGCATCGAGTGCGTCGCAGATGGACGCGAAGACGCAGGTAAGCAGTCTGCACGGAACCTCGATGCTGGATGCCGCGACGCGTTCGCTTGAAGCAAACGTAAGCCTCGCCCTGCTGCATGAATTCGGCGGCGAGAACGACGAGAAGCTCATCAATGTCGCGATCGCCGCATCAGTCAATCTGCACGGAACACCGGAGCTCGCCGCGGCGCAGGCCGCTCGCGAGGCCGGCAACGCGCCGAACGCAATTCTGGCGGCTGCCGCTTCGATCGTCGGGCCGAATCGTCAGCGCGCGGCGCGGGACGCCGCGAAATGGCTGATCGATCGCTTCGCTGCTGCCAACCTTGCCAACCCGCTTGATGAAACCTTCGACATCAGCCGGATCGACGCGAGCGGGTCGGAGCGGCTATTTACGGGCTCCCATGACCCGCGCGCCGAGGCGATGCTCGCAGGACTCGCCGAGCGTGGCGCCAGGTCGGCTTTCATCCGCTGGATCACGTCCCGACCCGCTCACCCTACGGCGGACGCGGTGCTGGCCGCGATCACCGCGACGCTGGCGTGGGGACCGCTCATGCGCAAACGCATCTCGCGCGTGACTGCCGAGAGCCTGCCCTGGTGGACCATGCTGTTCGGAACGCTGATCGGCGCTTCTGCGGATGCATCGCGACACAGTCCAGATGGCTTCTGTGGCTTCGCAACAGACGAACTCCTGAACGAACGCAGCCTTACCGAGATCTGCTTTGCCGCGCTGCTCAACCTCAAGCCTGCCCCTGACGACCTGTTCGCCTTCAAGACGCTCGTCGGCCTGCTGCTCACCAACGGTCCGGGTGCAATCTCGGCGCAGGGGGCGAAGGGCGCGGTATCAGCCGACGGTCCGGAAAGTCCCGAGCGCGTGCAACTCAACAAGGCGCTCGTCGGCTTTCTTTCGCATACAGGCTACACGCATGGCGGCAACGGGTATGAGGGCATCGCATTTCTGATTGAGGCCTTCCGGGATAGCGGGCTCGACGATCCGTCGAACCCCGGCCATGGTGTGGATCTGCGGTCGCTTGCCGAGCGCTCCGTGGAGCGGTATGCGCAGTACAAGGCACGGCAGAAAAATGCAGGCAGCCTCGACATAGCGAAGCTTCCGGGCGTGAATCATCCGGTCTTCAAGGACAGGCCAATCAACCACGACCCGCGCGAGGTGTTCATCGCGGATCTGTGCGAGAAGCGTGGGGAATACAACGTGTTCCATGCGTGGTATCGCTCGCTCGTGCAGGCGTTGTTCGATGCGGGCGTCTCCCGCAACGTCTATTGCGTCAATGTCGATGCGGTGATCGCTGCCCTGCTGCTCAAGATGCTGTGGCAGCCGCTGCGAAGCGGAGAATTCAGCGAGTCCGACCTGGAAACCGCCGCGTTCACGATCTTCCTTTATCCCCGGATGCTCGGCTGCGCGGCGGAAATCGACGATCACCTCAACCGCGGGCGCAACATGGACACACGCACGCCAGCGTCTGAGTGCCGCTTCGTGGCCTGATCGTTCGCCTTGCCGGCTGCGGGGTGAGCCAGCCGCGTCGCTGCTGCACCGAGCAGCTTCGGCGGGCTTTCCTCGCACCCATTGATAACCACCGAACATCAATCGTTCAGAAAATTGCACTTATCGTTTCGCGGCGTCCAGGCCAATATTCCAGAAAACCACAATCCGCCGGATCGTCGCGAATTCAAAATTTCAGGAGACACCTTGATGCAACCCTCCGCCACCACCCTGTCCCCCGGGCACTCCAGGAGCGCCGCCGTTTTCCGCGTGACAGCCGGCAACTTCCTGGAGCAGTTCGACTTTTTCCTGTTCGGCTTTTATGCGACGCAGATCGCCGCTGTCTTCTTCCCGGCGGCCAGCGAGTTCGCATCACTGATGATGACCTTCGCGGTCTTCGGCGCCGGCTTCCTGATGCGGCCTCTCGGCGCGGTCATTCTTGGCGCCTACATCGACGACGTCGGCCGCCGCAAGGGTCTGATCGTTACCCTGTCAATCATGGCGAGCGGCACCATCCTGATCGCCTTCGTGCCGGGTTACGCGACGATCGGCCTCTTCGCTCCGGCCCTTGTCCTGATCGGCCGTCTGCTGCAGGGCTTTTCCGCGGGCGCCGAACTGGGCGGCGTATCGGTTTATCTCGCCGAAATGGCTACGCCGGGAAAAAAGGGCTTCTTTACCAGCTGGCAGTCCGCGAGCCAGCAGGTGGCGATCGTTGTCGCAGCCGGCCTCGGTTTTGCGCTCAATCAATGGCTGGACGCGGCGGCAATCGCCGCGTGGGGATGGCGGGTGCCGTTCTTCGTCGGCTGCATGATCGTGCCATTCATCTTTATGCTGCGGCGTAATCTCGAGGAAACGCAGGAGTTCAAGAAGCGCCAGCACCGCCCGACCATGAACGAGGTCTTCCGCACGCTCGTGCAGAACTGGAATATCGTGATCGCCGGCGTGATGCTGGTGGCGATGACCACTACGAGCTTTTACCTGATCACGGTGTATGCGCCGACATTCGGCAAGACCGTTCTGCATCTGAGCACGGCGGACAGTCTGCTGGTCACGTTGTGCGTCGGTGTGTCCAATTTTATCTGGCTGCCGATCGGCGGTGCGTTGTCGGACAGGATCGGACGCCGTCCTCTTCTGCTCGCGATGACGGTCCTTACCATCGCAACCGCGTACCCCGCGCTCTCGCTGCTCGCCCACGCGCCGAGCTTCGTCAACATGCTGCTGGTGCTTCTCTGGCTCTCGTTCATGTATGGCATGTACAACGGCGCGATGGTCGTCTCGCTCACGGAAGCGATGCCGGTCGAGGTCCGGGTCGCCGGATTCTCGCTGGCCTACAGCCTCGCGACAGCGGTCTTCGGCGGATTCACTCCTGCAATCTCGACAGCGCTCATTCATGCAACGGGCGACAAGGCCGCGCCGGGCTACTGGATGAGCTTCGCCGCTGTGTGTGCGCTCGGCGCGACAATTGTTCTGTACCGGCGCCGTCCTCTCACCTTGCACCCAGCCTCATGAAGCAACCCTCCGTTTATTTATAAATCAGACTGACGCGCTTATACCGATGAAATCCTTCCTGCTGAAAATCTGCTCCGCTGCTCTGCTCGCGAGCACGGTCGCTGCGGCAAACGTACAAGCGGCCGAGCTGCATGTCATGAGTTCGGGCGGCTTCACTGCCGCGTACAAAGTGCTCGGCCCCAAATTCGCGGCGTCGACCGGCAATACCCTCGACACCACGCTGGGGCCGTCGATGGGCAAATCGCCTGAGGCCATTCCCAATCGGCTCGAGCGCGGCGAGCCCGCCGACGTGTTGATCATGGTCGGCTACGCGCTCGACGATCTGATCAAGCAAGGCAAGGTCATTCCCGGCTCGCGCGTCGAGCTTGCCGATTCGCGCATCGGCATGGTCGTGCGCGACGGCGCGCCGAAACCGGACATTGGATCTGTCGAGGCGCTCAAGCAGACCTTGCTGCATGCCAGATCTATTGCCTACTCGGACAGCGCGAGCGGCGTGTATATCGAGCGTGAGCTGTTCAAGCAGCTCGGAATCGAGGATCAGGTGAAGTCCAAAGCGAAGATGATTCCCAGGATTCCGGTGGCTTCCGTCGTTGCAAGCGGCGACTATGAAGTCGGGTTCCAGCAGGTGAGCGAATTGCTTCCGGTGCAGGGTGCCACCTTTGTCGGAAAGATTCCGGAGTCGCTGCAATCGGTCACGCGCTATGCCGCAGGGATTCCCGTTGGCGCACAACATCCGAAGGAAGCGAAGGCCCTGCTCGACTATCTTGCATCACCCGCGGTGCAGCCCGAAGTGACATCGACCGGAATGGACTCCGTCACATCGCATTGACGCGAACGCAACAAATGTAATGATCGAGCCGACGGCCCTCGCCCGCTGGCTCGGCGTCAATTCAGCCCGGCATGTCCGCGGGCCGATCTAAAGAATGACTCGGCTCGTGTGCAAAGCGCAATGAGTTCTTCAGTTGCACACGGTCGCACGAACGCTCCCACATCGATACGAAAATTACCGCGCAGGCGTTGCTGATCACGCTCGTCAACGCGCGGGCCTCGGACATGAAGCGATCGATGCCGACCAGTAGCGCCACACCGGCGAGTGGCAAATCGGGAATCACTGCCAGCGTCGCAACGAGCGCAACCAGTCCGCTACCCGATACGCCCGCCGCGCCCTTCGACGTGAGCAGCATGACGGCTAGCATTGTCGCGATCTGCGCGCCCGACAGCGGCACATCGCACGCCTGGGCAATGAACATCGATGCAAGCGTCAGATAGATCGCCGTTCCGTCGAGGTTGAACGAATATCCGGCAGGGAGCACCAGTCCCACGATTCCCTTGTCGCAACCGAGCGCTTCGAGCTTGACGATGAGGCGCGGCAGCACCGGTTCGGTCGACGATGTCGCGAGCACGATCACAAGTTCTTCGCGCATGTAGCGCAGGAGCCGCCAGAGCGAGAAACCGTGCAGGCGTGCCAGCGGACCGAGAACGAATACGACGAACAGTAGACAGGCGACATAGAACGACACCATCAGCATGCCGAGCGAGCCGATCGAGCGGATGCCGAAACGGCCCACCGTGAAGGCCATTGCACCGAATGCGCCGAGCGGTGCGAGCCGCATGATCCTCGCGAGAATGCCGAACAGCACGTGGGCCACGCCGTCGATGAACTCACGCACCCGCCGCTCAGCGCTTGCGCTGGCGTTCAGCGCGAAACCGAACAGCAGCGCGAGCAGCAACACCGGCAATACCTCGCCCTTGTCGAATGCGCCGAGGAGTGTCTCCGGGATCACATGGAGCGTGAATTCCACGAGTCCGTGCGGCTGCGTCTGCGTGGCGTATTGCGCGAGAATTCTGGCGTCAAGATGACGCGCGTCGATGTGCAGTCCCGCGCCCGGATGCAGCGCAAACGCTGTGGCGAGTCCGAGAGCGAGCGCGACAGCAGTGAGGAAATAGAACAGCGCCAGTGCCTTCAGGATCGTGCGCCCGATCCTCGCGCCGCTCGCGAGCGAGGTAATGCCGGTGACGATCGTACAGAAGACGATCGGTGCGATCATCATGCGCACCAGCGCGACGAATGCGTCGCTCAGTGGTTTCAGCGATGCGCCGGCCTGCGGCCAGAAATGGCCGATGGCCACGCCGAACCCCATACCCAGCAGCACCTGAACGTAAAGCAGCCTGAACGGCCTTGCCACCTTCATTTCGGCGCCTTCTTTCTCACGGCACCCGTGCCGCTGCTGCGCTTCGAGTCGATGATCGTCCGATAAAACTCTTGCGCGGCCGGCGTAAGCTGACGCCCCCGCCGACTGACGATGCCCACGCGCCTCGTCACGACCGGATCGACGAGCGGCACGCTGGTCAGAATCGGATGTTCCCGCACGGGCATGGCCATCGAAGGTACAGCGGCAACGCCCAGTCCGGCTTCAACGAGGCCAAGCATGGTGGTGACATGACGAGTCTCGCAGACGCTTGGCACCCGCGGCGCCACGGCGGCGAGCGCCTGATCGAGCAGCAAGCGGTTGCCTGAAGTTTTGTCCACTGACACATATTCGTGTTCATAGAGCTCGCTCCAGGACACGCGCTTCTTGCGAGCAAGCGGATGATCCCTACGGCACGCAGCAACAAACCTCTCCTGCAGCAGGACCTTGAACTCGACCTCAGCCTCCTGGCTGCCCATGAAGCTGACGCCGAAATCGGCTTCACCGCTGATGACCGCGCCGAGAACCTCGTTGGCGCTGGCGTCCAGCAGTTTGACCCTGATCCGCGGATAGCGGCTGCGATAGTTCGCGATGACACTCGGCAGGAAATAGTAGGCAACCGACGGTACGCACGCGATGGTCACATGGCCCAGGCGGCTGGAGGAAACATCGCGAATACCAAGCAGCGCAGCATCGAGGTCATCGAGCAGTTGTTCAGCGCTTGGGGCGAATACGCGTCCTACAGTGGTGAGCGTGACGCTGCGGGTGGTTCGCTCGAAAAGGCGCACGCCGAGCGCCTCCTCTAGCTTGTCGATGCGGCGGCTCAGCGCCGGTTGCGAAATGTTGACCGCGTCAGCAGCCTTGCGGAAGCTCCCCAACTCCACGACTGCTCGAAACGCCTGCAAATCATTCAGGTCGAAGTTGACGCCCACTGCCATCCTCCGCGTTGTAGAGCCCCTATTTTGCGTGATGCGGGCGAAAGCGCCTATCGAGGACAACACTCGGTAATTCAGCCCGCGAGGGATAGAACCGAAGTGAGGAGCGAGGGGCCGGTTTCTTCGTGTCAGCGGTCATTCATGTCCGAGACGCGGGCGTCTCTTCATGGCCGCGTCGAGGCATTGCCACCTGCGATCTCCTCGCCGAAGACCGGTCATTGAGCGTGATCGGACGAGACTTTGGATACCGAGTTGGATGGTGACCTCGACCGACCGCTTGTGGCCGCTTGTCGCCTCGCAGGGCTGAAAACCGCGGGCTTCGGGTCCATACAGCAGCTCCTCGATTTAACGCGAATATTTATTGGGGACAGCCCGCAAAGCCGCATGCGACCGGGAGCGTTCCAACCGGAAATTTGCGCCGAACTCAAGGTGACCCCGATACGACGCCTTTCGCGCGCTGCGCAAGGCATCCGCGCAGTTGGGAGGCATCTGGCCGCGACAGAGCGTCGATGAGCGCGTCAACGAGGTGGCCTGAGATGCCGAATCCAGTTCATGCTTCTCAGCGAGTGGCCTTGTGGCATGAAAAGGCAGCAAGCATTCTCGTCGCAGCGGGTCGTCAAGGCACGCAGGTGGAGCGCCTGCCCGTCGAGCTGCGGCCTTCAACGATTGACGAGGGCTTCGCAATTCAGCGAAAGGTGGGTGATGTCCTTGGGCGCGAAGCCGGTGCATGGAAATGCGCGCTGGCGACGGCGGGTAAGGTCATCGCCGCGCCGATCTAAGCGGATCTGATCTACCGCAGCGTCGAATGCAGCTTCAGCGTCAGCTCGGTGCAGTCTACCGTGAAGGCAGGGCCCGAACTCGCCTGTTTTTATGAAACGCGACCTGCCGCCTCGAAGGTACGGATACAGCCAAGCCGAGGTGCTCGATGCTTTAGGTGACGGGCATCCCGTGCTGAACTGCTCGGGAGTCGTTACTCGCAACCGGCGTCCCTGACGGCTGCGACAAGCGAATCCGAATAGTGCACAAACTTGCGTGTTTGCTCGCCAAGTCCACTGCCACCAAGCGTCCTTGTGTCCCCCGCTTTCGGAAAAACAGGCGGTTTCTGACATGCTCAGGCCGTGTCATTGACATGCCCATCGACGCTTTCGCGCGGCCAGACCGCTCCCAACTGCGCGGATGCTTCCTGCAAAAGCGTGTAGAAGGCGTCGTAACGCTCCGGCGGGATTCGTAAGACCGGTCCAGCAATGCTAATTGTCCCGACAACCGCCCCGCCGATCAGCGAACGCACGGTCACGGCCATCGCGACGACGCCTGGCTCCGCCTCCTCGACGACGAGACCATAGCCGCGCTGCCTCGTCAGTTCGAGCTCCGGTATCAATTGGTCGACACTAGTGATCGCCTTCGGTGTTCCCGCGCCGTTGGGCTTGCCGAGTCCTCCACGCAATGCGTACCCGATTGCTTCGTCGTTTGACATTGCCGCCAACCACGCCTTTCCGACTGATGTCGCATGCAATGTGATGGGACTATGCATGGACGGCGAATACATGAGACCCGGTGCCGCGCCCTGAGACGCAGCGAGCCACGCGAGCGTCCCTTCATTGACCACCGTCAGCCGAACCAGCTCATGGCACTGGGCGGCGACCTCGTCGAGGATCGGCTGCACCAGGCCCGGCAGACCAAGCCCATGCAGGTACCGCTGACCGAGCAAAGAAAGTTTTAAGGTCAAACGGTATTGGGAAGTCTGTTCGTCTTGTTCAGCCCACCCCTGCTCGCACAACTGCGCAAGCACTCGATGGGCCGGACCTTTTTCCAGCTCAAGTTGAGCTGCGATGTCGGACATTCGCATCCAGCGCGCTTCGCGCGCCAGCAACTCGATGGCTTGAAGCGAACGATCAACTGCTCCCTTGACAACTCTCATAATTTAGGTAATATGGTTCTTATTGGAACGTTGTTACAACAATAAAGAATGCGCACCGAAAAGTCAATCCAAGACGGAGACAAGTCATGAGTGGAAGCACCCAGATTGAGGCCCATCGTCAGCGCCAGTCGAAGATAGCCGCGGCCAGCGGCTGGATTGGCTCAGCACTTGAGTACTACGACTTCTTCATTTATGCGACCGCAGCGTCGTTGCTTTTCCCGCAGCTCTTCTTCCCTTCTCAGAACCCAACAGTAGCTATCATCGCATCCCTGGCGACTTTCGGTGTCGGCTATGTTGCCCGGCCCATAGGCGCTATGGTGCTCGGCCACGTCGGCGACCGACACGGCCGGAAGACGGTGCTGATTTTCTGCATGTGTTTAATGGGTTTTTCGACGATGGGCGTGGGACTCCTGCCCACGTATCAGCAGGTCGGCATCTGGGCTCCGTTGCTGCTCGTCATCCTCCGGCTCATTCAGGGATTCGCGGTCGCGGGAGAGGTCTCCGGCGCCAGTTCCATGATCCTTGAGCATGCACCGTTCGGCCGACGTGGCTACTTCGCGAGCTTTACCCTACAAGGGGTACAAGCCGGGCAACTCCTGGCGGCAGCGGTCTTCTTGCCGTTGGCGCATTTCTTACCGAAAGATCAATTTGCTTCCTGGGGATGGCGCATTCCGTTTCTCCTCAGCTTTGTCGTCATCATCATGGGGTACATCATTCGCCGCCAGGTTGACGAAACTCCCGCTTTTCGCGAGGAGCAGGCTCACGGCGAGGTGCCTTCCTCACCGGTTGTCGAGGTCCTGCGACAGAGTTGGGACGATGTCTTACGCGTCGTCTGCATGGCGCTCGTTGCGGTCATCGCGCTTCTTGCTACGGTGTTCGGCGCCGCGTATGCAGTCCAGCCGGCCTACGGTATCGGCTTTCCTGTTGGCGTCTTTCTTTGGATTCCGGTTCTCGGAAACATCTGCTCGGTCATACTGATTCCCTTCGTCGGTAATCTCTCTGACAAAATCGGCCGCAGGCCGCCAGTTCTTGCCGGCGTGCTCAGCGCCGGGTTGCTCTCTTTTGGTTACCTGTACGCCATCAGCATCCATAATCTCTGGCTCACCATAATTCTTTCGGTGCTGATGTGGGGCATCGCCTACCAAGGCTTCAACGGGGTGTTCCCGAGCCTTTTCCCAGAACTATTTCGCACGCGCGTGCGCGTGACGGGGATGGCCATCGGACAAAACGTTGGGACGACGCTTGCGGCACTGACGCCCACACTCTTTGTAGCCGTCGCGCCCCCCGGCACCGCCAACATTCCGCTGAGGATCGGCTTTCTAACGTTCGGCATCTGTCTTATCGCCGCGTTCGCTGCATTCACTACGCGAGAGACATACCGGATCCGCCTTAACGATCTCGGCGACCGCGGTGCGGTGCCCGTCCCTAAAGCGGAGTACGAGCGCTTGCGCCGCGAAGCGATGGCCGGAAGAACCAGAACTGCCGATGCGCAGGATCTCGCAAAACAGCTTCGCTCGTAGGCTTTTACGACGGCTGTATTCGTTGCGACCACCGTGTTGGCGCAACTCAGCACGAGCCAAGCCGAAGCGACGCGACGCGACGCTTGCGAACACATTGACGCTATACAGAGGGTATGCACATGCACAACGAAGACACCCCCCGTTACGACGGCCCACGCGAGCTCGCGCAATCTCTGAGCGCATTTGCGCGCATCACCGCGGCCGAGGCTCGCTGGAACCAGGAAGGCCTGCGTGCCGATTCTGAGTACCGCGACCTCGGACTCGCCGCGGTGACTAACGGTCGCATCGGCGCGAAGCACATTCGTGCGCTGAAACCGTTCACCGATCCTACTGGCTGGCACTGGCACGACATGACCGGGCACTACCTGTACGTGCTCCGCGGATTTGTGACGTTCCGTTTCGCCGGTGTAGAGGGTGACGTGACGCTCAAGGCTGGAGAGGGCATGTCGCAGCCCGCCGGCGTGCCGCACAACGTCATGGGGCGCTCCGACGACCTGGAGGTCATCGAGATCAACGAGCCCGCCCACTACGGGACCTGGGATCTTGACGTGCCGCCGGCGCCATGGAAGTGACGGGCATTACACCGGTTCGTAATCAAAGTGGCTTGGTCTGAAAACGAATGATCCATCCCGCCCTCAGTAAGCCCAACTTCCGAGCAGTCAGATAAGACTGCGCCAACAGTCAACATCGAAGGCCACGCAGCAATGGATCCACATATCACAGGAAAAACGCGACTTTATGGGTTAGTGGGCGATCCACTGACGGCCGCCAAGTCGCCACAGTTATTGAACCAGCTTTTTACTGAACAGCGCGTGGACGCCGTTTGCGTTCCGTTCTGGGTCAACGCGGCAAATCTGTCGGCCTTCGTCAGCGGTGCGCGAGCGATGGGCAATCTGTCCGGCATGCTGGTCACCATGCCTCATAAACAACGAATGCTCGCGCTTGTCGACGAACTTGATCCGACTGCTCGTCAGGTCGGGGCGCTCAACGTCATTCGCTGCGAATCAGATGGACGCTGGGTCGGCGCGATATTCGACGGCGTCGGCTGCGTTCTTGGTATGCAGTGGGAAGGCAACCATCCGGCGAATAAGTCCGTGCTTCTCGTTGGCGCCGGAGGCGCCGGTAGCGCCATCGCATTTGCGGTCGCGGCTGCAGGCGCTAGCAAGCTAACCATATCTGATGTCGATGAGGACCGGGCTGGCGACCTTGCGGCATCCGTGGCAGCCGAAACAGGATGCGACGCTCATTCGGGGCCACCCGACCCGCAAGGATTCGAGGTCGTGATCAATGCCACGCCGCTCGGCATGAGAGCGAACGATGCCATGCCGGTCGATCCGGAGCGGCTAGCGCCCGGCGCCATCGTCGTCGACATCATCAATGCGGCCGAGCCAACGCCGCTTCGCCGCGCCGCGCAAGCGCGCGGTTGCCGCACCCAAGACGGCGGCCCGATGCATCAGGGGCAGGCTTTCTATGCACTCAGGTTTCTGGGCTTCGATTACCGCCCCAATGGACGATCAGCGCCAGACGACGGCCCGCGATAAGCGCCGAGCAGGAATGCCTGAAGGTAGAGTCAAAACATATAGGGAAAAGCGCCCGAAACCGGTAGTCGCCACCAATTCGATTTCGAAGCATGAAGTGATTGAAAATTTTTAAAGGAGAATGCGTATGAGAGTCGCCTTGCTGGAGGTCAGCCATTGGCATGTCCCGCTCTATCTTGATGCGCTGGAGGCGCCGGGGATTGAAGTGATCGCCGTGTCGGATGCAGAGCATGTCAAGGGAGAAGCTATTGCCGCACGCTTCGGAAGCAAGTTGTATTCGTCGGCCTATGAACTGCTAGAGCGCGAGGAAGTCGATTTCGCATTTGTGTTCGGGCGGCATTCCGAAATGCCGGCGCTCGCTGAGGCCGTGATCGCAAAAAACATTCCGTTCGCGCTGGAGAAACCGTGTGGCACCAACATGTCGCAGGTCACCCGGCTTCGTGCACTGACCGAGGAAGCCAATCTTTATTGCGCAGTACCGTTGATCTTTCGAATGAGCGAATTGCTGAGCTCACTCGAAGATGCCGAGGGGCGCATACCGTCGGATTTCAATTACATGTCCTTCCGTTTCATCGTGGGACCACCCAGTCGGTACGAAGCGGCAGGCGCCGGCTGGGCGCTCGATCCCGAGTATTCCGGAGGCGGATCGACGATCAACGTCGCTACTCATTTCATCGACTTGTTCAGATTGCTCACTGGCAAGGAGATCGCCCGAGTCTCCGCGACAATGAACTCAAGAACGCATCGAGGCGCCGTTGAGGACTATTCCCTGCTGACCATGCAGACCGAAGACGGCGTGATCGGCCTGGTGGAAACGGGATACAGCTTTCCCAGTACCGCCGACGAGCAGCGCGAATTCTCGTTCACTGTGGCATCCGATCGTATGTACGCGAAATCCGGCCCGGACCGAATCGAGATACGCGACAGAAACAATCTTTCCGCAGGCACGCGAAGCCGCCGCCTCCAGCTTGAAACTGACATCTACTACCCCTTGTTCGTCAAGCGGGTACTCGCCGAGTGCCGTACTGGCGCAAGGCCAATCGCGTCATTGCGCGATGCAGAGCTGATGATGCAGGTCATGGATGCGGCCTACGCATCGGCCAGGCAAGGGGGTGCGCTTCAAACTCTCGAGCCGATTCCCAAGTGACGGATTGCCCGGATCGCAAGCTCATGCTGCAAACAAGTCATTGCAACGCGGGCAACTACCCTTCGCCGAAGGAAGGGGATTGGATCGCGCGCGATTTCCGCTTCAACACCGGCGAGGTGATGCCGGAGTTGAGGCTACACTACCGTACCATCGGCGAGCCGTCCGGTGACCCGGTCCTGGTCCTGCACGGCACGACGGGCACTGGTGCCAGTATGCTGACACCTGATTTCGCGGGAGAGCTGTTCGGTCCCGGACAGCCGCTCGATGCCGACAAGTATTTCATCATCCTTCCGGACGCGATCGGAGCCGGTGGATCGTCCAGGCCGTCCGACGGACTGCGCACACGATTTCCGGCTTACAACTATGACGACATGGTGCTCGCGCAGCATAGGCTACTGACCGAGCACCTTCGAATTCGGCACCTGCGCCTGCTGATCGGTAACTCGATGGGCGGCATGCACGCATGGATCTGGGGTGTGCGGTATCCGGACTTTATGGATGCGCTCGTGCCAATGGCGTCGCAACCGACGGAGATGTCCGGTCGCAACTGGATGCTGCGCCGCATGCTCATCGAGATGGTCCGAAACGACCCGGAGTACCGGGACGGTAATTACACCGGCCAGCCCAGTGCCTTGCGCTTTTACAACGCCTTTTTTGCACTGGCCACTAACGGTGGGACGCTTGCCTGCCAGAAGGCGGCGCCGACGATCGACCTGGCCGACAAGTACGTCGACGCAAGGTTGGCTCAGCCGTTCACATTGGATGCCAACGACTTTCTATATCAATGGGGTGCTTCGCGCGGCTACAATCCGGCACCCGGCCTGAAAGACATTAAGGCGGCGGTCCTGGCCATTAACGCTGCCGACGACGAACGCTATCCGCCGGAGACCGGCCTGATGGAGCGTGCGATGCAACTTATTCCCAACGGATGGCTACATCTTATTCCTGCGAGCGAGGACACGTGCGGCCACGGCACCAATGGGCTGGCTCGCTTCTACAAGCGTGAGTTGCACGAACTGCTACAAACGACGCCGCGCAGAATCGGTGAGTGACGCCCTTATGGGCTTACAGATCACCGCGCCTGCTCCGAGACGTCTTTCTCTCCCGTATTGAACGCAGGCAGTCTAAAAAAGACGGTTGCCGCTATGACACTCTCCACGTGGCATCGACCGTCTCCGAATGGCCGAACCCGCACGACGGCCATTGCACCAAACAGACCCGATGCAGACGGTTATACCTCCGGGTGCCCGGCGGCAGATGTGCGATGCGGAGCAGCCTTTCAGTCGCGCTTACTTGCTTACACCCACCGGTCCAGGCAAACACAGCGCGGGGAAGTCACTGTCTCCTTAGCAGCATTGCGAGGCTCGAATGATATGAATGTGCACTCACATGATTGCGCTAATTTGCCAAGGTACGAATTCGTTCTGTCCGTAACCATGCAGCTCACTGCGAGTACGGTTCCCCGAAGCGACATCTAGCAGCAATTCGAAAAGCACTCCGCCCAGTTGCTCGATCGTCGTGCTCCCTTCCAACACCTCCCCGCAGTTCAGATCCATATCGTCGGACTGTCGTTGCCAAAGTGCTGTGTTCGTCGCAAGTTTGACGGACGGCGCGGGGGCGCAGCCGTATGCTGAACCACGTCCCGTCGTGAAACAGATCAGATTCGCACCGCCGGCTACCTGGCCGGTAGCCGACACCGGGTCATAGCCGGGCGTGTCCATAAAAACAAGGCCGCGTGCCGTGACCGGCTGGGCGTACTCGTACACTTCGACCAGATTGGTAGAGCCGGCTTTCGCGATGCCTCCCAGCGATTTTTCAAGGACGGTTGTCAAGCCACCTGCCTTGTTGCCCGCAGACGGATTGTTGTTGATTTGCGCCCCTTGCCGCTGCGCATAGGCCTCCCACCACTTGATGCGATCAACCAGCTTCTGACCCACCTCGGGCGTTTCGGCGCGGCGCGTCAGTAAGTGCTCCGCGCCATAGATTTCGGGCGTCTCCGAGAGAATCGCGGTGCCGCCGTGCTGCACCAGCAGATCAACCGCCGCGCCGAGCACCGGATTGGCGGTAATGCCGGAATACCCGTCCGATCCCCCGCATTGAAGACCGACCGTGAGATGGCTTGCGCTGACCGGCTGCCGCCTCACGTTGTTTGCTTCCGGCAACATGCGGCGAACCAGTTCGATACCCTTCGCGATCGTCAGTGTGGTCCCACCGCTGTCCTGGATCGTGAACGTTCGCAAGCGGTCGTGTTCCCGGAGTCCCTGCGTCTCAAGAAGTCGCGGGATCTGATTTGTTTCACAACCGAGACCGATGACCAGCACGCTTGCGAAGTTCGGGTGGCATGCATAGCCTCCAAGCGTGCGCTGCAGGATCGCCAGACCATCGCCTTCAGAGTCGATCGCGCAACCCGAACCGTGTGTGAGTGCCACGACGCCATCGACGTTCGGGAACGCGGCCAGTTCATCTGGATGAATGTCGCGGCGAAAATGATCAGCAATGGCCCGCGCAACCGTAGCCGAGCAATTTACCGAGGTGAGGATCCCGATGTAGTTGCGTGTGGCAACTCTGCCGTCTGCGCGGACAACGCCCTGGAATGTCGCGGGCCCGTTCGAGCGCACAGTCTGACGCGCGGCCTGCCCGAATGCGTAGTCACGCGCAAAGTCGCCCATAACGAGGTTGTGGGTGTGTACATGCTGCCCCGCGCGAATCGGCTGACTTGCAAAGCCGATTACCTGGCCGTACCGGTGCACCGCCTCACCCTGACCGATGTCACGTGTCGCCACTTTGTGTCCGGGTGGAATCAGTCCCGACACCGTCACTGCTTCCTTGTCGAGCACCGTGCCGGACACAAACTGTTCGAGCGCGATAACAACATCGTCCACAGGATTGAGCCTTATGATACGAGCCGACATCGAGGCGGTGGATGGCTCGGGCGTGTCGGCGATATTCAACGACATGGCACTACTCCTACGTTTCTCAGGGTGAGGGCCGGTCGCGCGTGGCCACGTGGGATTCGCGCGAAGGGCCGTGAAGCGGTGATCGACGACGCTTAACCGCTTAGCCAGCGCTCCAGGGTGTTTTGCAGCGCGTGTACTCAAGTTGATAGAGCGTCGTGTCCGGTGCCGTCGCGCCAGCCTCAGGCAATGCCGCAAGTCCCGAGACAAAACGGCCCACCGCTGAACGGACATAGTCTGCCCGGCACCCTTCGACTAACACGATCCATGTGGGTACCTGCGTGCCCTCTGAACGCGCCTTCTTTTCCGCCGTTTCCACTTTGCTGATTGCTTCGTCTGCAAGGCACAGGTGCACGCCCGTGATCCCTGGCAGATCCGCGAGGGGCGGCAGCACGCGCTGACGCAAACCCTTCACGACGTCTGCACGTGCATCCGAAGGCACGTCGAAGCGCACAGTCACAAGATAGGCACCTTGCCCAACGCCGTCCGAGTAGGCGACGTGACAGATTGAGCGCGCGACGCTCCGGAAAGAGGCGACAACCTGCCTGGTCCACGGCGTCGGCGTATTCAGCCGGGTAACGTAGTCTTGCGCGCCAAGCACCTCAACGGTGTCGGCCTCGTACAGATTGAAGTACTCGGGACCTGCGTCCAGTGCTATGAAGCGCCGACCGCGCCTGAACCCGGGGATGCCGGCGCGTTCCGGCATGTGCTCGCGGTTATGCCACTCGTAGAATTCATCTTTCGCTTCCGGCAGCAGGTCGTGCCAGATTGCGACTACGCCCGTTCCAGCAAGGCTCATATCTCCTCCCGTTGACAAATCGGATCGTCTTAAAGTGCCGATGGATACTCGCCGCGGCCCCAGGCTGCGCCAAGAATGTTCACGTACTGCACAACCTTTTGTGTCTGCTCGCCGAGTCCGCTGCCGCCGAGCGTCATGGTGTCGCCTGCTTTGAGAAAGACTGGCGGTTTCTGACCGAGGCCTACGCCAGGAGGCGTGCCCGTAATAATCACGTCGCCCGCCATTAAAGGCATGAAGCGGCTGAGATACGCCACGATGTGCGCGACGTTGAAAATCATCGTGCGTGTGTTGCCCGTCTGACGACGCGTACCGTTCACGTCCAGCCAAAGGTCGAGCACCTGCGGATCGGGAACTTCGTCGCGTGTTAGCAGCCACGGACCAAGCGGAGCGAACGAGAATCCGCTTTTACCCTTGGTCCACTGGCCTTCGCGTTCGAGCTGATACGCGCGTTCGGAAACATCATTCGCAAGGCAGTACCCCGCCACATGGTCTAGCGCGTCTGCTTCGTCGATCTGCCAGGCGGGTTTGCCGATCACCACGCCGAGTTCGACCTCCCAATCCAGCTTTTGCGCGTCTGCGGGCAAGACGACCGGATCGTTCGGGCCGCTGATGGAGCCCGTATGCTTGTTAAACACGACCGGTTCCCGTGGGATCGGCGTGTCGGTTTCAGCAGCATGATCGGAGTAGTTCAGGCCAATGCACACGAGATTACGGACATTGCCGACGCAGGCGCCGAGACGCGTGCCCGTTTCAACGACTGGCAGACGATCTAAATCGAGTTCCCTCAGTTTTGCAAGGGCGACTGGCGAGACAGTCGTCCCATCAATGTCATCCACGATGCCGGTCAGATCGCGGATCGCGCCGCTCGAATCGATGATACCGGGGTGCTCTTGACCAGGCTGGCCAAAACGGACGAGACGCATCTAGTACTCCTATCAGGACAAAAAAGTAATCGGCAATGTGCCGAGGTCGCCGAAGCCGATACGCAAATCACGACCAACAGGCAACTCCAGAACGCCCGCGTAAGACCCGGTGATCACAGCCTGGCCGGCATGCAGCCCGAGGCCGCGGACGCGAAGGAAATTGGCGAGCCACACAATCGGCGCGAGCGCGCCCCGGTCAGGGTGGCGTCCCGCACACATGACTGCTTCTTCGCCGACGCTGGCTAGGCTGACCTCGAATTCGACGGGGAGATCGGCCGGCGTCGCGCCCTCGATCGAATTAACGCGGGGTCCGATGACAAGGCCTGCATTGAACAGGCCGTCTGCCAGTAGTTCAGGGAACGTCAGCGTTTCGGGATGCGAATAACGACTGCCTAGCAATTCAAGCGCGAGGTGCGTGTGCCCAAGAGCGCCGAGCACTTCAGCCTCGCTATAGACGTCGCGCCGTGGGGGAAGGTCGCGGTTCAGCAGACAGGCCAGTTCCGGTTCCGCCCGCACAACGGCACGCGGAGGCCCACTCATGCGACATACACCGCCTCGATGGATATCAGCGTCATAGATCGGCGCGGCGATGACTTTGCCTTGCTGCGGAAGCGCGCATTTCCATGCGGCGATCCGCCCACCTAGCTGATGGCTGACCTCCTGCTGGATTGCAAAGCCGTCGCGCACATTCGCAGGCAACAGTTCGACAGGCAGCCGCTCGACGAGCTCGCCTTTTTGGCGCGCTGTCACAAGAATGCGTGCTGCCTCTTCTCGCGGACTGGCGATAGCCTCGGCGGCCTGTGTTGCTGCTGGCGCGTTCATGCCGCCTCACTTACGTTGCCACCCGCGCTTTCACGCGGCCATACCGCATCTAGCTTCGAAGCTCCTTCTTTCAATAGCGCGTAGAAGTCGTCGTAACGCTCGGGCCGAACTCGCATCACCGGTCCAGCAGCGCTCATCGTGCCGACCACCGTACCGTCGGTCAGCGACCGCACAGGCACCGCCAACGCGGCCACGCCTGGTTCGGCCTCTTCCACTACAAGCCCATAGCCGCGCTGTCTGGTCAGATCCAACTCGGGAATCAACTGCTCGATGCCGGTAATTGCCCTGGGCCCGCATAAGCTGGCGACAGCTTTTCCGAGTCCACCACGCAATGCACATTCGAGCGCCCGGTCATTTGACATCGACGGTAGCCATACCTTCCCGTTCACCGTTGCATGCACGGTAATAGGGCTATCCATGGACGGCGAATACATGAGACCCGGTGCCTCGCCTTGGGAGGACGCCAGCCAACCAAACGTCGAGTCCCATACGACGATTAGGCGAACCAGTTCCCGGCACTGCGCCGCCACCGCATCGAGGATCGGCTGCACCAGCGCCGGCAAGCCGAGCCCACGCAAGTACCGCTGACCGAGCACGGAAAGCTTCAAAGTCAGACGGTATCGTGATGTGTGTTTGTCCTGTCCAGCCCAGCCCTGCTCGCGCGGCTGCCCAGGCACTCGACGGGGCAGGCCGTTCTCAAATTCGAGTTCAGCGCCGAAGTCAGGCATGCGTATCCAGCCTGCTTCACATGCGAGCAACTCGATGATTTGCAGTGAACGGTCAACTGCGCCCTTGACAACTCTCATAGCGTTGGTAACATTGTTCTTGATGGAACGTTGTTACAACAATAAAGAACGCGAACGGAAAAGTCAATCGAAGACGGAGACAAGTTATGAATCGAAGCACCCCGGCTGAGCCGAATCGCCTGCGCCAATCGAAAACAGCCGCGGCCAGCGGCTGGATTGGATCAGCACTTGAGTACTACGATTTCCTCATTTACGCGACCGCAGCGTCATTGGTCTTTCCGCAACTTTTCTTCCCCTCTGGCAATCCGACGGTCGCGATCATCGCATCACTGGCGACTTTCGGTGTTGGCTATGTCGCCCGTCCGGTAGGCGCTATGGTGCTCGGCCACGTCGGCGATCGGCACGGTCGAAAGACGGTGTTGATTTTCTGCATGTTCCTGATGGGCATTTCGACGATGTGCGTGGGACTTTTACCCACGTATCGGCAGGTCGGCATCTGGGCTCCGGTGCTGCTCGTCATTCTCCGGCTCGTTCAAGGGTTCGCCGTTGCAGGAGAGCTCTCCGGTGCCAGTTCCATGATTCTTGAACATGCACCGTTTGGTCGGCGCGGCTACTTTGCAAGCTTCACCATCCAAGGGTCTCAGGCTGGGCAGCTTCTGGCGTTCGGGGTCTTCCTGCCCCTCGCGCATTTCATGCCGAAGGACCAGTTCGCTTCCTGGGGATGGCGGATTCCGTTCCTGTTCAGCGTTGTCGTTATCATTGTCGGTTACATCATCCGCCGCCAGGTTCAGGAAACCCCCACTTTTGCCCAGGAGCGAGCTCAGGGTCAGGTTCCCGCCTCACCGGTCGCCGAAGTCCTGCGGCAGAATTGGGGCGATGTTTTGCGCGTCGTCTGCATGGCGCTCACCGCCGTCGTCGTGTTTCTCGCTACGGTGTTCGGCACTGCGTACGCGGTACAGCCGGCGTACGGTATCGGCTTTCCTGCCGGCGTCTATCTCTGGATTCCGGTTCTCGGTAACGTCTGTTCGGTCATACTGATTCCTTTCGTCGGCAGTCTCTCAGACAGGATTGGCCGCAGGCCGCCAGTACTTGTCGGCGTCTTGAGCGCCGGCCTGCTTTCCTTCGGCTTCCTCTACGCGATCAGCATTCACAGCCTCTGGCTCTCGCTGATTTTTTCCACGCTCATGTGGGGCATCGCCTACCAAGGCTTCAACGGTGTGTTCCCGAGCCTGTTCCCAGAACTCTTCCGACCGCGGGTGCGCGTGACGGGAATGGCCATCGGACAGAATGTCGGGACGACCTTATCGGCCTTGATCCCCGCACTTTTCGTCGCAGTCGCGCCCCCTGGGTCCACCAACATCCCATTGAAGATCGGTTTTCTGACATTCGGCATTTGTCTCGTCGCCGCGTTCGCCGCGTTCACCACTCGGGAAACGTACCGTATCCGCCTTGACGAGCTCGGCGACCGCAACGCTATTCCCGTACCAACGGCCGAATATGAACGCCTGCGCAGTGAATCGTTGGTCGCGACGAGCAAGAATGCCGCTGAATCCGGGTTTGTCCACAACGTGCGATCTTAAGCCGTCGCCGGCCGGCTGCTCCGCGTAATCGCTCCTTGGGCACAACGCAAATCGGACATCCATGCAAACGTGTAACTCGGCGCCGGACGCCGGTTCGAACGTGCACGAGTTCCTCGCCTCGTCGTGCGCCGACGGATCGTCATCGATTGGCGCAGCTTGGGTCACGCGTGCATTCACGCCAACTCAGGTATGTCGTTCTACTGATTTATCGCGTGCCCGAATTAATTCGCAAGTTCATATATATCCGGGGACGTGCAGGCTGGCGAATGCGGCTTCCATGTAATCGAGAAATCGAGACGTAACCGGCGACTATTAGCAGCGCACTTAAGGCGTCGGTGCCGACCTCGTTAAACAGACGTAACTCGCTTTATCCACAATAGGAGACGCAATGAGGACTTTAGACGTGACCAAGGCCGCTGTCGTCGCGGCAACGGCATTCGCGGCCGCAGCGCCGGCGTTCGCACAAAGCAGCGTCACGCTGTACGGCATCGTCGATGATTCGATCGTTTATCAGAGCAGCCAGACGTCGCTCGGCTCGACGAGCGGTGGTCGCTCGAACGTCAAGATGGCATCGGGCATCTGGGCGGGCAGCCGCTTCGGCCTGAAGGGCGCAGAAGATTTGGGTGGCGGCACCAAGGCCATCTTCCAGTTGGAGTCGGGCTTCAACATCAACAACGGTGCGCAGCAATACGCCAACGCGATGTTCGGCCGTCAAGCCTGGATCGGTCTGACGAACCAGACCTTCGGTACACTGACATTGGGTCGCCAGTACACGTCTTACTACGCACTGATGGCGCCGTACAGCCCGACGAATTGGCTGACCGGCTACTTCGGCGCGCACCCGGGCGATCTGGACGCATTGGATACGATCTACCGCGCGAACAACTCGATCGTCTATACGTCTCCGAAGCTCTACGGCCTGACGGTCAGCGGCTCGTACTCGCTCGCAGGCGTGCCGGACAGCGTGTATCGCGGTTCGACGTGGTCGGCGGCGATCCAGTATCAGCAAGGCCCGATCGGCGGTACGGTTGCGTTCTCGCGCATCAACAACTCAACCGTCGGCGGCGGCGTCTACGGTGCGGATTCGACGATGAATACGGCTGGCCAATCGGGCGTGTCGGCGGTGACGAACGGCTATCAGGGTGCGCAGGCGCAGAATCGCTTCGCGGTCGGCCTTGGCTATGTATTCAACAGCGCGTGGGATCTCTCGGCGACGTACACAAACGTTCAGTACATCCCGGGCGTGCTGTCGAAGTTCACCGACGAGCAGGTTTTCAACACCGCCGGTACCGTGCTGCACTGGAAGCCCGCGACGGCATGGGACTTCGCTGCCGGCTATAGCTTCACGTGGGCGAGCAAGGCGAACGGTGTCGACGACGCAGCGTCGTATCACCAGTTCAACCTGTCCCAGTACTACGCGATATCCAAGCGCACCGGCTTCTACGCGCTCGAAGCATTCCAGCGCGCGAACGGTCGGACGCTCGGCACGCCGACGTTCCCAGGTGGCCCGACCGACCGCTCGATCGCCGCAACGGCATCAATCGGAGACGGCTTCCAGTCGGCTCCGTCGTCGTCGCGCAGCATGTTTGCAGCAGGCGTGGGTATCGTCCACCGCTTCTAGCATCACCAGAGTTTTATCCTTATTCCGGCTACGATCGCCAACACTTTCAATGCACATTGGATCCGTTCATGACCTCATATTCCAGCTATCTGCCTGACGATCTCGACGGTGCCCTGCTCGTTGGCCGCGTGTGGCGTCAAACAAAAAACGGCGCGGGACCGTGCGTCGTTGCGGTTCGCGGCGGCGAAGTGTTCGATATCTCCCGCATCGCACCAACCGTATCCGATCTTTTCGATCGCCAGGATCTCGTAGAACTCGTCCGGCAGGCTTCTGGCGAATCTCTGGGTCATGTCGGCAATCTGATCGAAACCACCGTCGCCGCACAACGGAAAGAGGGTCAACCCTACCTCCTGGCTCCCTGCGATCTGCAAGCCATCAAAGCCTGTGGCGTGACGTTTGCCGTCAGCCTTCTTGAACGCGTCATTGAAGAGCAGGCAGGCGGCGACCCTGCGAAGGCTGAGGAAGTGCGCGCTGCGATCACGCGTCTGATCGGCACCGATCTGTCGAAGATCAAGCCCGGCTCAGAAGCTGCCGTCAAGCTCAAGGAAGAACTGCAGCGACGCGGTGCATGGTCGCAGTACATGGAAGTCGGAATCGGCACCGATGCAGAGGTATTTTCGAAGGCGCAGCCTATGTCTTCAGTCGGACTCGGTGCCGATATCGGCTTGCTGCCTGCTTCAAAGTGGAACAACCCTGAGCCGGAGATCGTCCTCGCAGTCAACAGCAAAGGCGAGGTGGTGGGCGCCACACTGGGTAACGACGTCAATCTGCGCGACATCGAAGGCCGTTCCGCGCTGCTGCTGGGCAAGTGCAAGGACAACAACGGCTCGTGCGCGATCGGTCCGTTTATCCGCCTGTTCGACGGACGGTTCACGCTGGACACGATCCGAGAAACGAGTGTTTCGTTGCGCGTGGAAGGTACCGACGACGGCTTCGTGCTCGAAGGCGTCAGCCATATGCAAGAGATCAGCCGTGACCCTCTTGACCTGGTAAGTCAGACCTGGGGCAAGCACCATCAATATCCCGATGGCTTCATGTTGTTCCTCGGCACGATGTTCTCTCCGATCAAGGATCGCGATGCGCCGGGTGGCGGCTTTACGCATCACCTCGGCGACCGCGTGACGATCAGCGCCCCTCCGCTTGGCGCGCTCGTCAACACCGTGCGGCTGTCGACCCAAATCGCTCCGTGGACATTCGGCGTGCGTGCGCTGTACGCCAATCTCGCCGAGCGCTCGCTGCTGAACCTCGGTTGATCAAGCAGATATTTACTCACTGACGGATTTACGATGACGCAATTCCAGAACTTCATTGGCGGCGAATGGGTCGATGGCAACGACTTCGCTCCTAATGTGAACCCTTCGGACACGAGCGACGTGATCGGCGATTTCGCACGGGCCAGCACAGATCAGACACAGAAAGCAATCGCGTCTGCACGCTCAGCCTTTCGCACCTGGTCGCTCAGTACCCCACAGCAGCGCTTTGACTTGCTCGACCAGGTCGGCGGTACCATCCTTGCGCGCAAAAACGAACTCGGTAAGCTCCTGGCACGCGAGGAAGGGAAAACGCTCGCCGAAGCAGTCGGCGAAGTGGGACGCGCCGGACAGATTTTCAAATTCTTCGCGGGCGAGGCATTGCGGGGCGGCGGCGAGATTTTGCCGTCCGTCCGCCCGGGACTGACGGTCGAAGTCACACGCGAACCGCTAGGCGTCATCGGTCTGATCACGCCGTGGAACTTCCCGATCGCTATTCCCGCCTGGAAGATCGCGCCTGCGCTCGCGTATGGAAACTGCGTGGTCATCAAGCCGGCGGAACTCGTGCCGGGCAGCGTATGGGAACTTGTCAAGATCATCGCCGAGGGCGGTGCACCGGCGGGAGTTATCAATCTGGTCATGGGTAAGGGTTCGATCGTCGGCGAAACACTCGTCAAGTCAGCCGACGTGGATGCCATCAGCTTCACCGGCTCGGTTGGGACCGGCCAGGCGATCGCCGCGAAATGCGTCGCGACCGGAAAGAAGTTCCAGCTCGAGATGGGTGGCAAGAACCCAATGGTCGTGCTCGACGACGCGGATCTCGACGTCGCCGTCGAAGCGTGTATCAACGGCGCGTTCTACTCCACCGGCCAGCGTTGTACCGCGTCCAGCCGCCTGATCGTGACGAGCGGCATCCACGACCGCTTTGTCGGGGCCATGCAGGCGCGCATGCGCAGTCTCAAGATTGGTAACGCGCTGGATGCGTCGACGCAGATCGGTCCCGTTGTCGATGCCAAACAGCTAGAACAGGACGAGCGTTATATTGAACTCGCACGCACCGAAGGTGGCTCGGTGTTTGGCGGGGGTCGTGTTCCCTCGGCAACCGAAGGATTTTTCCTGGCACCCGCTCTCGTGACCAACACGACCCCGGCGATGACGATCAACAGGGAGGAAGTGTTCGGCCCTGTCGCTTCCGTCATCAAGGTCGCGGATTACGAGGAAGCGCTTGCCGTAGCCAACGACTCGCCATTCGGCCTCTCCGCTGGCATCTGCACCATGTCGCTGGCTCATGCGAGCCATTTCAAGCGTCACGTACAGGCCGGTATGGTGATGATCAATACGGCGACCGCGGGCGTCGATTACCACGTTCCGTTCGGCGGGCGCAAAGGTTCGAGCCTGGGTCCCCGTGAACAGGGCACCTATGCGCGCGAGTTCTATACGACCGTGAAAACCGCATACGTCGCTCCCGGGAACGTTTGAGCAAGCGATGAAAGAGTGAGCGAGAACTGGCAGCCTCGTAAGATGTGCTCGAGTCCTCCCTGCATTTAACACGACTGCACGGCCGACGTGAGCGGTACCCGGCGACCCGTCAGCCGATTACCCGACAGTTGACACGCGCAAACAAACAGTTCCATCGAGAAAACGTTCAACGGCAGCAGGTTACCGAGTGGATGGCCACGTTGAAGGTCCGTTGATCGGTATGAAGCAGCCACTGAACGACGATCTTTGCGCCTCCGCGAAAGGCCGTTTATGGCCCAGATTGTGTCAAAACGCACGCCGCTTCGGCTCAGCGCGAAAAGCGGCTTGTCAGAACACCTTATATCGGCCTCGCGGCACTCCGGGAGGGGTAAAGCAACCCCCTAAAACCTAGTGATTTTGAGTTTTGACACGGCCTCGGCCGACTACTGCCCGACGCGGCCGGCGGCAGTCGACCCCTCGCCGCCTTTTATGTTCAAACGCCACGCGGCTGCATTCGAGCGGATTCGCGTTGAAATTGCACAATGCGATAAAACTTGCGGCAGCCGCCGCGTAAGCGCAAAACGGCTGCTTCTGACTAGGTGTATTTCAGCAGCCTGTTAAGGGCGGCAGAGAGGGGGTGGGAAGGGCTACCCTTCCCTTTAAAGAGAAGATTCAATGGCGAATCGACGATTCGCTATTGAGAGCGATCGAAGCCAATTGGCCCTGGGGCCGCGTGGCCATCAGCGCGTCGCAGCCCTGCGGAAATCGGACGGCGTCACGCCGGTCGCCTTCTTGAATGCGGTGCTGAAGTGCTGAGCATGGCTGAAGCCGCACTCCAGCGCGACTTCAGTTGCGGTGCGACGGGGATCCAAGAGGAACTCCTTGGCCCGCTCGAGACGCAGACTGTACACAAAGCGCAAGGGTGTCTGCCCGGCACTTTCCCGAAAAGCCCGCATGAAATGCCGGGGACTAACACCGGCTACTTGCGCCAAGCCCTCGATCGTGAACGGCCTCGACAAGTCGGCCTCGATGTAGTCGATAACGCGCCGCAAGCTGCCAGGTGCGAGGCCACCGCACCGGCGAACGGTGGCTGCCTGGCTGCCGTCGACCCGCGCCAGTAGGGCGAGTGCTTGCATTGCCCAGCCCTCGGCGAACAACCCGTAAAGGCTGTCTGCATTGCGCGCCTCACGGCAAAGCACCGAAAGGCTACGTTGCAGATCTTCGTTGCCGAAGGCAATCAGCGGCCGATTGAAGTGGCAGCCGGCGTCGGACGCAACGGTCGGGTCGAGGAAGACTACCGTGTAGTCGAAGGACGCGGCTACGTCGAACTCGCCTTCGACTGAAGTCGAGGCTGGGAACAGCGCAAAGTTTGTTCCTCGTTTTATTCCCGAGTGAATGCGGCGTCCGTCGAGCTCCAGATGCAACTCTTTGAGGCCGTTCCGAAACCAGAATAGCGCGAGCCGCGGTTGACGAAAACGC
Organism: Paraburkholderia sp. GAS42; assembly: GCF_050436565.1. NCBI lineage: Bacteria > Pseudomonadati > Pseudomonadota > Betaproteobacteria > Burkholderiales > Burkholderiaceae > Paraburkholderia > Paraburkholderia sp. GAS42. The sequence goes on along the minus strand of NZ_JBNDML010000027.1, from coordinate 43,139 downwards.
CACGAGATCGGCCCGGTCGCTCGGCGCTCGAGGACTTCGAGATGGGTGGTGCGCGAGTCAACAATGGTGCCGGCTACGAGTTCGCCCCCAACCTCGCGATATTCAGCTTGTAAGTCCAGGTGACCATCCATTGCTTACCTCCGCTTCCACCTTGCGTCCGGCCTCATTGTGCGCGCGGACTCTCCCTTTACTCAGCAAGCGAATCAGTCGCTGATGAATGCCCTTATGGGGAGGGTCGCCGACGCATGGACGTCAACCGCGTCGCTTCGTCCCTGCCTATCGTACACCTCAGCTCCTCCTGCTGTGGCGCAACGGCGATGCGATGAGCCGAGACAACGGGCCTGCAAGGGGCCCGTTGCATAGTTCAGATCACCGACGCGTCCGGCGGCCGGCCCACGCTTTTGGCCGCCGGCGCAGTGGCATTCAATGGTGCTATGGCCAGCGCGTTCTGACTTGCTGCTGACGCCATCCAATATGGCGAGTTAAACGTTCGTCGAAATTTAAGTGGCGCGCATAGCCGGCCGTTCTCGACTGGGCGGGAATATGCTCCATGTGCCGTCTTGGTGACGAAAGAAGAACATGGCAACCGGACATGTCCCTCTGAATGTCTCGACGCATACGTAGCATTCGTGCCTGGACCGTCTGTTTCGGAACTTAGTGACGCGAACCATCGTCGAGGGGTCCGGGGCGAGCCAATGATCGATCATCAAGCGCAGCGATATTCCCGCACTAGCCATCGTCTTCTTCCTTTAGTCTGACGCCACAGTCCTGTCGCCAAGGTGCGGAGCAACGTTCAGAACTTGACTTTCCCAATGCCCTTCAATTGCAGGATTTCCCGGGCTTCGTTCGGGCTGGCGATTTCGAGTCCAAGCCCCTCGATAATCTGGCGCGCCTGCCTCACCTGCGCTGCACCGCTCTCGGCCAGCGTACCGCGTCCAAGCCACAGGCTGTCTTCCAATCCGACGCGCACATTGCCGCCCATACTCGCGGACATTGCTGCAAGGCGAAGCTGATCCTTGCCTGCCCCCAGCACCGACCAGCGATAGTCATTGCCGAACAGCCGGTCGGCCGTCCGCTTCATGTGCAACACGTCTTCTGGATGGGTGCCGATGCCTCCCAGGATGCCAAACACCATCTGGACAAAGAACGGCGCCTTGATCAGACCGCGCTCGACGAAGTGCGCCAAGTTGTAGAGGTGGCTCACGTCGTAGCACTCGAATTCGAAGCGCGTGTCGTTGGCGGCGCATTGCGCCAGGGCGTATTCGATATCCTTAAAGGTGTTGCGGAAAATCAGGTCGCGACTGGCTTCGAGCGCTTCGCGCTCCCAGGCATGTTTGAACTCCTTGAAACGCGCCAGCATCGGGAAAAGCGCGAAGTTCATGGAGCCCATGTTGAGAGAGGCCACCTCGGGCGCAAAGCGCATTGACGGCAGAATGCGCTCCTCGATCGTCATGTAGGGCGAGCCGCCGCTGGTGATATTCAACACCGCATCGGTGCGTGCCTTGATCTGCGGCAAGAATTGGCCGAATGCATCGGGGCTCTGGTCCGGCTTGCCCGTGACAGGATCGCGTGCATGAAGGTGAATGATCGCGGCGCCCGCTTCGGCCGCGCCGACCGAGGCTTCGGTGATCTCTTCCGGTGTAATCGGTAGATACGGCGACATCGAGGGGGTATGAATCGCACCGGTCACAGCACATGTGATGATGACTTTGCTCATACTATGAACCCGGAAATTCGCATCAGGTGGCCAGTTCGGCAGCCAGTGCGCCTGGCGAGCGAGTGCTTCGATGCTTGCAAGCTTGAATCTGCTGTTGCCGGCTTAGAGCGGGTTGACTTCATTGACTTGTCTCCTTTTATCTTCGGTATGAGTTTCACGATGCGGCGCAGGTAACCACATTCGGGGCTGAGACCTCACGGGCCAAGGACCGCCCTTGCATAGACAAGATCGCTCCCCTTAGTCCGAGCAGACTGCACCACCCTCTGTTGAGGCTCCTCAGTCTCTCGCAACGTCGCCGCTGGTGATTGCAACGCGGCGCCACCCTTGCTTGGAAGTGCCATGACATGGCGTCGTGCCGCCGGTCCGGGCCAAGCTCGTTATCGGTGGGCCTGCCGCCCAGTGCGACGTATGTAGTGCCCCAAACAGTGCTCACGCGTTGGCACCCGCCAGATCGCTTCAGAGAATTGGCCCTGGCGGAGTCAACGGCCAGGCGGACTCACCGCACTACGCGGGTAACTAAAAAAGATGCTTGACTCCGAGCATCGCACCGGTCTGGCCGACGCCTGCCCCGGGCGCAGTGCCGCCGCCGGCGCTGACCGAGTAATGCGCCATCAAGGCCGCTACCCGACCGCGCTCGCGTCATGACTGTGCAAAAAGGCCGACGTCTTGTGCTTGATCAGAGCAACCGCGACACCGCCGATCACCGCGGCCATTGCAATGGCGAGGAAGTTCTGCACCAGCGGCAGCTTCATCGAGACCAGCAGCCCGATCACGATCGGCGCCGCGATCGCGCCGATGCGCCCGACCCCCGAGGCAAAGCCGAGTCCCGTCGAACGGATCGACGTCGGGTAGAACTGCCCGGCATACGCGTACAGCATGATCTGCGTGCCCAGCGTCGACGCGCCGACGACGGCAACGATCAGAAACAGCGGCTGCGCGCCGTAGCCGAGCAGCGTCAGCGAAACCGCGGCGACCGCGAAGAAAGCGGTCGTCACCCACTTGATGTGCAGCTTGTCGGCGAGCCATCCGCCACCGACGGCGCCGACGACTGCACCGGCGTTGTAGGCGACCAGGAAGTTCAGCGCGGAACCTAGGCTGTAGCCGGCCATGCCCATCAGCTTGACCAGCCAGGAACTGAGCGCATAGAGCATGAAAAGGCAGGTCATGAAGGCGACCCAGAACATCACCGAGCTGAAGCCGCGGCCGTCCAGGAACAGCCTGCCTGCGGTCGGGCCTACGGCCATGTCCTCGGCCGGAACGAGGAACTCCTCGTGCGGCTCGAGCCGCATGTCCGGCCGGATCTTCCGGACCACTTCGCGCAGATGCGTGTCGTCGTGTTGCTTGATCAGGAACGGCAGCGACTCAGGCATGTACTTCAGCATGAACGGGATCAGCACCACTGGGGCGCCCGCGGCGACGAACACCGATTGCCAGCCGTAGGTCTCGATGAACTGCTTGCCGAGCAGCGCGGCGAGGATGCTGCCGGCCGCGTAGCCGCAGCACATCAGCGTGACCATCACGCCGCGCACCTTCTTCGGTGAGTATTCGGTCATCTGCGCCGCCGCATTCGGGATCGCGCCGCCGATGCCGAGCCCGGCGAGGAAGCGCATCACGCTGAAGGTGATCGGGTCGTTGGTGAACCCGGCAGCCGCGGTGAAGACGCCGAACAAGAACACGCAGATCGAGATCGCGCAGCGGCGGCCGATCTTGTCGGCCAGCGCGCCGAGCAGGATCGCACCGAACATCATGCCGAAGAGCGCCGAACTGGCCATGAAGCCCGCGGTCGCGGCCTCGACATTCATCGCCTTCATGATCGACGGAAGCGCGGTGCCGGCGACCGCCAGGTCGTAGCCGTCGAGCACCAGGATCATGAAACACCAGATCAGCACCGACCAGTGAAAGCTGTTGAACTTCGCCTCCTCGGCCAGTTTGTGAACATCTATCCGGTGCATGGTTTCTCCTTGGAGAGTTTGAGCGGAGAGATGCCTCTAGCTCCGAGCCGGCATCAGGTGGCAAGCTCGGGAGCCAGTGCGCCCGACGAGCGAGTGCTTCGATGCTTGCAAGCTTGAATCTGCTGTTGCCGGCTTAGGGCGGGTTGACTTCATTGACTTGTCTCCTTTTATCTTCGGCACGAGGTTCAGGAAGCGGCGCAGGTAACCACATTCGGGGCTGAGACCTCACGGGCCAATGACCGCCCTTGCATAGACAAGGTCGCTTCCCTTAGTCCGAGCCGGCTGCAGCACCCTCACACGCGAGGGGCTTCGGGCAGGCGTTCACCGGCGCGCACGACGTATTTGGCGGGATACAGTGCGACGAGAACCTCGACTTCGTCCTCCGGTGCCCCGGTGCACGCGCTCCAGATGGAGCTCACCTTTTTGGCCAGCGATAGCACGGCGCCGTCGCTGCGCCCATCCCGTATGTGGCAGAAGATCAGCGTTTCGGAAGTGGGCTCTCCCGAACGGTAGGTGTTCTCGGACGTGACTTCATGGAATACGACGCTGATCAAGTCGAGCGGCGAGAGGATGATCTCCTTGATCGCGCTCGTGAACTCGCTGGCGATCTTGGCCTTGACGTCAGCTTCGATTCCGACCTTGCATTCGCAAACAATAACAGGCATGTTGTGTCTCCGTGAAGATGGGCTATTGGAGCCCTCAGTCTCTCGGAACGCCGCCTTTGGTGATTGCAACGCGGCGCCACCCTTGCTTAGAAGTGCCATGACATGGATTTCTGGCCGATACGGCTTGCGTGTGCGTCAAAGACTTTGCCGGAAGCGCCGCGTCTTGGACGTGCGGTTTGACCCGTTCGTGAACGACGGCTCGGTAGATTCGCTGTGGTTTCACACTCCACCGTTGGCGTTCGATGTCCACTTACGCCTCTGCGTTGTCCCTTGTGTGCAGGTGTGATCGTCACAGAAAAGGAAATTTTTCACTTCGATGTCAGCGCGCGGGCGATGTTACGAAAGGGACTGTTTTCGACGCGAGCTGGTCATCCGAATGGCCACGTGTCTATCGCTGTGACTGACGCACCTTGGCCGACTGCTGCCCGAGGCGGTCGGCGGCAGTCGGACCCACTGCAGCCCTTCGACACCGCCTGAATTCAACGGCAGCTCGCCAGGGGCGGATTCAACCGGTGGATGCAACACAATGAACGTCGCATGAGCGGCGGGAGTGTTGCAAATGAAACAGAGGCGCCGGATCTATTACAGCGAAAGCCAGAAGGCGTTGATGTGGGAACGCTGGCGTAAAGGCGAGTCGCTACAGCACATCGCCCAGCTATTCAACCGCAATCATTCGTCGGTACAGGGAATTCTGGCGCAAACTGGGGGGATCCAGCCTGCACCACGCCGGCGATCCAGGCTGGCGCTCACGCTTGCCGAGCGCGAGGAGATTTCGCGAGGCCTCGTCGCGGGCGATTCGATTCAGTCAATTGCCCGGCGACTGTCGCGATCACCGTCCACGATCTGTCGCGAGATCAAGCGCAATAGCGGGCAGGCTGGCTATCGAGCCAGCCAGGCCGACCAGCTTGCACGGGATCGGTCGTTGCGCCCCAAGGTCTGCAAACTGGTCGAGCATCGGATGCTGGCCAGTATCGTGGCCAACAAGCTCCGGTTGCAGTGGTCGCCCCAGCAGATTGCTGGATGGCTCAAACGCGCCTGGCCGGGCAACGAGGACTACCACGTGTCGCACGAGACCATCTACCGCAGTCTTTTCATTCAGGCACGGGGTGCATTGAAGAAAGAGTTGCTGGAGCATTTGCGGCGCACCCGGGCCATGCGTCGCTCGCGCCATCACACTCAGAAAACGGACGATCACGGCAGGATCCGCGACGCGGTATCAATCAGTGAACGCCCCGCCACTGTGGAAGAACGTGCGGTGCCGGGGCACTGGGAGGGGGATCTCCTGTGTGGTAGCGGCGGTAGCCAGATTGCAACACTTGTAGAGCGTCAGACACGTTATGTCATGCTGGTGAGGATCGCGAGCAAGGACAGCGAGTCGGTTGTCAATGCGCTCATCAAACACGCTGGGAAGCTGCCGCAGGAACTGTATAAATCGCTGACCTGGGATCGGGGAACAGAGATGGCCGACCATAAACGGTTCACCATCGCCACCGATATTGCCGTGTACTTCTGCGATCCGAAACACCCCTGGCAACGCGGCTCGAACGAAAATACCAACGGCCTGTTGAGACAGTACTTCCCGAAAGGCATCGACCTGTCGGTCTACTCACAGGCCAGACTCAATGCCGTGGCACGAAGGCTTAACGAGCGCCCAAGGAAGACGCTGGATTACGAAACACCGGCTGAACGATTCCATCGAACTATTGCATCCACCGGTTGAATCCGCCAGGCCAGTCCGGCCGTTCGAGCACCCATCTATTTCACACTTTTTGAACGACCGCTTTCAGAGAACTCGAACAGGCGCTATCGACCCTTTTCAGCCGTTTGGCTTTCTCCATAGCGGCCATTCGCAGCACGATAGCGGGGACGGTTACCATTGCTGGGACGTGCGTACCCGCTACATTGATCATTTTGCTGATTCGATATATCCCCCAGCGCCCACTGCGTGACAGGTATCGCCAAACCGGTTTTCCGCGGGAGCACGATCAATCTCGTAAGCCTTCCCGAACCGAACCTTCATTCCATGCCGGCGCGATCGACCGACTGAGCGATAGAGTACAGGCGAGCAGGACTGCAACCGCAGTAAATAGAGTCAATAGAACTTGTACGCCCCAGTATTCGGAGATTATCCCAGCGACCGCCGAGCCCAACGGATACAGAGAAAAGGCTATCAATCGGCATGAACTGTTGACCCTTCCCTGAAGCTTTTCTGGCACGGACCTGACACGGTAAGCGAATTGCATAACGGCGTAGAGAGAGTAGAACGCTTCGACTAACCCATACACTAAGCCCAGCCTCGGCATATTTGTCGCAATGAACAACGCACCAAAAGCAATCGCATGGAGCCAGGCAGCCAGCACCACTCCTCGGCCAAAACCATGCACCCGCAACCAACGCGTGCCGCAAATGGATCCGAGAACACTTCCGATGCCACCGCATGCGACCATCGTGCCAATCGACGTATCGCTGACCCCCAAACGTTGTCCCACGGTGATTGCCAAAAGCGGCATTGCGGCGTTGATTAAATTCAAGCCCCCCATCATGCATGCAAGCAAAAGAACTAGGCGGGCACCCAAAAGCCATCCAACTCCCTCCGCAATGTCCTTGGTCAACGAACGGCGTCCGTCTACACGCGGAACATTCAGTTCGGTCTTGAGTATCTTGAGGAAGATGAAGGAACAAAGGTAGCAAACTGCGCCGGCGAAAAGCGCTCCACTAATCCCCAAAATTTGATAGACCAAAGTGGCGGCAGCCGGCCCGAGAATCATCGCGGTACCGAAGCCAGCCTCGTTCGTGCTAGATGCCTGGGACAGCAGTTCGCGAGGCACTACGCTCGACAGGACTGCCGCTTCAGCGATATTGAAGAATACAAACAAGATGCCGTCTACTGTGCAGACGAAGTAAATGTGCCACTGATTGACTACACCATAATGTGCCATTATGCCAAGGACGAAGAAGCAGACGTATCGACCGCTCTGACACGCCATCATGATGTGTTTGCGGTTCCATCGATCGACTAGCGCCCCTAACGGCAGGCTCAAGAATAAGTAAGGCGCGGACCTCAAGACACCCACCACCCCTGCGGCAGCCATCGATCCAGTGAACTTCAGGATTAGCAGCGGAAAGACCACGTTCATACCAGCACCAACTAAAGTGGACGCCGATTGCGCTGAAAGCAAAAACACGTAATCGCGAATGCTCCAAAGCTTCATTGAGGATATCCTTGCCGACGACTGGATTGAATGTAGGGAAGTATCAGATCCTAATGTACTGGTGAATGTCGCCTTCTGCCCGAAGATCGTCTTCAGCTTACTGGTCGAGGGCCGGGTTGATCTCGTTATGGGTAAGACGGAATTCCGCCATGCGGGTGCGATGCGTTGATGAGCCGAGATACAAACGAAGTTGCACATTAATCGCATCGCGCAGGCCGGTGTTATTCTGGGAAAGGGAGAATGCTCCAAATGGCAGTTGGTGGGCGCCATTCACTTCCAGCCTGTGCTCAACTGCCTCTAGCAGCGATCCGCCGATTCGGTCAGCGAGGATGCGATTCCCTAGGGCTGTGCTTGCATACCGTTCTCGCCGGGCCGCATGGATGCGTCGGCGGAACAGACGGACATTGAATCGATCAACATGCTCGAACCGGCCGCCGACGGCTTCCGCAACTTCCTCAAGGGCGAGTTCCCCGTGTCCGCCGAGGCGCTGCTCGTCGACAAGGCTCAGTTGCTCATGCTGAGCGCGCCGGAGATGACTGCGTTGATTGGCGGCTTGCGCGTGCTCAACGTCCACACGGGCCGGGACGCGCACGGTGTCTTCACCGAGCGTCCCGAAACGCTCACCGACGACTTCTTCCGCAACCTCCTCGACATGAGCACCGAATGGCAGCCGGTCTCGGCGGCGAAGGACGTGTTCGAGGGCCGCGACCGCAACACCGGCAAGCTCAAGTGGACCGGCACGCGCGTCGACCTGATCTTCGGTGCGCACTCGGTGTTGCGCGCGCTGAGCGAGGTCTATGCGAGCGCGGACGGCGAGCAGAAGTTGGTGCGCGACTTCGTGGCCGCGTGGGTCAAGGTGATGAACCTCGACCGTTTCGAGCTCGCGTGAAGGAGGCTTGGGTCACGCGACGAATGACGTATGTCGTCAACGCGTGACTCGAGGGATTGGGCGAGGTAACCGGAGGGTTCTCTCGGGCATTCGAGGCCGACGCGCGAGAGATGCCGATCAGAATGAGGATGACTGCGGGTCCTTTGCGGCTGCGTTGGAGCCGTGAGCGCCCGGCAGCGAGCCGAACATGTGCTGGCCGCATTTCGCCTCGCGCCATGCGGCACCCAACTTCGAACCGGAGAGCACCCTGCGCGCGAGCGGCAGTATCTGCTCGCCGGCCAGCATGCCCAGCAGGCCCATCAGCGCAATGGTGGGCGGCGCCGGCGATTGCACGCCGATCGCACCGTAGACGACCCCGGCAAGGATGCCGGCCAACAGGGAAAGGATATACGGTTTCATAGTGCGAGCCTCATTGACGACCTGTCCCATGACAGGATCTACCGAGCGAATTCGTGGAAAGCCTAGCGGTTACTCTGCATTAAGAAAATCCCGATTAAGGCTTTTTAAGATTAATTATTCGGCCATAAAATTTAATCCCTTTTTTAGTTGTTGCTGCTCTGTCTTTGCGTGTCAAATAACCGCAGCTGGATGTCGAATCGCCCAGCGCCAATGCACGTCGGACGCCCGCCGGCCAGGCCGGCATGGCGACTTCCTCCTCTGTCCGGTTCAAAGGAAATACCCGTCATGAACAATTCGAAGCTCGAAGTACTCACTCCGCAGAACAGCCAACTGATCATCATCGATCACCAACCGCAAATGGCGTTCGGCGTTCAGTCGATCGACCGTCAGGTGCTGAAGAACAACGTCGTCGGTCTGGCCAAGGCGGCCAAGGTGTTCGACATTCCGACCACGATCACCACGGTCGAATCGCAGAGCTTCTCGGGTTACACGTATCCGGAACTGCTCGACGTGTTCCCCGAGCACAAGGTGCTCGAACGCACGTCGATGAATTCGTGGGACGACCAGAAGGTGCGCGACGCGCTCGCGGCGAATCGCCGCAAGAAGGTGGTCGTGGCGGGTCTGTGGACCGAGGTCTGCAACACGACGTTCGCGCTGTGCGCCATGCTCGAAGGCGACTACGAGATCTACATGGTGGCCGACGCATCGGGCGGCACGTCGAAAGACGCGCATGACTTCGCGATGCAGCGTATGGTCCAGGCGGGCGCCGTGCCCGTCACGTGGCAGCAGGTCCTGCTCGAATGGCAGCGCGACTGGGCTCACCGCACGACCTACGACGCCGTGATGGCGATCGCGAAGGAACACTCGGGCGCGTACGGCATGGGCGTCGACTACGCATACACGATGGTCCACAAGGCAGCGCAGCGCACCGCTACGCAGCACGAGGTGCTGCCGGCCGTACCGGCACGTTAATCGCCTCGTCGTCGCGATCGCCGGAACCGGGGCGATGCGTTCCGCGTAAAGGCGGCGGTAGCGCATGCGATCTGCCGATCGCTGCGCTGCAGTGCATCCCCCGCGAGGTACTCGGGTTGAACCGCGAGGTCTCGCATCAGCATTCCACACTCACAGAGAGACTGATCGTATGGAATCTTATCTGCTGTCCCTCGCTGCAGGGATGCTGATAGGCGTGATCTACAGCGTGATCAAGGTCCGCTCGCCCGCGCCTCCGCTCGTTGCCCTCATCGGCCTGCTTGGCATGTTGATCGGCGCGCAGGCCGTTCCATCCCTGAGGCAATTGTTGGGCTTTTAACCGAACTGACAGAAACGAGGAAACGCAAATGGGCGCAACCGCTACCCATCCCGATCTGATTTTGCATAACGGACGGTTCACGACGCTGGATCGTTCGAACCCGGTCGCTAGTGCCGTGGCGATTGCCGACGGCCGCTTCGTCGCGGTCGGCAGCGATGCGGACGTCATGCCGCTTGCGGGCCGTGCGACTAAAGTTATCGATCTCGGTGGCCGGCCCGTGCTGCCTGGCCTCATCGACAATCACCTGCATTTGATTCGCGGCGGTCTGAACTACAACATGGAGCTGCGCTGGGACGGTGTACGCTCGCTCACCGTTGCCATGGAGATGCTCAAGCAGCAGGTCGCGATCACGCCCGCGCCGCAATGGGTGCGCGTGGTCGGCGGCTTCACCGAGCACCAATTCGAAGAGAAGCGGCTGCCGACGCTCGATGAGCTGAACGCCGTCGCGCCGGATACGCCCGTGTTCATCCTGCATCTGTACGACCGGGCGCTGCTCAACGCCGCCGCATTGCGCGTCGTGGGCTATACGAAGGACACGCCGGAGCCGCCGGGCGGCACGATCATGCGCGACAGCGCAGGCAACCCCACCGGGTTGCTGCTCGCGAACCCCAATGCGTCGATCCTCTACGCGACACTCGCGAAAGGCCCGAAGCTGCCGATAGAGTATCAATACAATTCGACGCGCCATTTCATGCGCGAACTCAACCGCCTTGGCGTGACCGGCGCGATCGATGCCGGCGGCGGCTCGCAGAACTACCCGGACGATTACGAAGTCATCCGCAAGCTCCACGATGCCGGCGAAATGACGGTGCGCATCGCGTACAACCTCTTCACGCAAAAGCCGCAGGCCGAAAAGGAAGACTTCGTGAACTGGACCGGATCGGTCAAGTATCACGATGGTTCGGACTACTTCCGCCACAACGGTGCGGGTGAAATGCTGGTGTTTTCGGCGGCCGACTTCGAGGACTTCCGCGTGGCGCGCCCCGAACTGCCGCCCGGAATGGAAGGCGAGCTCGAAGGCGTCGTGCGGGTACTCGCGCAGAACCGCTGGCCGTGGCGCCTGCATGCGACCTACGACGAAACCATCAGCCGCGCGCTCGATGTGTTCGAAAAGGTCAACAAGGATATTCCGCTCGACGGTATCAACTGGTTCTTCGACCACGCGGAAACCGTTTCGGAGCGCTCGATGGATCGCATCGCAGCGCTCGGTGGCGGCATCGCGGTTCAGCATCGCATGGCCTACCAGGGCGAGTATTTCGTCGAGCGCTATGGCGCCCAGGCGGCGCAAGCCACGCCGCCCGTCGCGAGAATGCTCGAGAAGGGCATCAAGGTCTCGGCTGGCACCGATGCGACCCGCGTCGCGTCGTACAACCCGTGGGTGTCGCTCGCATGGCTCGTGAGCGGCAAGACGGTTGGCGGTCTGCGGATGTATCCGCAACGTAACCTGCTCGATCGCGATACGGCGCTGCGCATGTGGACGGAGTACGTCGCCTGGTTCTCGAACGAAGAGGGCAAGAAGGGGCGCATCGTGCCGGGGCAGCTCGCCGACCTGATGGTTCCGGACCGTGACTTCTTCTCGTGCGCGGAGGACGACATTGCCGGCACCACCGCATTGCTCACGGTGGTCGGCGGAAAGATCGTCTGGGGCGCGGGCCCGTTCTCGCAACACGATCAGCCCATCCCGCCTGCAATGCCGGACTGGTCGCCGGTGCGCCAATACGGCGGCTATGGCGGCTGGGGCGCGACGCAGCGCGACGGCGCGCCGCTCGGGCGTGCCGCTGCCGCGGCGCCGTGTGCCTGCGCGAGCGCCTGCGGCGTGCATGGCCATGCGCACGCGAGCGCGTGGGCCAGTGCGTTGCCGACTTCGGATGCAAGGGGTTTCTGGGGCGCATTCGGCTGCTCTTGCTGGGCGATCTGACATGACGACATGGAACGGCAGCACCAACCCCGCATGGGTTGATGCGCTGCTATCGCAGCCGTGGGTGGGACCGCTCGTGCGCCTTGCGCTCGTGTCCGCCTACCTCATCGGCGGTGTCACCAAAGCACTGAACTTCGAGGGCGCGGTTGCGGAGCAGGCGCATTTCGGCCTGCACCCGGCCGCTCTCTGGGCAGCGCTCGCGGTGGCGGTCGAGATCGTCGGCTCACTGTGCGTGGTATTGCGCCGCTTCACATGGATCGGCGCTGGCGGCCTCGGCATGCTGACCGTCGTCGCGATGCTGGTTGCCAACGACTTTTGGAACCATGCCGGTGCCGAGCGCTTCATGGCGCTCAACAGTTTTTTCGAGCATCTTGGACTGATCGCGGGCCTGGTGCTCGCGACCCTGCTCGGCGATATGCAGCGTCCGGTCGGCGAGAACCGCGCCTGACCGATTGATCAGTACGATGAAATATCAAGGAAATTCCGCTATGAAAGCAATTCGCACTGCCTTAGTTTCACTTGTGATCGCGGGCGGTCTCGCCACCGCGCCCGTTTCTTTCGCGAAGCCGCCCGTAATGCCGATCGAATCGCCGTCGGTCGCAGTCGGTCCACAGTACGACACGACGCACGTATACGTAGCGCCAGAGAACTTCGATCGCTTCACCGACAGTTTCGTGGCGACGTTCGGCGGCAGCAAGTCGAAACAAGGGGTGTTCCAGGTCACGCCGACACCGAGCCAGACGATGTCGCAGCTCGTGTTTACCCCGGCAGGCACGATATCCGTATTCGGCTTCAAGACGCCCATGCCGTATCCGTTCGGCGCGGAGCGCACGGGCTACCTCGTGACGGATATGGACGCGGCGGTGAAGTCGGCGCGTGCACTCGGTGCGGATGTGATCGTCGATACGTTCCCCGACCCGATCGGCCGCGACGCAATCATCACGTGGCCGGGCGGCACCAACATGCAGCTCTACTGGCACACCGAGGCGCCGCATTACGACAAGTTGCAGACCATTCCCGAAAATCGGGTCTACGTGTCGCCGCAAAGCGTGCACAAGCTGGTTCACGATTTCGTTAAATTCTCACACGGCAAGGTGGTGTCCGATGACCTGAAGGCGCCGGGAGTCGAGATCGGCAGACCCGACGACACCTATCGCCGCATTCGGATCGAATCGCCGTTCGGCAAGATGACCGTGCTCGTGACGGACGGCCACTTGCCTTACCCGTACGGGCGCGAAGTGACCGGCTACGAAGTATCGAATCTGGCCGATACGCTTCAAAAGGCGAAGACCGCTGGCGTCAATGTGCTGGTGCCGCCGTTCACGTCGGCTGGCCGTGATGCCGCGATCGTGCAGTTCCCCGGGGGCTATATCGCCGAAATTCACGCGGTCGCGGCGCAATGAAGTCTGAGGACTCGATCCTTGCCGCGATCGCCGGCTTTGTCGATACGCTGAGCTTCGTTGCATTGTTCGGTTTGTTCACCGCACACGTGACGGGCAACTTCGTATTGATAGGCGCCGGCATCGCCGGCTCCGGGCAGGGCGTTCTGCTCAAGCTGATCGTGTTCCCCGCGTTTATCGGCGGGGTCGTTCTCAGCAGCCTGCTCGTGCGTTGGCTCCCGCAGGGACAGGCACGTCAGGGCGCACGCTTGCTTTATGCGGTGCAGGCCGTGCTGATAGTCGGCTTTTGCCTCGCCGGCGTATGGGCGACGCCGATCAGCCAGCCAGATAGCCTGCCTGTCATCCTGGCGGGCGTCGTGGGGGCGTTCGCGATGGGTGTGCAGAATGCGCATCCGCGCCTAGTCCAACGCCCTGGTGTGCCCAACACCGTAATGACGGGCAATGTCACGCAAGCCGTTCTGGATGTGATCGACATGCTGTCGCCGGACACGGCCGACAGCGTGCGTGCAGCGGCGTGCTTGCGCTTCCGGTTGATGATGCCTGCGATTGTCGCGTTTGCCGGTGGTGCGGTGGCCGGCGCACTGGGAGTGGTCTACATGGGCTTCTGGGCGCTGCTTGCGCCGGCGTGTGCTCTCGCCGGGCTGGCGGTGACTACGGGAGAGCATGAGCGCGCGATTGCAGCGGGGCGCTCATGAATCCAGGCGGCGAAGAACATCATCCTGCTCAGGCTGGGCGCGTGCGCGGGACGAGCAAACACAAACACGAGCCGACAAAGGCAAGGAAATCCATGGTATCGAGCAAGATGCGCGGGCGTCGATTCGAGAAGGCAGCGCGCTGGACGGCCATCGCCGGGCTGCTGCTGGCGGGCGCCGACGCGGCGTTCGCAGACACAGCTGCGCAACCGGTTGCAGGTGCGAGCCTCGCGGCTGACGCAGCCGGCGCGAACACAGGCACCGCATTGAATGCCGCCACAATGACCGATGCATGCAACGTCAAACGTCCTGCCGTGATGTTCAACCGCTGGCAGGAAGACTGGTCGGTGCTTGCGAACCCATGCGTTCCGCGCAAGCCGCTCGACAGCCTCAAGTACATTCCGCTCGGCGGCGACCCCGCGTCATATCTGTCGCTTGGTGCGAACCTGCGTGAGCGTATCGAAACCAATGACGCCCCGCTGTTCGGTGTCGGCTCTGCGCAGTCGGATACCTATCTGCTTCAGCGCATCGAAGTGCATGCCGATGCACATCTCGCCGAGCACTGGCAGTTCTTCGTCCAACTTGAGGATGCGCGAGCGTTTGGCAAAAACGTGGTCACGCCGGTGGACAAGAATCCGCTCGATCTCGAGCAGGCATTCGTGGCCTACACCGGAGCGCTCGGCGGCGGTACGTTCAAGTTTCGCGTTGGCCGCCAGGAAATGGCATTCGACTTGCAGCGTTTCATTGCCGTACGTGATGGCCCGAACGTACGACAGGCCTTCGATGCCATCTGGGCAGACTACGAATACCAGAAGTGGCGCTTTATCGCCTACGCAACGCAGCCCGTGCAGTACCGCAACGCGACCGTGTTCGACGAGGTGTCGAACCGCAATCTCACTTTCAGCGGCGTGCGTTTCGAGCGGCAATCCGTCGGGCCGGGTGACATGTCCGGGTACTGGTCCCGCTATAACAACACCAACGCGCGATACCTCGACGCTCAGGGTTCTGAGCACCGCGACGTCTGGGACCTGCACTATTTCGGCACGCGCGGCGGCGTCGATTGGGATGCGGAGGCGATGCTGCAGACGGGAACGGTCGGTAATAGTACGGTTCTCGCGTGGGCGGTTGGCTCGCTCGCAGGTTACAAATTCGACATGCCGTGGACGCCGCGCGTCGCACTGCAGATCGATGCGGCGTCCGGCGACCGGCACCCGCATGATGGTCGGCTCGAGACCTTCAATCCGCTATTTCCGAACGGCTATTACTTCACGCTGGCAGGCTATACGGGCTACGCGAACCTGATCCATATCAAACCGTCGATTACGCTCAGGCCTTCGGCCAGTCTCACGCTGCTTGGCGCGCTGGGCTTCCAGTGGCGCGAGACGACTGGCGACGCCGTGTACCAGCAGCCGAATCAGCCTGTGCCGGGCACGGCGGGCAAAGGCAGCCTGTGGACAGGTATGTACGTGCAATTGCGCGCGGACTGGACGATTGCGGCCAACCTGGTAGGTTCGGTCGAAGCCGTGCACTTCCAGGTGGGAAACTCGATTCGTAAGGCGGGCGGCCGCAATGCCGACTACGCGGGCGTCGAACTCAAGTACGGGTGGTAGGACTTGCCGGCTATCGTGCCGATCCCGGCGGCGTCAGGAGCGTTGCGGGGATCGCGCCCTGTGTCTACGTCGTTCAGGCTTTGACTACGGCTGGCCCGATCGACGAACGGGTTCGTTGTTCAGACGCTTAAGGGCAACAGCTCGCCGAGAAAGCTAACATCGCCTTCGAGAGGTTTTTGAACTGCCCTCCTGGCGGCGTGCTCATCCGACGCGCACTGGAATTTCTCCGCGACGTACGTCCGGGTGCATTCGAACAGGCTATACATCGCCTCCGGCCCGTCGATACAGACGTTGACAAGCGACTTCGAGACAAGCTCATCGATGTTTTCAATCAAGCTGCCTGTCGTCACTGCCATGTCGTTGTCGACTCCACGCAGCGAATCGAAGCTAAACGGTCCGACGAACCGGGAAAGTTGAACGAGCAGGGACTGGGCCGAGTCGCTCAACAGGTCGAAGCTGACATCGAGGGCTGCCCGTAGACAGCGATGCCGCGCCGTCGCAGTGCGGTATCCCCCGGATAGGAACGACAGTCCATCGCTCAGAAGGCGTTGCACGCCTTCGACGCCCAACAATTCCGCCCTGCCGGCGGCCAACTCGATTGCGAGTGGAATACCATCCAGGCGCTGACAAATCTTTGCGATGCTCGCTATCTCGCCGATGCGAGGGACAAACCTCGGATGCATCTGCTGCGCATGGTGGACAAACAGCTGGACAGCCGGGCTGTCCAACATCTCGTCGCAACGGTCCGTAAGTTTGGGAACGCCAAGCGGGTTCACCCGGAAAACCGTCTCGTTGCGAATCTTCAGGGGCTCCCGGCTCGTCACCAGGAACTGGATATTCAGGCTTGCCGCCAACAATGCTTCCACGATTTGTGCAACCACTGAGATGACGTGCTCCGCACCATCGAGTATCAACAACCACGGCGCATTCGACAGCGCTGCGCCCAGACGCTCGGAAGAGACGACGTCCTCCGGCATGTCGACACCGCAACCGTACGCGATGGCACTCAGCACCTGGTCGATCGTGGCTGCGGATGAAAGATCGACAAAGGCCACCGTCGCCGGGCATGACGGCGCTATCCGATAGGCGAGTTCAAGTGCAAGACTCGATTTTCCGACACCACCTGTGCCCGTCAGCGTAAGCACCTGGGAGTCGACCAATGCCTCGGCTGCCTTGGCCACGACCACGTCTCTCCCGACGAGATTCCCGACGCGGCGCGGGAGCGGCCGCGGACTGGCGGCAGTACGGAGTTTCGGCTGTACGTCCCGAGACGGGGCCAACCGGTAGCCACGGCGCGCGACCGTGACGATGAGGTCCCGGTCATCACCCAGCGCCTTGCGCAGCGCAGAGATGTTGACGTCGATATTGCAGTCTTCGACGACGGTGCCGGGCCAGACCGTCTGCATCAGCTCGGACCTCGACACCACTCGACCGTTTGCCGAGGCGAGCGTCGCCAGCAGGTCGAAGGCGCGAGAGCCCAGTCGCACATCCTCGCCATCGCGCCGCAAGCGTCGCGCGTCCATATCGAGTTCGATCCGGCCGATTTTCATAAGGTCGCCTCCAGCAAGGGAAATAGGCACGCGTGTCTTCGCCAGCGGTGAGTGGTGAAGTTATGTCGGCTACCGACGGAGTGCGCGCTTTATAACGCTGCTGGCGTGTCTGAACGCAGCGTCTGTCGGGCAGGTGTCAGCCAACCCATCGAAAACCATGAAGTCATGAATCGTGCCGATATAACGAGCGGCGTTCACTCTGACGCCTGCGCGCATGAGCTTGCGGGCATATTCTTCGGCGTCGTCTCGCGTAATGTCGTTCTCTGCCGTGATGACGAGTGCGGCGGGCAGGTCTTCGAGTTCGTCGGGTTTCGACTTTATCGGCATCGCCGCCGCGAGTGACCGCGATCTCTCAGGAAACTGTGACTCGATGAAACGCTCCAGCGCCCTGGCCGTCATACCGGGCCCCGTCGCGAACTGACGATATGACTGCGTGGTGGCGTCTGCCGACAGGATGGGGCAAAACAGCACTTGCAGGCGCAGACTCGGGCCATGCCGGTCTCTCGCCCATCGCGCCACGACTGCAGCGATGTTTCCGCCTGCACCATCGCCGGCCACCGCGATCGCGCGACCATCGAGCTGCAGCACTTCGGCATGTGCAACGACGTATTGCAGCGCGGCGTATGCCTCTTCGTTCTGTGTCGGGAACAGGACCTGAGGCGCTGGTGAACAACGGACGAAGACAACCGCCACCTCTGCTTCAGCCGAAAGGCGTGAGACGAGCCTGCGGTGGGTTGCGAAGCTCGCCATGCGCCAGGCGCCGCCCGGATAGTAGAGCACGACGGGCAGTAAGCCCGGCGCGCCGGCCGGTCGCACGATGTGCACGTCAATGGTGCCCGTCGGTCCGGTCTTGAAGGTCAGCGCTTCGATGGTGACGGCATACTCGTCTGCGCAACTGTCGTCACTGTCGGCGCGGCCGGGAAACGATGGCTGTTCGGCGAGCAGCGAATCCGGATGCATGCCGGCTTCGGCCACCAGATCGAGAAACTGCTGCGTCTCGGGGTCCAGCACCGGGTGGGATGACCATGGCGTCGCGAGACGCGGTGACGCGGAATCGACGGTACTTGCAGGCGGAACGTGGTCCATGAAAGCCGACATATCAGAGTTGAGCGGTTGGGGGACTCCCAGTCGCGCCTCACACAGTGTCGACTGCACCTGTTGAGCCTGAAACGATGTCGAGTCCCGGTAGCCGCTATTCTCCAGCCGGTGGGTCCGGACCGTTCAGTTAAAGTTTGCTAAGAAGCGTTAGCCAGGGATGCAATCCCGGCAGCGCGCCAGCATCACGTTTCGCCGCCGCGAGCCCCACCCGTGCAAGCAGCGGGCCACTGCACGCCTGAGCGCGCGTATTCATGAAGCGTCTCGCTCACCCAGCACGGCTCTGCAACGCGATCCGCCAGAATCAGCGCATTCATGGAGACTTTGCACCCGGCGCTGGCAAACGCTTCCAGTTGCGGAACGGTTGCCCTCGATAGGGTCACGGGCTTGCCGGCAAGGATGTGTTCGAATCCTTCGCCGTAGACGTCCCAATGCGCCAATCCGCGCCGGCTCGTGCACTCGCGAAGCATGCGCGTGAGCTGCCGGGCGAAGTCATGCTCGCCTGCCCAGATCATGATGGGTATTGAACCGAGTGCGAGGCCGTAGACGAGCGACAGGTCGTGCTCGATCGAAGCGACGAGTTCGGCGCAGTCCCTTGCCAGCCTCACGGCGCGCTCAGTCTCGCCTTGCAGCCAGAGAATTCGCATGTACACCGTCATGCTCGCGATGCGGCCATCCATTTGCGCATCGTTTGCCTTTGAAAGGTTTTCCCGCGTGGGGCCAGCTTCGAGCGCGATGACCCTCTCGATCAGCGTACGCGCTTTCGCCTGATCGCCGAGGTAATGGTGTGCATAGGCGAGATTGCGGCCCGACATCTGATTGAGCGTCGAGTCTGCGGAACGATCCGCGAACGCCTGCATCGCCTCGGCCAGTGCGAGACCTTCCAGGTATCGACCTGTGACAAGCCGATGTGCAAATACGCCCCACAGAATGCGGAATTCCAGCGCCTCGTCACCCAGTCGTCGGCTCAGCGCGTAGGCACGTTCAAAAGCGCGTGCCATTTCGATGGTTGGCCCACGCGTATGCCAGAGCGAGTGTCCGTAGGCCACCAGCAGTTCGGCGTGCCGCGTGCTGCCGGCCTGCTCGGAGCGCTCGGAGCGCTCAACCGCTGCAATGGCGTGTTCGGCCATGCTGAGGAACTCGTGTGGCAGCGACAGATGGAGCCAGAGCGGCGCCGTGGCGATAACGAGGTCGATTTCGAGCTCCGGATCCCCCTCCTGATGGGAGGCCCACTCGAACGCCGCGCGGATATCGTCGATTCGCTTGCTGAGCTGGGCCAGCCATTGCGGTTGTGCCTTGCCCTCCCAGGCGGCGCCCAGGTCCGCGAAGGTCTCGCAGCAATGTATGGTATGGAGGCGCCTGGTCGCGTTCGCTTCGCCGGCTTCCAGCAATCGAAGGTGTGCGTATTGGCGGGTCGTGTCGAGAAGCCGATACGGGTTGTCGGCGTCACCGATATCGCGTGCGACAAGCGACTTGGCGACAAGGCCGCTGATCGCGTCGAACACCGCCAGTTCATCGATCTGCCCACAGCCTGCCACGGCAACGGCTTCACGCATGCCAAACGAAGAGCGCATCACCGACAGCCGGCGCAGGACGTGCTGCTCACGCGGGTCCAACAGCTCGTAGCTCCAGTCAAGCGTCGCTTTCAACGTCTGATGCCGCGGCAGTGCGGTTCGGCGCCCTTGTGTGAGCAGCGCAAAGCGGTCGTCCAGGCGCGCGGCGATCGCACGCACGTCCATGTGCGCGACGCGCGCCGCGGCAAATTCGATCGCCAAAGGAATTCCGTCCAGGCGCCGGCAAATGTCGGCCACGGCGCCGATGTTCGAAACCGTGAACTGAAAGGCGTCGTCGGCCGCCTTTGCGCGGTCGTGAAACAACGAGATGGCCGGAAAACTTCCGGCCGCCTCGATGCCGATCCGCGCACCGACGTCGGGAAACGGCAGGGCCGAAAGCCGATGCACCGACTCGCCATCCGCGCGCAACGGCTCCCGACTTGTTACCAGAAGGTGCACACCCGACGTGCCTTGCAGCAATTGTTCCGCGACCTGCGCGACCGCCTCGACGACATGCTCACAATTGTCGAGCACCAGGAGTATTGGGGTGTCGCCCAGTGAGGCAATCAGGCCGGGGACTGGATTGCCGCTGAATACGGCGACGCCGAGCGTCGACGCCACGGTACTGGCGACGCTCGCCTTGTCGGAAACGGGGGCGAAGTTGACGAATAGTGCGCGGATACCGGTACGCCCGGAAAAGCGATACGCGATAGCCACGGCGACCGTGGTTTTGCCGATGCCGCCGGGACCGGCGATGGTCAATAGCCTGCGTTCGGGAAGCTGGTCGGTCAGGCCGTCAATGACATCCTCCCGGCCGACGACCCGGGCGAGGGTCACGGGCAACGCTCGCGCACTTTCATCGGGGGTACTGGTCGGCGCAGTCGGCGCGGGGGCGGTGACTTGCGTAGCCCTCGTGGAATGGACCGGCACCGCCAGCCGATAGCCTCGTCCATTGTCGTTGACGATGTACCGGCTTTCCGATTGTCCATCGCTCAGCGCTTTCCGAAGGGTGGAAACGTGCACACGAAGCGCGCCATCGTCGACCACGCTTTCTTTCCAGACCTCGTCGCGCAGTTGACGCGTTGAGACCAGTTCGCCACCGTGCTCGGCTAGCACGATAAGAATATCGAGCGCACGACTGCCGATGCGGACTTCGTCACCATTTCTGGTGAGGACACGCTGCGGGAAATCGATGCGGAACGGGCCGAATGTCAGGCTATACCGGGTAACCATCAAAGCACCATGCGGGTCAACGGTACGATTATCCGTTGCGGTCAAAACAAGCTGTCCGGCAAATCCCATCCCTGCAAAGTCGGATACACGCGGGTGATTAGAATCGCTCTATCCCCGTGGCTTCGGTCGCGGACTGGCCTCCTGGATCGAAGGCGCGATTCTACCCGTTCATATCCTGGCGAAAAACTGCGGCTAGCGAGAAAGATATTTGAAAAAAGATCAAATATTGGCGATCGGCGTGTCAGAATCTCGACCCTAAACCTGTTCAAAAACGACACGATTTTGTTCCGAAAACAAGTATGAAGAGTACATTCGATGAGTTAGAGGCATTCGTTTCCGTGGTCGACACGGGATCCATCACGGCAGCCGCGAATCAGCTCAATCTAACCATTTCGGCAACGAGCCGAACGTTGGGGCGGCTCGAAGACAAGCTCGGGACGACGTTGTTGCGCCGGACGACACGCCGGCTGGAATTGACGGAAGAAGGACAAGCGTTTCTCCGCGACGCGAGGGCGATTATTTCGCTTCTGGAGAACGCGGAGGAGCAGATGGCAACCCGCCGCGAGCGACCGTCGGGGCGCTTGCGTATTGACGCAGCGACGCCATTCATGCTGCACGTCATCGTGCCGAACGTGCCGGGTTATCGAACTCGCTATCCGCAAGTGGAACTGGAGCTCAATAGCAATGAAGGGATCATCGATCTGCTCGAGCATCGCACCGATGTTGCCATCCGGATCGGCCAGTTGAAGGACTCGACCCTGCACAGCAGACCGGTGGGCAGCAGCCGTATGCGTATTCTCGCGAGCCCGGAATACTTGGACGCGCATGGCCAGCCGAGGCGGGTGGAGGATCTAAGGAAACTTTCACTGCTGGGATTCACTCAACCAGAAGGGTTGAATGTCTGGCCCATTCTCGGGCCCGACAATGCGCCTTACCGCATCTCGCCCGCCGTTCACTCCTCGAGTGGCGAGACGCTTCGGCAGTTGGCCCTGGCGGGTGCCGGCATTGTGTGTCTATCCGACTTCATGACGGCGCGCGACCGTCGCGAAGGGACGCTGGTGCAGCTTCTGCCTCGCCAGACACTGGATCTCCGGCAGCCGATCAACGCGGTGTACTACCGCAATACTGCGATTTCGTCGCGCATCGGGTCGTTCGTCGATTATCTGGTCGAGTCAGTGCGCGGTTCGGAATTCGAATGCTAGTGATGCCCGCGTGACCTTCAGGCGGGTAGCAGCCGCAATGGCTCGGTAATGGCCTGCGCAACCAGTAACCAGTCAAACGGATCGCGGTGAATATCGGCCAGATCGCGAACTGCCGCAGCGTGCGCCGCCGTCATGGGCAGTTCGCGAAAGCCCGCTTCTTCAATACGGGCTACTAGCTCGTTCACATCTGCGTCCAGCTTCGCGATTCCTGACTTCATTGCGATTTCCCAAATGCTCGCGTCGCTGACGAAAACGGTTGCTGCTCTCTTCAGAACTATTCAGCGTCGCGACAAGAACTTTTGGGCTCCCTATCGCTAACATTCTGACTCTAACTCAACTTGGTCGACAGGCGAGGCAAATATGATCGACGCAGGTAATACGGACGCAGGCCCAGTCGACGCTGAACCTCCATTTTCGTCCCTTGAGTATCGGCAGCACCAAATGTTTCCGCGCCTTTCTGATGCGGAGATCCGTAGTGCGAGCCGCTATGGCCGCCCCAAGGCGTTCAAGGTTGGCGATTCGATTTTCCGGACGGGGCGCGTTGCCGAAGGGCTATTCATCTTGCTGCACGGGAGTGTCCGGATCTATTCGTGCGATCCGCAAGGACGTACCACGGTCGTGACAGACCATCATTTCGGCCATTTCATGGCCGAAATGGCGCAACTCACCGGCAAACCGTCGCTGGTGGACGCGATTGCCATGACTGACTGCGAGACGCTCGTCCTGAACTCGGAGCAGTTGCGGGCGCTGATCATCGCGGACGCCCAGTTGGGCGAGCACATCATGCGCGCATTGATCCTGAGGCGTCTCGGGCTCATCGAGCAGGGGCTCGGTCCGATTATCGTCGGCAAGGGTGACGACGCGAGGGTGGTCCGCCTGCAAGGCTTTTTGCGGCGCAATGCCTATCCGGCTGCGGTGATCGATGCACACAAGGATTCGGACGCCGTGCAACTGCTTGCCGGCCTCACCTCGAAGGCCGAGGATTTTCCGCTTGTCTTCTGCCCGGACGGGTCGGTCCTGAGGGCGCCCGACGAAGTGGAGCTCGCCACCCGGCTCGGCCTCGTGCCGACGTTCAGTGCGTCGCAGCGTTACGACATCGCAATCATCGGCGCGGGTCCGGCGGGCCTCGCGGCGGCCGTTTGCGCAGCTTCGGAAGGGCTTTCGGTCGTCGTTTTCGATCGGCGCGCGCCGGGTGGTCAGGCCGGTGCGAGCGCACGTATCGAAAACTATCTCGGCTTTCCGACTGGCATATCGGGGCAAGCCCTTGCGGCACGCGCGTTACAGCAGGCATTGAAATTTGGTGTTCACGTGGCCATTCCCAGTGCGGTCGATCGGGTCGAGGGCGCGGCGGGCAACTTCATGCTCGCGCTATCCGATCGACAGTGCGTTCGTGCGCGGACGGTCGTGGTCGCGAGCGGAGCGGTGTATCGAAAGCCTTCCGTGACGGGCTTTGAACGTTTCGAGGGCAGAGGGATCTACTATTGGGCGTCGCCCATCGAGGCGCGTCTCGTCAGCGGGAAAGACGTTGTGCTGATAGGTGGGGGTAACTCGGCTGGGCAGGCTGTCGTCTTTCTCGCCAACTTTGCGAAAAGCATACGCGTTCTGATACGTGGAGACGGTCTCGAAGCGACCATGTCCCGTTACCTGATAGACCGGCTCAGCGCTCTGCCAAACGTGTCGATTTGCGCAAGATGCACGCTCGAATCACTGGAAGCGAGCGACGGTGGTCTTGAGCGAATTCGCGTCTTTCATCACGACAAGGGCAGCGAGCTCATAGAGGCGCGGCATCTTTTCCTGTTCATCGGCGCGGATCCAAAAACGGACTGGTTGACATCGTTGGGCGTTCAGCTGGACGAGCGCGGCTTTGTCGAAACGGGATCGTCCGATGCGAGCGCAGGCACTCGGCGCCTCCCGCTCGAGACGAATGTGCCGGGGCTCTTCGCGATCGGTGACGTCCGTTCAGGCGCGCCGAAGCGGGTGGCCGCAGCGGTAGGGGACGGCGCAGCAGTTGTCAGCCAGATTCATGCGTGGCTCAGTCGAGACGAGGCGCGCGTCAAGGTTTCGTGAGGCGCGCAATGAGGAGCGTTACGCGCCAGACGCGGGCGCTCGCCAGACAATGCTCAATGTGCGCCACGCTCGGGCTGGGGCGTCCACTCGTGCTCTTCGCCAGGCACTTTGCCGAAGGTCTGCGCAGCCCAGGCTTGCCGCGCAGCCACGATCTTCTCGCGCGAACCGGACACGAAATTCCACTCGATGAAGCGTTCGCCCGGCAGGTGCTCGCCGCCGAGGAGCAACACGCGCGCGCCATGCGCGCTGGCGAGTTCGGCCGTTGTGCGCGGCTCCAGCACGGCCATCGTTGCAGGAGACAACGGCGTCCCGTCGATGCTCAGATCTCCGTCGACGAGATAGACGCCGCGCTCCTCGTGCTCGGCATCGAGTGCGAGGCGGCCGGCAGCCGCGAACTCGGCGTGGACGTAGAGCGTGGGTGAAAACACTTCGACCGGCGAGGTCTTGCCGAAAGCCGTGCCGGCGATCACGTGTACGGTTGCCCCGTCGCGCGTGAACGTCGGCAGCGTATTGGCCGGGTGATGAATGAACGCGGGCGTGGCGTCTTCATGTTCGACGGGCAGCGCGACCCAGGTCTGAATGCCGTGGATTGCCTGACCAACCGGCCGGTCCTCCAGCGGCGTGCGTTCTGAATGGACGATGCCGCGCCCGGCCGTCATCCAGTTCACGTCGCCGGGTACGATCTTCTGCCGGTAGCCGAGGCTGTCGTGATGCACGAACGAGCCTTCGAACAGGTACGTGACGGTCGCGAGGCCGATATGCGGATGCGGGAGCACGTCCACGCCGCTGTCAGCGGGCAGCACAGCTGGCCCCATATGGTCGAAGAAAATGAATGGTCCGATGAGGCGCGCGGCACGAGCGGGAAGCACGCGACGCACGATCAGGTTGCCGATGTCGCTTTCGCGCGGCGTGAGCATAGCCTTAATCGTAGTGGGCATGATCAATATCTTTCGTTGACGGTCGACGCGGATGCAAGCCGTTACGGCTCGAGCAGCCGCAACAGCCGCAGTTCCTCGAAATCAAGCTCGGATTCGATGCGATGCAGGACCGCGTCGTCTACCTTGCCGTCGCGATGTAGGCCGAGCAATGCCCCGCGCGACACGCCGACGAGTTCGAGTTCGACACGCAGGAAGTGCGCACGGTGTTCGATGCGGTCCGCGCCCAACTGGTAGGCGCTTTCGTTCGCGGTGACGCGAATCCGGTATTCGGCTAGCAGCCGTTCGACCGTCGCGCGTTCGATGCCGGACGAGCGCTCGTCGATTTCCTCTAGCGCAGCAAGAGAGGCGCCGAACGTATGGGCGCGCGCCTCATGCTCGGACATGGTGTGACGGGCTGTCGGGCGCAGTTTCAGCAGCCGGATCAGCGGCGCCAGGCTGCCGCCCTGCACGACAAGCGTCGCGATGATCAGCACAAACGTGCTGAAGACGATCAGGTCGCGGCCGGGGAAATTAGCTGGCAGCGCGATTGCGGCCGCCAGACTGACTACGCCGCGCATACCCGCCCATCCGAGCACAACCGCTTCCTTGAAGGTCCACGGCTGGCGACCCGAGCGTTTCGCGCGCAACTGGTCGGGCAGCCAGATCGCAGCAAACACCCATGCAAGACGCGCAACGATGGCTGCGGCAGTTGCTGGCAATGCGACACGCAGCCCGGCCATCAACACGGCCGATTCGTGATTCACCCGTGAGAGAAGCGCATGCAGTGTGAGGCCGATCAGGATGAAGACCAGCGCCTCGAGCACGAACACGACCGCTTCCCAGGTCGCCTTGGCTTTGATGCGCATATCGGCGTCGAATACCCGATGCTGGCGGATGCCGAGCACGAGACCGCAGGTCACGACGGACAGCACACCCGATCCGCCGACGGCCTCCGCGATACCGTAGCTGGCCCACGCCATCACGAAGGTCACGACGATGCCGAGCATCGCATCGCCCAGACGCGGCAACACCCAACACATGGCCTGGCCGCACACGATGCCGACCGCGACGCCGATCAGGGTCAGCGTAAAGAACAGCACTGTTCCGCTCGTGACCGTGATCGTCGCGGCTAGCGCTGCCGAGACCGCCATCTGATAGAGCAGCAGGCCCGACGCGTCGTTCACGAGGCTTTCGCCTTCCAGCACGGCCACGAGCCTGGCGGGTAGCGGGTGGCGCTGAAGGATCGCTTTGGCGGCGACCGCGTCGGGTGGCGAGACGATCGCACCGAGCGCGAAGCATGCCGCCCATGGCAGGTTCGGGTTGAAGGCATGCACGGCGACAGCCACCGCGACGGTGGTGAACGTCACGGCCCCGAGCACGAGCGAAACGATCGTGCCGATGCCGCGTCGGAATTCCTTCCACGCCGTATAGAACGAACTCGACATCAGCAGCGGCGGTAGCACGGCCGTGAGCAGCAGGTTCGGGTCCACGTCGGGTACGCGCCTGCCTGCGACTGCGATCACACACCCGCCGAGCAGCAGGACGACGGCAGGCGGGATCGCGATGCGCTCCGCGAGCCACGTCAGGGCGCCCGCGCCGCAGATCAACAACAGGAGGTAGTGAAAAAACTCGACGTTGTTCATCCGCTAGAGGTCCGGGGATTGAACGTCGATCACGCCGTAGACGACGCCGGCAAGAATATCGGCAAGCAGCGAAAGGATGTCCGGATTCATGATGCGAGTCTTGGTTGGTGATCGTGGCGTGACGGGAACTACGCGAAAAGGCTCGCGGAAAAAGTATAGGTTCGTCTGGATCGGGAAGTGTCCGATTAAGAATATTTAATCTCTGGCGCATGCGGCATATCCGTTCGATCGGGCTTTGGGTCGTGCGTGAGCGCGTCGACGCCGCCGAATCGTGCCCATAACTTTTGCGCCTCGCTGTGCGCAAAGGCATGACGGGTTCATTTCAGGACTTTTGAGTTTGCGCCAAGGACTTTGGCCGCTTGCGTCTTTAGAGTGACAGCCGGCATGTGGCGTTTCTCAGCGAGTTCTCGCTCCTCGCCGCAACGCTATCCATCTCAACACGCAAGGTCGTCGCCACGCCCGCGCGCGGCGATGCAACGACGGAGATCCAGCATGAACAAAAAGCAAATCGATTCGACCAGGCCTTCGGCGTCGCGCCGCAGGCTGCTTTCGGCAAGTGCGGGCATGGCTGGCGCCGTGGCCGCCATGTCGGGCCTGTCCGCGAACGCAGCCGCGTCCGTGACGGGCGGCTCGGCGCATGCGCACGGCACCTCGCATCTTCACGGCGGCAGTTACGTGAGCGCGAAGGACGGCACGCAGATCTTCTTCAAGGACTGGGGCACGGGCGTGCCGGTCGTCTTCTCGCACGGCTGGCCGCTCTCGGCTGACGCATGGGACGCGCAGATGCTCTTCCTGGTGAATCGTGGCTACCGGGTGATCGCGCACGACCGCCGCGGCCATGGCCGTTCGGGCCAGCCGTCCGAGGGCAACGACATGAACACCTACGCCGACGATCTAGCGGCTGTGCTCGACGCGCTCGACGTGAAGGGCGCGATGCTCGTGGGCCATTCCACGGGCGGAGGCGAGGTGGCGCATTACATCGGCCGCCATGGCGAAAAGCGCGTGGCCAAGGCCGTGCTGATCGGCGCCGTGCCGCCGCAAATGGTCAAGTCTGCGAACAATCCGAACGGTCTGCCGATGTCGGTGTTCGACAACATCCGCGCCGGGGTGGCGGCGAACCGCTCGCAGTTCTATCTGGACCTGGCCACGCCGTTCTACGGCTTCAACCGCCCCGACGCAAAAGTCTCGCAGGGCCTCGTGCAGGACTTCTGGCGCCAGGGCATGGCCGGTTCGATCAAAGGCCAGTACGAGTGCATCAAGCAGTTCTCTGAAGTCGACTACACCGACGACCTCAAGAAGATCAGTGTGCCCACTCTGATCCTGCACGGCGACGACGACCAGATCGTGCCGATCGACGATTCGGCGAAGCTCTCGGCGAAGATCGTCAAGAACGCGACGCTCAAGGTCTACAAAGGCGCGCCGCACGGCATGTGCAGCACGCACGTCGATCAGGTCAATGCCGAGCTGCTCGAGTTCCTCAAGTCCTGAGGCGCTACGACGAGATCTGCGTGACTCGCTTGCGAGGCAACGCGCGTCGGTTCGGAACTCTTCGGCCTGTCACAAGGACCTTCAGCCGCGCGCCGCCTAAGCTCGATGCCAATCGCGGCCACCATGCCCCGCCGTGCGGCGGGGCATGCGTGAGTTCTCCCCGCTGCGGTTCATACGCGCACTGCAGCGCGCGACCCTGTCGGGCATACGCTGGCACGCGCACGGCTTGGCATGGCGCAGCAACGTGCCTGCGTCGGACCTGAACGGTTTGCTGGGGCGCTCCCGGCTGTAGTCGCCTCGCGTTTTGGACGAACGCGAAACAGGCTTTTTGCGCCTGGCGCCCGGTTTTGAGTGGCTTCGAAAAGGGAATGAAATGGGTTTGAAACTGCAAGGCTCGCACCCGCATAGCCTCGAGATCACGCGTCTGGCTGCCGCCGTTCGCGCGAACGCTGACGATGCGCGTGTCTGGCGCTGGTACGCCGACCTCATGGAAGACGGGCGCGTGAGTTGCACGCGTACGCGCAAGGGATGGCTGATCACCGTAGACGGTCGCTGCACGGTGGAAGACGAGTCGTTCGATTGCGCCGTGCGTCGAGCGGAGCAGACATGGAGTGACATCGCGCGGTCTCAGGTCAAGCTGCTCCGCCGCGGCAAGACCGCTGTGAAGACGATCGGCTCGAGTTTGCCGCAGCTTAGGTGAAGCGGCGAGGCAGCGTTGCTAAACCTAAAAGTGGTCGAGGCATCGTATCAGCAGATTTTCGCGAACGAACCTGCCGTCCTTGGATTATTCGCGTCCTCCCCGCTCGCCAATACTTCGATACGCGTCACCGGCCCCGTGATGTCCCCCGGAAGCGCTCGCTGACCCGTGGAGCAGGCAGTGTGACCCCGCCACAATGCGCCCACCTGTGTCGCTGACGCGGTAGCACCGCACGTTTGTCTGTCGATCGTCAACGATCTGAGTCTTCGAGTTAAAGGTCCGTCCTTGGCCGGCAGTACGCATTCACGCAGCCTGCCGGAAAGCTACCGTTGATGAACCCAACGTCCGCTCAGGAGAGCATTCGTCGAACTGGTGCTTGCGGCCAGAAGGCGCCATTCGTGAGTTAATTGATTGGCCGCTCGAACGGCGGCTCCTATCGCGGAAGCTGCCGATCCGTGGCAACGGGCGCCACGCATCTATTCGAGGTGCCCGCCCACCGCAGGGGTTCAGCGCATACTGTATCGACGCCCGGCTATCTGTTCGGCTGGCTTTGCCACAACATCACAATAACCTTGATGGCGAGGCAATCGCGGTCGGCCCATGCCGCGAGCAAATCTCCTACCAAAGATTTCACCGGGACACGCAAGCACCGCCCGGCGATGGCACCCGACGCTGGCCCCGCCTGAGCATTAGAAGTCGATGCGTTCCGGCCGGAACAACCGGTGCTTCCGCGCATCGCCCAAGCATCCGAGCGACCTTCGCCGGCGATCAGACAGTCAGTATCTTGAGAGCGAATTCAAGCCCGATATGCTGCGCGAGCGGTGGGTTTCCGGTGTTCCCTAAGCGCCGATCATGTTGCTTAGACGATCTCAATTGCCAGCGCTGTGGCCTCACCACCACCGATGCACAGACTCGCGACG
This sequence comes from Paraburkholderia sp. GAS42, assembly GCF_050436565.1. NCBI lineage: Bacteria > Pseudomonadati > Pseudomonadota > Betaproteobacteria > Burkholderiales > Burkholderiaceae > Paraburkholderia > Paraburkholderia sp. GAS42. Next base: position 13,011 of record NZ_JBNDML010000027.1, on the reverse strand, counting down.
CCTCGCGTCTCGCCGCGCTGGCGGAGTGCGCTCAGGAGCGTCACGACCAGGCGCGCGCCCGTTGCGCCGATCGGGTGACCCAGCGCGCAAGCACCTCCATGCACGTTCACGCGCTCGTGCGGAAGCGATAGTTCGCGCATGGCGGCCATGACGACCACGGCAAATGCCTCGTTAATTTCCCACAGGTCTACATCGGCCGCCTGCCACCCCATCTTGGCTAGCAGCTTCTGGATCGCACCCACGGGCGCAGTGGTAAACCAGGCCGGCTCCTGAGACTGTGTGGCGTGCCCGCGGATAACGGCCAGCGGTGTTAAACCACGCTCGTGCGCGGTGGACCGGCGCATCAGCACCACGGCCGCTGCTCCATCGGCGATCGAGGCCGAACTCGCCGCTGTGACTGTGCCGTCCTTTCCAAAGGCGGGTTTGAGGCTGGGGATCCTGGCCAGTTCTGCCTTCGCTGGCGCCTCGTCCTCGGCGACGAGTTTCTCGCCGCTGCGGCCCGGCACGGCAACTGGCGTAATCTCCCACCGCAACAGGCCGTCACGCTGCGCCTGTTGCGCGCGCAGCGTGGAGGTGGAAGCAAAGGCGTCTTGCGCCTCGCGCGTGAAACCGAAGTGGCGCGCGCAGTCCTCGGCGAAAGTGCCCATAAGACGGCCGCGGGAGGCGAGGCTGTAGTGATCCTCCAGGCCATCGAAGAACATGTGGTCCAGCACCTGGCCGTGTCCCAGGCGCTGGCCCGAGCGGCCCTTGGGCAACAGGTAGGGCGCGTTGCTCATGGATTCCATGCCGCCGGCCACGATCACCTGCTGACTCCCACTCAACAGCAGATCGTGCGCCAGCATCGTTGCCTTCATACCCGAGCCGCAGACCTTATTGATCGTGGTGCACCCCGCCGAGAGCGGCAAACCGGCGCTCAGCGCCGCCTGGCGTGCGGGCGCCTGCCCCAGGCCCGCCGGCAGCACGCAGCCCATGAGTATCTCGTCCACCCCCTCTGGCTGCAGCCCTGCGCGATCGAATGCGGCACGGATGGCGCTGGCGCCGAGTTGCGGCGCCGTGAGCGACGCGAAGTCGCCCTGGAAGCCGCCTAGCGCCGTGCGTGCGGCACCGACGATAACGACGGGATCATCTGAAGTCGAAGAAATGGGCATACGAGTCTCCATTCGCCGCTCCGCGGCGGCGTTGCAAGGGGTTCGGAAAGTTTTGCAGTTCACGGGTCATCTGAGCCCTTCCGGGTTCGGCGACTCGACGAACTCAAGCAAGGCGGTAGCCGGAACAATGACGTGCGCTCAAGGCGCCGAGTTCACCTTGCCGCCATACGGATGGCGCCATCAAGGCGGATCACCTCGCCGTTCAGGTAGGTGTTTTCGAGAATGTGCAGCACAAGGCCCGCGAATTCTTCTGGCCGACCAAGGCGCGCGGGAAAGGGGACCATCTTCCCAAGAGCGTCTTGTACCTCGGTGGGCATGCCTTTGAGCATCGGCGTCTCCATGATTCCGGGCGCGACCGCAAGTACGCGAATGCCATTGCGGGCCAATTCCCGCGCGATAGGCAGCGTCATCGCCACGACACCGCCTTTGGAGGCCGCATAGCCTGCTTGCCCAATCTGGCCATCGAACGCGGCGACTGAAGCAGTATTGATGATCACCCCTCGCTCGCCATCGGTCTCGGGCGTGTTTCTGGCCATGCAGGCTGCGGCCAGCCGTACCATGTTGAAAGCGCCGATCAGGTTGACCTGAACGGTGCGCGCGAAACTCTCTAGCCGGTGCGGGCCTTCGCGTCCAAGCACTTTCTCGGCGGGGGCAACGCCCGCGCAATTGATCAGCCCATGCAACGCGCCGACGATGTCGCAAAACGCGTTCAACGCACGCTCGGCGCTCGTTGCGTCGGATATGTCAGCCTTGGCGAAGTGAGCATTGCGGCCGAGTTCCGCCGCCAGCGCAGTGCCGGCGTCCTGGTCCAGGTCTACAAGCAGCACCGAGGCGCCCCCCTCCACCAGACGGCGCGCCGTCGCGGCGCCCAGCCCTGAGCCGCCACCCGTGATGACGAATCCTTTGTGTTGAATCTGCACCGCTGTCTCCCAAAAGCAAGTATCCGGACGCGCAACGGCCAGGCCCGTGCTTCGCCGGAAGCTCTGGATTCCGAAGCCATTGATGCCGCTTGCATGGTTCATGTGATATGGCCGCCATGCTGTATGACCTTGTCCAACAGTGCCACACTCGCGACAACGAACTGAACGGCCATGGTAAGCGGCAGGCGAGCGTACGCACATGCCCATAGACCTCTTCATGCGTGTGCCCGTCGGACATATCGGTCGGGGCATGGGTCGCCCGCCAGCGTTCTTCGGCCGATGACTGCCCGCGTTCAGTCGGGTAGCAGGTTTGACTTGCGCCCGGCAGCGATTAACATCACCACACTTTCTGTGGGTACGCCTGACTATGAATGACACTCAAGACAAGGGCACAACCTCTATCAGCCTGGTACGCGAGGCAATCCTCGCGGCGAGCCAACGGAATCTCGATGTGTCGGCCGTCCTCCAGCACGCTGGAATCGCGGCGGAATTGTTGAATGCGCCGAGAGCCCGTGTGCCGGCGTTGGCCTTTTCGCGTCTGTGGGCGGCTCTGGCCGACTTGATGGACGACGAGTTCTTTGGCCTCGACAGCCACGCACTGCGCCGGGGTAGCTACGCTCTGATGTGTCACGCGGTGCTGCATGCGGACAATCTGGAACACGCGCTGCGTCGCATGCTGAAGTTCCTGCGAGCGGTTCTCGACGACATTCACGGGGAGTTGCGCTGCGAAGGCGAGCATGCGGTGATCATCCTGCATGACGATGGGCGGACACGCCGGCTCTTTGCCTACGGGACGTGGTTCATCCTCGTGCACGGTCTTGCATGCTGGCTCGCACGCAGACGGATCCCACTGATCGAGATGCGGTTTCGCGCCTCCCCACCAATCGATGACAGCGACTACCGCATGCGCTTCTGCGAGGATGTGACGTTCTCCGCAGAGGAGACCCTGATCCGGTTCGATCGCAGTTTCCTCGGCCTCAAACTGTCCGGCACGGAAGCGAGCCTGCGTGTGTTCCTGGAGAACGCACCAGCCAATATCCTGGTCAAGTATCGCAATGAATCGAGCACTACGGCCCAGGTCAGGCGCCGACTAAGAAACCAGGCCCCCGACGACTGGCCGGACCTCGACGCGCTATCGCGGTTACTGAATCTATCCGCGGCCACGCTGCAACGCCGCCTGCTGGCCGAAGGCACGAACTACCGGCAACTGAAAGACGAATTGCGCCGTGACATCGCAATCGAGTTGTTTTCCAGCAGTTCTCTCACAGTCGCCGAAGTCGCTGCGCGGACTGGCTTTCAGGAAACCAGTGCTTTTCACAGGGCTTTCAGGAAGTGGACCGGGGCCAGCCCGGGAATGTACCGCCACGGCAAGGCCAACTCTTAACGTTAGAACTCGTACCGTTGTCATAGCGGAATTCGAGCGTTCCGACTTGCTTGTACGTCTGACCTGTCGAAACGGCTCGATCCTCGTTTCCGAACGAGCGTTGCGCAAAAGCATAGCTGCCGAGGCAAGGCAAAGTAAAGCCGGGCAACCGATGAATCGCATACAGGCGGGCAGCGCCCCAGCGGCATTGCACTCATCCTCACTTGAATTCTCGGGATGATGGGTCGCCAACGCATGAAGCACAACGAAAGCCCAACGTGTCCACAGACCTCATGCAAACTGAAGTCGGCGGACATGGATTGGCGTCCCAGCCAGGCTGACACTACAGTCGCGTCCGGCAAATCAGAACAAGCCTCGCACCCGGTTGCGCAGAGTATTCATAGCTGGCTCCGCAAGAGCCCCGCACTTGATCGCCGCCGCAAAATAAGTGAAGCGTCATCGCTTACTGGGGCACCAGTTTTCCCGCCAGCGCGTCACCGAATCGGCGGCGGCAAATAAAAATTGCCCTCGATGAGCAGCGCATTGCGGTAGCAAAAAAATATATGGAGACGAGAATGAGAACCCGGTTCAGAATTCGCCGAAGCCCGGCTATTGTGAGTGTTCTATTCGCAGCATCAGCCGTTACCGTATCTGGCTGCGGCGGCAATGACGCGGCACCGGCAAACGCCGCTGTCGTGACGCCAGCCGCGAAGTGTAGTGCGTTGGCTGGTATGACTGTTCCTGCCAGCTCTATTGGGTTGCCGACAACCGGTGCCACTGTCGTGTCAGCGACGCTCGTTTCTGATACTGATTCTGCTAACAGCAATGGTGAGTACTGCAAAGTGCTCGGAACTATCCATCCGGTCGATTTCAATGCGCCCGATATCCGGGTGAAGGTGGACCTTCCGACTAACTTTAACGGAAAAGCTGTTCACTTCGGTGGCGGGGGATTTGACGGCACCATCGCCAATACCGAGGGCTCACCATTTGACGGGTTCTTATCCGGGGCAGAGCCCGCAGGCGTCAGTACGCCGTTGCGCAGGGGTTATGTGACTGTCGGGAGCGACAGTGGGCATGAGGGAACCATCCTAGACGGTTCCTTCGCAACAAACGATGAGGCACTCGCCAACTATGCTGGCGACCACATCAAGAAGACGCATGACTTCGCAGCCTACATCGCAAAGGCAAGATATGGCTCGGACTTCGCGCACAGCTACTTTATTGGTGGTTCGAGTGGCGGACGACAAGGTTTGATTGCGGCACAACGGTTCCCGCAAGACTACGACGGTATCATTTCGACCTATCCAGCTTCAGGAATAACAGGACTATGGCTCCAGATGGGCAGGATCTCGCAATCCCTGCTGGCACCCGGAGGATACGTCACGCCTGCTAAAGGCAAGGCCGTTCTCGCAGCGGTCATGAAGCAATGCGACGCTCTGGATGGCGTCGCTGACGGCATTATCAGTAACCCTGCAGCATGCGCGTTCGATCCAGCAGTGATTCGCTGCTCCGGCGGGGGCGACACCGGTGACAGTTGCTTGTCAGACGCACAAATCAATACGCTAACCACCGCTGGCACACCGCTTAACTTTAGCTTCAATCTGGCAAGCGGAATACAGACATTTCCAGCATATAACGCATTCACCGGGGCGGATTTTTGGTCCACTAGCTTGGCCTGGGGCACTTCCGCTGCCGATGCGATGGTCGAGCCTGGGGTGATCGGCAAGAGCGCATTTTATTACACGTTTTCAAATGACATGCTCCGGTTTGCGGTCGCTCGCGACGCTGGATCAAGCATTCTGAATTTTAATTCTGCCAACCCGGGATCATTAACTTCGCGCGTCCAGGCGGTGAGCGCACTCATGGACAGCACCAGCACTGACTTGAGTCAATTCCAGAGCCGCGGCGGCAAGATCATTCTCCAGCACGGGCAATCAGACCAGTTCATTCCGGCGCAATTGTCGATTGATTACTATAACCGGCTGGTATCCCGATTCGGGCAGGGGCCACTTAGTCAATTTCTGAAGTTCTACCTGGTTCCGGGCGCGGCCCACGGCTTCGGCGGACAATTCAATGGTTCATATGACGGTCTGACGGCGTTGGACAACTGGGTGACGAAAGGAATTGAGCCCAAAGATCTGACTATCACCGACCTGACTCCGACAACAGCCGGACGTACCAGGCCCATGTGCGAATACCCACAGTGGCCCAAATACATCGGTGGCGACCAGAATCTGGCGGCGAGCTTCTTGTGCTCGAATTAGTCCGGTTCGCCGTGCGCACCCATTGGCCGTGCCGGACGGCCACCTTCCACCCGGAATTTCCAGCGCTGACGCGACTGGGTGCGCACGTTCCGGCCCGATGCAAAGCCCCACCCCGTTAACGACCTGCAACGGCATCCGGCTTGCGGCCACACTGAGCGGGCTCACCGCATTTCGTTGCGCAGGAACTTTGCGTCGATCCGCTGCTCGCGGATCCTGCGCTATATAGCGCGCGGCTCGACTATCCCGCCGAGCTGATCCGCAGCGTCCATCTTTACGCCCGTACTCAGACGAATAACCAGTGCGCTGCGGACAGTCGCAACGGGGGCATGGTTTGTCCGAGGGACTGCGTCAATCCGTCGTCACGAGAAGCGATTTCTCCAACTGGAAATCGGTGCCCTCGCCTAACAGAGATTGGGCTACCGCCGGCGGCGCAACGCCGGAAACGCTGGTGTTCGATGACCTCATCCAGGTTGAAGTTGATGGACATGGACTGCCACCTGCGTCCGCCTGACACTGGTGGCAGCACGACAGCAGCGGTTGATTGGGGCGCGATAAAGGCGCCCCATCGATGGCGCCCACAGCTCGCGCGGATTTCACGCACGAGATTAAAACCAAGGAGACGACATGAACCAGATAGACGTGTATTCACTCGCCGGCCGGGCCAGATTCAATAGCTTTCATACCCTTGTCCTGTTCTGGTGTGTCTTGATGTTGATACTCGATGGCTACGATCTTGCCGTCGTCGGCGCGGCGCTGCCATCGATCATGAAAGACATGCACATCGGCGCGACCAGCGCGGGCATCATGGCTGGTTCGACACTTGTTGGGGTCATGCTCGGGGCCATTTTCCTTGGCACGCTGGCGGACCGTTTCGGACGACCAACGATGATGTGCGTTTGCGTGGCCCTTTTCAGTCTTTTCACGGCGTCCGCCGGGTTGACGAGCGATCCAATCAGTTTCAGCGTGACGCGCTTTGTCGCCGGCCTAGGCATCGGCGGAGTCTTGCCGATTGTCACCGCGCAGATGGCGGAGTTTTCGCCCAATGCGTTGCGTACCCGATTGGTCACGCTGGTGTTCGCAGGCTATTCGATTGGCGGGATTCTGGTGGCGCTGACTGCAAAGCAGCTTATCGACAGCTACGGCTGGCAATCCGTCTTTTTTGCCGCGGGCCTGCCTGTCCTGTTGATCCCATTCATCATCAAAACGATGCCCCATTCAATGATTTTCCTGCTCAAAAGCGGCCGGCACGACGAACTGCGCACAGTCATGAAGCGGCTGGTGCCCGACTATCCGCTGAGCGGTCGAGAGCAGTTTGCAGGTTCCTTGTCAGACAAAGCCAGCGACGCTTCGGTGCGACGACTCTTCCAGGATGGGCGGGGCTTCAGTACCACGATGATCTGGGTCGCGTTCATGACGGGCCTCTTCATGGTCTACGCGCTCAGTTCGTGGTTGACCAAGCTGATGGCCATGGCTGGGTATAGCCTGGGTTCAGCTTTGAACTTCGTGATCGTCTTCAACGTCGGCGCGATCGCCGGTGCGATCTTCGGCGGTTGGCTCAGCGACAAGGTCAACATCAAGCGGGTGCTGATTGCGTTCTACATCGTCGGGGCGGTTGCGCTGTCGCTGATGGGCTACACGAAGTCGACCGTATCGTTGTTTGCCGTCGTATTCGTTGTCGGCGCATCGACGCTCGGTACGCAATTGCTTGCCTACGCTTATGCGGGTGACTTCTATCCACATGCGATCCGGTCTACCGGTGTTGGCTTTGCTTCTGGCGTGGGCCGGATCGGCGCGATTGTGGCTCCGGTGCTCATTGGTTGGCTCGTCTCCCTGAAGTTGCCGCTGGAACAGAATTTCATGGCAATCGGCCTGGCTGGCCTCATCGGCGCGGCGGCGGTGACGCTGATCAACCAGACACGTGCCGATTCGCATCGCTCAAACAGCGTGCCTGTTGTCGCGGTTCAGGGCGGCGCGGGGCGCTGACATTTCCGCCATATGCAGCTTCGTGGCCGAGATTCTTGCGAACAACGCGGCTCGTACGGGCGTTACCCTCAACAAACGCTACATGATTCAGTGCAGCGCAACTTTCAATCCCGGCATCGAAATGGACCGTCTATCTCCTCCTCCCTTGAGCTCGTTTGCCGACGTGAACCGAGCCGTCGATTGGGCGCTCGTCACGCGGCGCAGCGTCCGTGCTTTCCTGCCCACGCCGGTTCCTCGCGAGCAGATCGAGTCCATCCTCGACGTGGCTCGCTTCAGCGCAACCGGCGTCAACATCCAGCCCTGGCATGTGCATGTCGTGACAGGCGCCATGAAGTCCCGCCTGTCTGCCGCCATCAACGAGATCAATGACGATCCCGTTCGCAGCTCCGACCTGGACGAGCCCTATGACTACTACCCGCGCGAATGGATCGCACCGTATGTGGACCGCCGGCGTGAGGTTGGTTGGAACCTGTATGGCCTGCTGGGCATCGAGAAGGGTGACAAGGAGCGGATGCACGTCCAGCACGGTCGCAACTACAGCTTCTTCGATGCACCGGTGGGCCTGTTTTTCACGGTTGACCGGATCATGCGTGAAGGAAGTCTGCTGGACACGGGCATGTTCCTGCAAAGCGTCATGATCGCCGCCCGCGCGCGGGGCCTCGACACGTGTCCGCAGGCGGCTTTCAACAAGTTCCACCGTGTCATCGCTAACGAACTGTCCATTCCCGACAACCACATGTTGGTGTGCGGAATGAGTCTGGGTTATGCGGATCCCAACTGCATCGAGAACACTCTGGTCACGGAGCGCAGTGCGGTCGGCGATTTCACTACTTTCTACCAAGAATGAATGGAGACAAAGTCATGAGTGCAACGGCCTATTCTCGAGGACTTGAGAAGAACGCGGCAAACCACGTTCCATTGACGCCCTTGACCTTCCTTGATCGAACCGCCGACGTCTATCCGAATCGAACCGCGATCATTCATGGCGACTTCCGGCAGACATGGGCGAAGACGCGCGAGCGTTGCTATCGCTTCGCGTCGGCGCTCGTTCAGTTGGGCATCGAACCGGGCGACACGGTGTCGATCATTGCGCCGAACACCCCGGCCATGCTTGAGGCCCACTTCGGCGTACCGCTCTCGGGGGCGGTTCTCAACGCCATCAATTGCCGACTCGATGCTGACGGTGTCGCCTTCATTCTGCGCCACGGCGAATGCAAGCTCCTGCTCGTAGACCGCGAATTTGCACCGCTCGTCGAGAAAGCATTGCAGTCAGTTCCCAATCCGCCGCGTGTGATCGACATCAACGATCACGAAGCGCCCGATGGCCCCACCATCGGGGAAACTGATTATGAGTCGCTGCTGGCGAGCGGTGATCCGGCATTTGCGGGCCGCCGCCCGCTCGACGAGTGGACGCCCATTGCATTGAACTACACGTCCGGGACGACCGGGGATCCGAAGGGCGTCGTTCCGAGCCACCGCGGCACCTATCTGATGAGCCTGTTGCAGATGACGAACTGGCCGCTCCCGCGTGCGCCGGTTTACCTGTGGACGCTTCCCATGTTCCACGCGAACGGCTGGTGCTTCACATGGGCGATTACTGCCGCGGCGGGAACGCACGTCTGTTTGCGCAAGGTGAATGCCGCGAATATTCTCTCCGCCATCGTCGAGTACGGTGTCGATCATTTTTGTGCGGCGCCGATCGTGCTCTCAGGCATTGCGAGCATGCCTCAATCGGAAAGGCAGCCGCTGCCGCGCCGTGTGCGGGTTCTTACCGCCGGCTCGCCGGCGCCGGCAGCGGTTCTGGAGGCCGTCGACGCAATGGGTTTCGACGTCGACCACGTCTTTGGCATTACCGAGATCTCCGGCACGCCCATCAGCTGTGCCTGGCACGACGAGTGGGATACATTGCCGCCCGAGCAGCAAGGGAAACTGCAAGCGCGACAAGGTGTACGTGCGGCAGCGTTCGAGAACATGTCGGTCGCCGATCTTGCGACGCTCGAACCAGTGCCCGCCGATAGCAAGTCTTGCGGCGAAGTTCTCGTCCGGGGGAATACGGTGATGATGGGATATTTCAAGAATGCCGACGCAACGGCAAAAGCTTTCGCCGGCGGCTGGTTTCATACCGGAGATCTTGCTGTCGTTCATCCAGATGGCTACATCCAGATCACGGACCGCTCCAAGGACGTCATCATCTCGGGCGGAGAAAACATTTCGTCCGTCGAGGTGGAGGAGGTCATTTATCGCATGTCAGGCGTGCTCAACGCGGCCGTGGTCGCTCAGCCGGATGACAAATGGGGCGAGACGCCTTGTGCGTTTGTCGAACTGAAGCCGGATGCCTCTAACATAACGGAGAAGGATGTCATCTTGTTCTGCCGGGAGCGACTGGCGCATTTCAAATGCCCGCGCCGCGTGATTTTCGGGGAATTGCCCAAGACCGCTACAGGCAAGATCCAGAAGTTTCGTCTGCGGGAGCAAGCGGGCAGCCAGGTAGCGATCACGAGGTTGGCGGGATGAAGCTGTTGGTGCGCTGAGCGCGCCACGCGCTGTAAAGTGCGACTACGGTCAAGTGCGGCTGTAGTCGCGCGTATTCGTGCGGGTTCATCATGGAGCAGCGCAGTGCGTACACGCCGTGCCATTTCCGGCCGGTCCGCCAGGAAATACCGCACATCGATTCCAGCAGGGGGGTGCTCTTGACGCGCGAGATTGACCCGGAGCGACGGAATGGCGCCGCCCGCAAATCCGGTCACGAGAAGCAATCGCTCTGCTCGGGACGTAGGGCAAGCGCAGTTTGATCTTATAGCGGCCTTGCATCATCAGCCGCCAACGAAACCGGGAGCCGATACCGTTCGAAGCGACAGGCGACAGACACGGCTGCATAACCCCGAATCGAATCTATGTGCCACACAAAACCGAGACACCCCCACCTGCCAAACGCGGTGTGACGGGCGGCTCCCCGTCCAATAGCTGACATTGAGACGATGAAAGCGGGAGGGGCGCCTATGGGTCGAGAAGACTCATTCATTGACAGTGAGACGTGCCATTCGCCGACGCCAGTTTGCGAATGGCTGCAAACCAACGTGCAGCCGACGCACCGCTCCCTATCGCCGAACGTCAGCTGTGGCCGAAGAAGCGACGAGCATGGTTGCGCCGTATGCGTCCCCTGCTGGAGTGGACCGGCCGTTCAAGTGTCCATCCGAGCATCCGCTCGAGGTCAACCGCGGTCCGATGCTGAACGGCCAAACCGGCCGGCTTCGCTTTGGCCTTTGAGAGCGGGCGCGGATACGACGGCTGATCGTCGGCCACGGCGATCGCACGGATTCGCCACGATTTAAGGTGGTTTTACCGTCGGCGACCCATTCGTCGCATGCGATGTTTTCTGAAAGATTGCGGTGGCAGGGTCAACTCTGCGATAGGTTCTCGGGCTCGACAAACAATAAACGGCCGCCCCCGTGCGATGTTCGCAATGAACCGGTCAAGGCCTGACCTCACACTGGACCGACTTGCGCGCCGCTTTCTCATCTTCGTCACCTTCCTCGAACACAGTCATCGGCGTCGTTCTGCGCAGCTACCCTCCCCGCTCAGTTTCCTTCGTCCAGAATTTTTGCTTCACTCCGAATTGACCATCGTGCCCATCCTGGTTTTGGCAGTCCGCTGGCTATCGCCTGTCCAATAATTCCGTGCGTCCACGGCACGCGGACGCCTGGAAAAATTGGACGCTGAGCGTCTCGGACAAGCAATCGAAAAGTAGTCCCTTCATGACAGGTTTCCGCACTGCGCGCGTCAACTGCGCTGTGCTGCGCTACCCTCGCACGCTGCATACACTCCAGCGCCCTGGGGCGGGCAATCGCTAAATGAGCGAATCGCAGCATTTCCATGCGCACGACCGCCGGGGGCTGAGTTCGCGTATCCGTCAGCGCATCCCGTCTTGAACACACGTAAGCGCGGTGCGAAGGTGATGCCATCGTAACGACGGAGCAATGCGATGGACGACGCAACGGGAGAGGCCGTACCGACGGGTGCACGACGCCCCCGGGCAACGCGAAGCATTCTGGCGCGAGAGGGTCATGGCATGGACCACAAGCGGACTGGGCCTTCGACGTTTCTGTCGTGAGCAGGGGCTCGCCGTCAGTACCTTCGGCCTGTGGCGCAAGAAGCTCTCTGGCGAGACACGAGCAGACGCGCACCCGCTCGCGGTCACACCGGACGCGGCATTTATCGTTTCCCATCCGGACACCGCACCCGCCATTCAGGCGCCGCCATCGACGGTAGACGCTCCGTCGTCTTCACGTGATCGGGTGACGTTGTCGCTCGCCGGTGTTCGCATCGAGCTGACCGGCGCTCATGCCGAGCGCGTTGTGCGTTTCGTGCTCGGACAGCTTGGAGGTGCACGGTGCTGATCGCAGCCGATGTCCGTGCGTATATCTGCCGTGGGCCGGTCGACATGCGCAAATCGATTGATGGGCTGTCGTATCTGGTCGAACCACTGCTTGCCCAGAACCCTGTCTCGGGCAATCTGTTCGTGTTCGTCGGCCGCGATCGCTCGAAAGTCAAATGCCTATACTGGGATCGCACCGGCTTCGCACTCTGGTACAAGCGCCTTGAACGGCGCCGCTTTCCGTCACCGTTGGCGCTCGCGCAACGCGGCTTCACGCTTGCCGAACTCAACGCCTGGCTCGAGGGCATTGAGATCCCGGCGCGCGAGCCGCATCGCGCCGTCGCGGTGACGCGCGTGAGCTGAATTGGCTGTCGCCTGCGCAGATACAACGCTCCCCGATCTTGTAAGCGTAGCGCGAGTTGGGCATCATGATAGCCATGCCGCCCACCGCCATCACTGTCGCGGAACTGCCGGTCGAGCCCGATGCGCTTCAAGCCTTCGCGCTCGAGCAGAACCGGCTGGCGTGCGCGCTGTGGGAGCAGCTGGAAGCGCTGCAGCACCAGATTGCCCAGGCGAACCGCGCGCGCTTCGGCGTCAGTTCCGAGCGGCTGGCGGGCCAGGCGGAACTGTTCGATGCCACCACGGCGTTACCCGTTCCGCCCGGGCCCGCAGAGGTTCCGGTCGCGGGCCACACCCGCAAGGGGCGTCCGGCCCTGCCGAAGGACCTGCCGCGCACGCGCATTGAATACGATCTGAATGACGAACAGAAAGCCGCATTCGATTCGCTTGAGCGTTTCGGCGAGGAGCGCAGCGAGACGCTGCACTGCCGGACAACAACGTGATTCATGCCGCTAGCGGCATGAAACGCATTATGCCGACTTCCGGATTATGCCGCGTCATGAATCCACAGGCGCAGCAGTTGGGCGGATCCCTGTTCCGGGTCGCTCGGATTGTCGGC
>NZ_JBNDML010000026.1:0-98081 GCF_050436565.1 Paraburkholderia sp. GAS42 | reverse complement strand
CAGTTCGCTCTCGTCGGCGCGTGGTCATTCGACCGGCGATTCAGCTTTGGTAAGAGACATTGAGACGGCCGAGCGTCGAGCGGCAGAGAAGGGTCCGAAAGTGAGCGTTCGATATCCACCGAAGCGAGCGCTAGTCAATTCACGCCCGCGCGATACGTCCAGCTCCCCTCCACCTCAATCATCGTCTTTACCGAATTCGCCAGAAAGCAGGCGTCATGTGCGGCGTGGTGCAGATGATGCAACGCGTCGTCGGTGGGCATCTTCTCGCCCGTGAACGTAACGAGCGGCTTTAGCACCACACGCGTGACAACTTCCTTGCCTTCGTCATTCTTCGCCATCGTGCCTTCCGCTTCATCGCGATACGCGGCAACCGCATAACCTTCCTGCGCCGCGATCGACAGAAACCACAGCATGTGACAGCTCGACAGCGCAGCGACGTAAGCCTCTTCCGGATCGACCGCTGCCGGATCAGAAAACGGCACACGCACAACATGCGGCGAACTCGACGCAGGCACGACGGCACCGCCATCGAACGTCCAGCGATGCGCGCGACTATAGCGATTGTCGGTAAATTTGCTGCCGTTACCGTTCCATTCGACGACTGCGGTATGTGACGCCATGAGCGTAATTCCCAAGGTCAGAAAATCGTAGTGCCAGCACTATCAGATCGGCGTCAGCACAGCCTCACCCGCGAAATGACACGTGGCGTTTTCGATGAAATTTTTAACCGCCGCCGCCACCGCTTCCGGTGAAGTCCCGCCGACATGGGGTGTCAACACGACGTTGGTCAACGCTAGCAACGCCTGCGGCGGATGCGGCTCGCCCTCGTAAACATCGAGCCCGGCGCCTGCAATAGCGCCGTCCTTCAACGCAGCGGCCAGCGCCGCCGTATCGACCACGCTACCGCGCGAGACATTCACCAGAAAGCCCGACGACCCCAGCGCATCGAGCACGGTTTTATCGACCAGATGATGCGTCGACGCGCCACCCGGCGTCGCAACGACAAGATAGTCGCTCCATTGCGCGAGCGACCGTACGTTATCGAAGTAACGGCTCGTCGTGCCGTCACGCGGCTTGCGGTTGTGATAGCCGACCTCAAGATCGAAGCCGGCCGCGCGCCGCGCTACCTTCTGTCCGATGTTGCCAAGGCCGATGATGCCAAGCCGCTTGCCGGAGACCGTCGGGCGCATCGGCAATGCGTCGCGCCATACGCCGCTGCGTGTCGCGAGATCGCGCTGCGGCACGTCGCGCACCGTCGCAAGCAGCAACGCAAACGCGTGATCAGCGACGCAATCGTCATTGGTGCCCGCGCCGTTCACAAGCGCGATACCGCGTGCCCGCGCATGATCGATGGCGATGTTTTCGTAACCCGCGCCCAACGCGCTAACGAACTCGAGTTGCGGCAAGGCGTCGATTTCATCAGCGGTCAAACCCGTCGTCCCGTTAGTCAGCACGGCATGGATCGTGTGGCCGTGACTAGCCATAGCCTCGGCGCGTTTCGTGGAAGTGGGCGCGTAGATGAGATCGAACGATGCGGAGATATCCGCGTGACTGTCCTCGTTGAGAGGAATCAGGACCAGCAAGGAAGGCTTCATGACCCGGCGGAGATTCTGGTTGAACGACGCTGGTTGAGAAGGCTGCGGCAGGCGAAGTATACCTGCCTGCCCTCCGTTTCGCCCGCACTTCCGCGAGCGTGCCCGACGAAGGTTGAGGTCACAAACATACGCCGCGCGGGCGCATCAACACGCATTGACAACCCATAACCCACCAGCTATGATTCGAATCAATAGCTCTCAGGTTATGGATTTAGTCATGCAAACCGGCTTCGACAACCTGTTCACCGCGCTCTCTGATCCAACCCGGCGTGGCATCTTCGAAGGCCTGGCGCGCGATGGCGAGCAGACGGTGCGCGCGCTCACCGAACGCGCCGGCATCTCGCAACCGGCGGTCTCGAAGCATCTGGTCGTGCTGAAACAGGCCGGCCTCGTTTGCTACCGGCGCAGCGGCCGCGAGACGCACTACAGCGCGGAACTCAAAGGCCTTGCGCCGCTCATCGACTGGATGGCGCTTTACGGTTCCCTCTGGAACCAGCACTTCGACAAGCTCGAATCCCTGTTGAACCGGATGGACCAGTAGACATCCTCGACACTCTGACAAGAAGGAGCTTCGCCCCATGCTGAGCGTGAATAGCTACGACAAAAAATACGTCGACGACTGCCGTGCGAAGGTGAACCAGCTTCTGTCGACCTTCCACGACGTGCTGTCGGCAAAGCCGCCGGCCTCCATCAAGGCGTTCGAGCCGCATCTCTTCAACCACATGGTGCTGGCGCTGAACGACTACTTCTGTCACCGCGCACGCGCCATGGAAGGCAAGGATGGCAATCCGCTCAACGAGGTCCGCATTCTGGCGAACTCGGTTGCGAGCGCCGACGGCACGTTCCAGCTCGACAGGACAATCCGCTATGACCCGGCGAAATCCGTACTGGGTTACGCGGTCGGCGATGCGGTCGGTCTGAGCGCAGACGATTTCTCCCGCCTTTCCAGCGCGTTCTTCGATGAAATCGAACGCAAATTTCCTTGAGTGATCTCACATCGAACCAGCCATGAACACCTCCACTACTGCCACGCGCTCGCTGGTCGTCGAGCGCCAGATACCCCACCCGCCGGAAAAGGTCTGGCGCGCCCTGACGCAAAGCCACCTCATCGAAGACTGGTTGATGCAGAACGATTTTCAACCGGTTGTCGGCCATACCTTCACGCTTCGCGCCACGGCCATGGCGCACTGGAACGGCGTCACCGATTGCGAAGTGCTGGCTGTCGAACCTGAAAGGCTTCTTTCCTATAGCTGGAATTCGTCCGGCGAAGAGGCCGGACGATTGACCACCGTCGTCACCTTCACGCTGAGCGCAACGAACGACGGCACGCATCTGCGGATGGAGCAGTCCGGCTTCTCGCCAGACCATGAGCAAAACTATCAGGGCGCCCGTTACGGCTGGCAAAAATTCCTCGGCGAACTGGAGCGGGTGGTTACCGGGCTCTGAAACGTTGAATGACTGCCGTGGCGCGTGGTCGCCCGGCAGTACCTGCCCGTCGCGCATATCTGGCGCCTCGCACTGCGTGGACCGATCACGCAATGACCTCAGCCAAACCCCGTCAAGCATGGCCTGCACGGACTTTCGCCGGGCCTGCGGCCGCGCCGCAAACTGAAACCCCACTCCCCCTGCTTTCTGGCGACTCCGAACTCGTCTTAAAATAGTCGCACTATCGACTACGGATGCGTCATGCCGGATAACCTCAGTATGCAAGGTGGATTGCGCGACCGTCCGCTCGTCAGCGACGACACCGAAATGTTCGAACTGGCGCCGGTCTCGCTGTGGCTCGAGGATTTCAGCGGCGTGCAGGCGCTGCTCGAAGAATGGAAGGCAGGAGGCGTCACTAACCTGCGCGCGTTTTTCGCGGAAGATATCTCGCGCGTGGCGCAGTGCTCGTCGCGCATCCGGGTCATCAAGGTGAACCGGCGGACATTGACGCAATTCGAGGCTGCGGACCTGAGCGTGCTGACCGACAACCTCGGCAGCGTGTTTCGCGACGACATGCTGAAAACGCACATCGAAGAATTGTGCCAGCTGTGGGACGGCCAGACGCACTTCGTCAGCAAGACGGTCAATTACACGCTCGGCGGCCGGCGGCTCGATGTGCTCGTGAAAGGCAACGTCTTGCCGGGTCATGAGGCGCGCCTCGACCGCGTGCTCGTTGCCGTCGAAGACATTACCGAACTCGAAGGCGCGCGGCACCGTATCGTTGAAGGCGAACTGTATGCGCGCGGGCTGTTCGAACATTCGCCGGTGTCGCTGTGGGTCGAGGATTTCAGCGCGGTCAAACGTCTGCTCGATGGGGCACGCGCAGCGGGTATTGTCGATTTCCGCGTGTTCACCGATGTGCATCCTGAGTTCGTCGAGCGCTGCATGCAGGAAATTCACGTGATCGACGTGAACCAGCACACGCTCGACATGTTTTCGGCGCCCGACAAGAAAACGCTGCTCGCGCGCCTGCAGGATGTGTTCCGCGACGACATGCGCCCGCATTTTCGCGAGCAGCTGATCGACCTGTGGGACAACAAGCTGTTCCAGCAGCGCGAAGTGCTCAACTATTCGCTGGAAGGCAACGAACTGCACGTGCATCTGCAGTTCTCCGTGCTGCCTGGCCACGAACGCAACTGGGACCTCGTGCTCGTCGCGCTGACGGATATCACCGCGCGCAAGAAGGCGGAGGCGTACCTCGAATTCCTCGGCAAGCACGACGTGCTGACGAAGCTGCGCAACCGGTCGTTCTATGTAGATGAACTGAACCGTCTCGAACGCAAGGGTCCGTTCCCCGTGACGGTCATCATGGCAGACCTTAACGGCCTGAAGCGCGTCAACGACCAGCTCGGCCACGCAGCCGGCGATGCGTTGCTGCGCCGCGCGGGCGAAGTACTCGCGAAAGCGCTCGAAACGCCGTTTCACGCAGCACGTATCGGCGGCGACGAATTCGCGATCCTGTTACCGGGCACCGATGAACGCGGCGGCACGGCGATGATCGAAACGATCCGGCAACTCGTCGAGCTGAATAACCAGTTCTATCCGGGCTCGACGCTGAGTTTCTCGATGGGCGCGGCGACGTGCCAGCAGAGCGAGCGACTCGAAGCCGCAGTGCAGCGCGCCGATCTGTTGATGTACGAAGAGAAACGCGCGCACTATGCAATCCAGGTGAGCAATATGGGTAATGCCTGAGCGGTGAGCCAGTTGTCGAATCATGCTGGTACCGGTGTTACCTGCTTGCAATTGACCCGCGCCGCGACCACAGGAAGTCAATCCATATGCTGTCCCACGTGTTTATCGGCATCACTCAATTTGACCGCGCGTTCAGCTTCTATTCCGCGCTCATGGGTGAACTCGACCTGCACCTGAAGTTTCGCGACGATGCAAGGCCTTGGGCCGGCTGGGTGTCCGCCGACGCACCACGTCCGCTCTTTCTGATCGGCGCGCCGTACGATGGTCAGCCTGCGACGTGCGGCAACGGCGCGATGATCGCCCTGCTTGCGAAAGATCGCGCGACGGTTGATCGCGCGCACGCCGTCGCGCTTGCGCATGGCGGTGTCTGCGAAGGACCGCCCGGTTTGCGGCCTGAGTATCACGCACACTACTACGGCGCCTACTTTCGCGATTCCGAAGGCAACAAGCTGTGCGTCTGCTGTCATGATGCGCCCGCGCTGACGTAGGCGTTTATCCGGGCAAAACGGGGTAAAACGCGCGCTCAAGGCGTCGCGTTACAGGTGCAGCTGCGTAACGTGATGCGCCCTACGCCGCCGTCACATGGCGCATAGCCGGCGGCGGCACACGCGGCGGTGGAACATCGAAGGTCGTGCGCACGCGTCGCACTTCTTCAATCGGACTGCAGCCAAACAGCCGCTTGAACTCACGGCTGAACTGCGACGCGCTTTCATACCCGACGCGTGCCGCCGCCGCGCCCGCGTTCAGATTGTCCTGCACCATCAGCAGACGCGCGTGATGCAGGCGTGTCGCCTTCACGTACTGCATCGGCGACGTCGACGTAACCTGCTTGAACTGAGCATGAAACACCGCGAGGCTCATGCCGGCTTCGCGCGCGAGCATGTCGACGTCGAGATCGCCCTGGTAATCCGCGTGGATCAGCCGGAGCGCTTTCGCGATGCGGCCAAAATGATGCTGATGTGTCAACGCTGCGCGCAGCGCGTCGCCCTGCTCGCTTTTCAGCACGCGATAGAAAATCTCCCGCACGATCGACGGCCCGAGAATGCGCGCGTCGAGCGGCGACACAAGCGCTTCCAGCAGACGCAGCACCGCGTCGCTCAACGGCTGGTCAAGCGCAGTCGAATAAATCCCTTTCGGTTCGATCTGCCGCGTGCCGCGCGTATCGTTCAACGCCATCAGCAGCTCGGCGATCGTCGTCAGATCCACGCGAATCTTGATCGCCAGCAACGGCTCTTCTTCGCTGGCCTCTGTCTCGCTCTCGAACGGCAGCGGCACCGACAGCACGAGGAACTGCTGCGCGTCGTAGACGAATACATCGTCGCCGAGGTAGCCGCGCTTACGCCCCTGGCACACGATAACGACGCACGGTTCGTACATCACCGGCATACGCGGAATCGGCCGGTTCGAACGCATGAAGCTCACGCCTTCGAGGCATGAGTGCGTGTAGCCCTCCGCGGGCGCGAGCGTGCCGAGCAGCCCGACCATGTGCTTCTGCGCGGGGCTGATAAATCCGCCGCAGGTGGCGGTTGCCGGTTGGGTCATGTCCATGACGGTGCCTGTTGGGGTCAGTCTGGCGGGTTCGATGCCCGTCAGGAGGATAAGGCTTGAAATCTAGCACCATTCCACGGGCAATGCGCGCGTCCAGGAGAATCGGGCAAACCTTCAAGATAATCAGGTCTATCCCCGAGTGACGGCGAGTCCTACGATGGGAACCCTGCCGGCACGTCCGGCACCGCATCCGCGTTCCCCACGACACTCGCTGTCGCACACTCATTTTTGCTGGAGGTCCCGTGAACAAGACTCATGCCTACGCCGCACTCGACGCCACATCGAAGCTCGCCCCGTTCGAACTTCAGCGGCGCGCCCTGCGCGACCATGACGTCCAGATGGACGTGCTGTTTTGCGGGGTGTGCCACTCCGACCTGCATACGGCGCGCAATGAATGGAAGAACACCGTCTACCCAGCCGTTCCCGGCCACGAGATCGTCGGCCGCGTGACGGCGGTGGGTCCGCAGGTGTCGAACTACAAGGTCGGCGATCTGGTTGGCGTCGGCTGCCTCGTCGATTCGTGTCGCACGTGCCCGAGTTGCAAGGAAGGCCTCGAACAGTATTGCGAAGTCGGCTTTGTCGGCACGTATAACGGTCAGGATCGTGAGACCGGCGAGTACACCTACGGCGGCTATTCGACGGCGATCGTCGTCGATGAAGCCTTCGTGCTGAGCGTACCGAAGAACCTTGATCCTGCCGGCGTCGCGCCGTTGCTTTGTGCAGGCATTACCACGTATTCACCGCTGCGCCAGTGGGGCGCGGGCCCCGGCAAGAAGGTCGGCATCGTGGGCCTGGGCGGCCTCGGCCACATGGGCGTGAAGATCGCGCATGCGATGGGCGCACACGTCGTGCTGTTCACGACATCGACGTCGAAAGTGGAAGACGCGAAGCGTCTCGGCGCAGATGAAGTGGTGATCTCGAAGAACCCGGAAGAAATGGCAGCGCATGCGAACAGCTTCGATTTCATCCTCAACACGGTGGCCGCGCAGCACGACCTGAACCCGTTCATCAACCTGCTTAAACGCGACGGCACGATGACGCTGGTCGGCGCACCGGAGCACGATCATCCGTCGCCGCAGGTGTTCAACCTGATCTTCAAGCGCCGGCGTCTTGCGGGCTCGCTGATCGGCGGCATCGCGGAAACGCAGGAGATGCTCGACTTCTGCGGTGAGCACGGCATCACGTCCGACATCGAGATGATTCCGATGCAGAAGATCAACGACGCGTATGAACGTATGCTGAAGAGCGATGTGAAATATCGCTTTGTGATCGATATGGATTCGCTGCGGCAGTAACGCGCGACAGCTTTGTTGTTCAGAGGCCGCGCGGGGATGTTCCGCGCGGCCTGCTTCCTTTGCCGATCGTTTTTTGCCGTGCTGTCGTTCGTTATTGCTCGCTGCTTCGCTCTTCTGATCGACGCGATGAATGTATATCGCGGCGACGTCTTGAACACCTCAACACTGTTTCTCCTGAATCCAGGAGAAACAGGCAAATCGTTCAGAGCCTCAGCCATTCCCTGAATGGATGCTGGACCTTACGATATAAACACTGCCCGACCATCCGCATTGCGTCACACGGCTGGCCTTTGGCACGTCTCTAGTCCGTCCTTGACCAGGAGATTGTCCGTGATCGATCGTATTCAGGCGATGCGTACTTTTATCCGCATCGTAGATACCAACAGCTTTACCCGCGCGGCCCAGTCGCTTGACATCCCGCGCGCCACTGTCACCACGATTGTCCAGAACCTTGAAGCGCTGCTCGGCGTACAACTGCTCGTGCGCACGACGCGGCGTCTCAGCCTCACCGTCGAAGGCGCGGCCTATTACGAACGTTGTGCGCAGATCCTTGCCGACATCGACGAAATGGAAGCGAGCCTGCATCAGGCAACCGACAGACTCAGCGGCCGTCTGCGCGTCGAGATGCCAGGCGCGGTAGCAACCGCGCTCGTGCTGCCCGCGCTCGATGATTTTCATACGCGCTATCCGAATGTCGATCTTACGATCGGTGTGAGCAATCGCGCGGTGGATCTCGTCGGCGAGGCCGTGGATTGCAGCATCCAGCTCGGCGAATTGCCGGATTCGGGTCTGGCCGCGCGTCGGCTCGGCACGATCGAACACGTCACGTGCGCGAGCCCTGCGTATCTCGAACGCTACGGCATGCCGGTGAGCCTCGACGAATTCGACAACCACGTCGCGGTCAATTGCATGTCGGCGCATAGCGGCCGCGCGGTGGATTTCGATTTCGAGGTCGGCGGCAAGGCACTCAACGTGAAGGTCAACGGCTTCGTGAAGGTGACCGACGAGCAGGCGTATCTGACCTGCGGCCTGCGTGGACTCGGCATGATCCAGCCCGCACGGATCGCCGCGCAGCCGTATCTCGACTCCGGCCAGTTGCGCGAAGTCCTGCCGCAATGGAAGCCGACGCCGATGTCCGTTTCAGTGGCGTATGTGAAGAACCGTCAGGTGTCGCCGCGCGTGCGTGCGTTCGTCGACTGGCTCGCGGAGCTTTTCGAGCGCACGGAGCACGTGAGCCAGGATATGTCGCGCGTCCGGCAGCTGTTGCGCGGTCTGCACCCGGACGAGGTTAGATGAAGGACGCGAGGTGGCCGCGAACGGCGGCTCACCTGGGGCGCCAATAATGTTGCATGAGCGGGGGGAGACAAAGAACCAGCCACTGGACCGTCGCACACGCAAACAGTCCAGCGTTTGCCTCACGTTACGACTCTTCCGACCACGCGTTATTTTCACGCGCCATCAACGCCGACGATGAAGCCGGCCCGAACGTCCCTGCCGTGTAGTTACGCGGCTTGTCGCCCGAGCGTTTCCAGCCTTCGATAATCGGCTCGACCCATGCCCACGCGGCTTCGAGTTCATCGCGTCGCATGAAGTGCGTGAGGCGTCCGCGGATCACGTCGATCAGGAGACGCTCATACGCTTCCGCGCGACGTTCGGTGAAGGCCTGCTCCAGATCGAGATTCAGGTTCACCGGCAGCATTTTCAGACCGCTACCCGGTTCTTTCGCAAGCATCTGCAACTGGATCGACTCGGCCGGCTGCAGCTGGATCACGAGCCGGTTGCCGTAATTGCGCGGCCCGGCCGGAATGATCGAGAACGGCAGATCGGCGAACTCGATGACGATCTCCGACACCTTCTTCTGCATCCGCTTGCCGGTGCGCAGGTAAAACGGCACATTCGCCCAGCGCCAGTTGTTGATATGCGCACGCAATGCGACGAAGGTTTCCGCGCGGCTGTCGGCCGGCACGTTGTCTTCCTGCAGATAGCCCTTCACCGGTTCCCCACCCACAGCGCCCGCGGTGTACTGGCCACGCACCGTATCGCGTGCGATGTCTTCGTCGGTCATGCGACGCAGCGAGCGCAGCACCTTCAACTTTTCGTCACGCACCGCATCCGGGTCGAGCGATACCGGCGGCTCCATGGCCACAATGCACAGTAGCTGCAGCAAGTGGTTCTGCACCATGTCGCGCAGTGCGCCGGTTTCGTCGTAGAAGCCCGCGCGGCTGCCCACGCCGACGTTCTCGGCCACGGTGATCTGCACGCTCTTGATGTAGGGCGCCTGCCACAGCGGCCCGAAAATCGCGTTGCCGAAGCGCAGCACCATCAGGTTCTGGACGGTTTCCTTGCCGAGATAATGGTCGATACGATAGATCTGCGTTTCCGCGAAATGCTGCCCGACCGAGTTGTTGATCGCCTGCGCCGAAGCCAGATCGTGACCCAGCGGCTTTTCGAGCACGACGCGCGAATGTTCGTCGACAAGGCCGACGGCTGCGAGGTTGTCGCAGATCGTCGTGAACAGATTCGGTGCGGTCGCGAGATAGAACACGCGACGCACGCCCGGACGCGAGGCTTCCGCGAGACGCGCGTAGTCGGCGGCCGAATCGACGTCGATGCGCACGTATTCGAACAGCGCCAGGAATTTGTCCCACGACGCCGCGTCGAGCGCCTTATGTTCGACGAACGGCTTCGAATGTTCTTCCATGAACGCGAGGTATTCGTCACGCGTCCAGTTCTTGCGGCCGATCGCCAGGATGCGCGTACCGGCAGGCAGGTTGCAGTGCTGATGCGCCATGTACAGCGCTGGCAACAGCTTGCGGGCCGACAGATCGCCGCCGCCCCCGAAGATGATCATGTCGAGCGGCAAGTCGGGCAAGGCCTGGGTAGTCTGGGTCGTCATAGCGCAGTTGCACCAGTAAGAATGTCTGTCAGAGCCGGAAAAAGCGCAGCGTACCGGGCGTTTTTTCGCGAACGCCTATGGTGCAACGTTTTGAGATTGTTTGCACGCGCGGCGCGCGGCCCGTGGTTGGGGATCCACGGTTCGCACGGGCGTGCTGAATATTTTGTCAGCCGGCGCTTAACGCGGCGTGCGCCACGCGGCAGGCAGCCAGATCCCACGCCGCGCAGCCCACTGTCTTGAACACGATGGGCGTTCTGCTCGCCATCGGTGAAACCGTCGCGCGCAGTACGGAAGCGATGGCCGTCACCGCGCCCCACTCCACGCCAGCCTGGATGAAATCGCCGGCTTCGTGTTTCGCGCCCGCGAGATCGTCGACGAACAGCGTGCTGCCGAGCACCGTGCGCGCGCCGATTTCGACCGCATCCGGCGTAAAGGCGCCGACGCCGATGACGAGCCGATCCGCGCGCGGCGCCTCGTCGTAGACGGCCTGCCTGCTGGTGGTCAGCGTGATCACGACATCGACGGAATCCGGCACCTCGCCGTCCGCCAGTGGCTGCACCCGCGGCGCCGCGGCGCGATGCGCGTCGCAGAAGGCCTGCGTACGCGCGGGCGAGCTGCCGCGCACGCGGATGAGCGCGTCCGGGAACAGTTCGGTGATCGCTTCCAGATGATTCGCCGACTGCGTGCCCGCGCCGATCAGCAGAATGTCGCGCGGCGCTGCCGGCAAAAACGTCTGGATGCCGAGCATCGTCATCGCGGCCGTACGGCGGCCGGTGACCGTCGGGCCGTCGAGGATAAAGCGCGTCTCGCCCGTGTCCGCGTCGCTCGCCATGACCTGCCCGTGGATGGTCGGCAGCCCGCGGTCGCGGTTGGCCGGACACACGCTCACGAGTTTGTGAATCGCGAGGTCGGGTGCGGTGGCGGGCATCGACAGCATCACGCCGCCCGCGTTCAGCGGCACAACAAGCCGCTCAGGGCTGACGATACGGCCCTGCGCGTAATCGGATGCAGCCGTCTTCAGCGCATCGACGAGCGATGCGTAAGGCGTAAGCCGCGCGGTTTCAGCGGCGTCGAGAATGCGGGTCGTCATGCGGGATTGTTCCTTTGCATCGATGCGTGCGGCGCGCTCAGCGCACCAGGAAACCGTAGGTCAGCGGGTCGCGTTCGTCGATGATCCAGTTCGCGAAGCCGCAGATGTACGCCTCGCCAGCAATCTCCGGAATCACGGCATCAAAGCGGTCGAGTTTCGTTTCTGCGAGCACACGTCCGCGAAAAATCGTGCCGATCACCGATTCGTTGACGAGCGTCTCATCCTTGCCCAGCTGGCCGCGCAGATAGAGTTGCGCGACGCGTCCGCCCGTGCCGGAGCCGGTCGGCGAGCGATCCACTTCGCGATCTGCGAATACGCAGCAGTTCGCCTGCGTCGAACTCGCGTGACGCGGTTCGTTATCGATGATCGTGCCGTAGATGTGGTTGATTTCGGGGATATGCGGATGCTCGACCTTGAATGCATCGTTCGCCGCGCGCTTCACTTCCGCGCCGAACTGGATCAGTCGCTCGACTTCCGCTTCACGCACGGCCAGCCCGAACGGCTTGCCCGACGTGTAGAAATAAAACGCACCGCCGAACGCGATATCGCCGGTGACTTCGCCGAATGACGGCGTGGTGACGGTCACGTCGCGCTGCCAGATGAACGACGGCACGTTGACAAAGCGCACGCCGCCCGCGTGATCGCCGTCCCATTCGACGAATGCCTCGATGAAGCCGCATGGCGCGTCGATGCCGACGCGCGTTTCCGGCTCCGTGCGTTCGATCCAGCCGAGCGAGACGGCTGCTGTCGCGAGTGCGATCACGCCGTGACCGCAGTGATCGCTGTAGCCCTCGTTGTGAACGAAGATGATGCCGAAGTCAGCGCCTTCGCTGACCGGCTCGGTCAGATAGCCGCCGTACATGTCCGCGTGGCCGCGCGGCTCGAACATCAGCGCGCGACGTAGCGGTTCGCCATGTTCCTTGAGCCACGTACGGCGCTCGACGATGGTCTTGCCGGGAATTTTGGGCAGTCCGCTTGTGACGATCCGGAACGGTTCGCCGCCGGTATGGACTTCAACGGTGCTGATCACGCGATTCAACTTCATGATGCGACGGCACTCCTCTTTGCGATCAACGCCTGTCCAGCTGTCATCCTGTTCGCCTCCATGCTGTTATATCGATGCGCTATAGAACCTGTTGCTTCAACCCTTCGAATCGCCCGGCGGGCGGTTCGACTGGATCACGAACAGCAGATCGCCGGCCTCGATCGGACACGGCGGATCTTCGTAAAAAGAGCGCACACGCCCATCGCGCGCGAGACCGATCACCAGCGCGCCGGGTACGGCGTTGCTCGGGCAGCCGACCTCGTGCGGTGCTGCGACCCGCTCCACCAGATTCACCCGGCCCCGCGACGACAGCAGATCGTTGACGAACGGCACGATGTAAGTGCTCTCCACCGCGTCGGCCATCAGCAGACCGCCGATCTTCGTCGACGAAATGATGACGTCAGCGCCGGCCTGACGCAATTGCCGCTGGAAAGTCTGCTCCTGGATGCGCACGACGATCTTCGTTTCCGGCGCCACGCTGCGCACGGTTAGCGTCAGCAGGATCGCGGTCGCGTCTTCCTGCACCGCGATGATGACGGCTTTCGCGAGACGCGTCTGCACCTGCTGCAGCAGATCTTCGCGCGACGGATCGCCGAGCAGCCCGGCCACACCGAGCGCGGTCGCAGCTTCGAGCGCGGATTGCTGTGGATCGATCACGACGATCGAATCCGGATCGACGCCGCTTTCGAGCAGTTCGCGCACCGCCACCGATCCGCTCAACCCGAAGCCGCACACGACGATGTGATCGCGCAACTGTCTTTGCAGGCGTTTCATGCGGTATTCCTCGATGACGCGTTGAATGACGAACTGGTACGCGGTGCCCAGAAAGACAAACCAGATGATGATACGGATCGGCACGACGAAGAAGGCATCGATGAGCCGCGCGCGGGCAGTGACGGGCACGATGTCGCCGTAGCCGACCGTCGCGACGGTGACCATCGTGAAGTACATCAGATCGACGATGCTGAGCGCTTCCTTCGTGGCTTCCCTGGTGGCATCGCGCAGCCCGTCGCGATCGAGATACAGCGCGGCGAACGCAAGCAGGCACAGGCCGGTGACGAGGTAGAGCCGCTGCAGGAGCATCCGTTGTGGCGATGCGGCCGGACGCGTGAACAGCGTGCGGGCACGCGGCGCCTGCCACGGGAGGCGGGCGCGGCGCGACAAACGGAAACGGGACGGCTTGCGTCGCTCTTCAGACACCCGGCGCTCCAGAACAGGGGACACCGGATTCTACGACGACTGCTGGCTCAAACGGCGAACCCGGGGCCGGATCGGCATCGCGCGCCGCAGGACATCGCCCACAACGGCCGCCGCACCAGCCTGCGCTAACCAGCGCGTGCGTCCTCAGGCCTGACCGGGGCGTGTGAGCGTCAACCCGCGCCCGGCATAGAACCGCTTCATGGTATCGAACGGCAGATACGCATCCGCCTGATAGGGCGCCACGCCCGACGGGTTGTGGAACCACACGCCACGGTCATCGCGCCCGTGCAGCAAAATCAGATGACCGCCGCGCGTTTCGTTCGGTCGATCCGGATAGCGGATTTCCGGACTCACCGACACAATCGCCAGCGTATCGGCATCGAGCCGCGACGCGATCTCTTCGATCCCGGCTTCCGGCAGCACCTCTGCCCGCAGCCCGAACGCCTCTGCCATCCACTGCGCAAACGCCCGGTAAATCAATCCGTCAACGCCGCCATCGTTGCGCATTCGATACACCCCGCGGCGCAATGCCTCGTCCAGCAACGCCGCGCGCGACGCGTGTTCAATTCCCCAGAAGTCCAGCGCGGATTCGAGGCACGTGAGCCCGCAGAGCCGCTTCGCCCAGAAGCGGTAACGCGCCGGTTCGGTAAAGCCAGTGCGGCTCCACGCGGGGTCGTCGCAGGGATCGGCGTTGTCCTCGACAATCGCGCGCACCCATTCCGGACTGCCCCATTGCGTGTAATACGGCACATCGAAATGGCGTAGTACCGGCATTGATTCCTGCTTCATTCGTCTGATTCCCGTTATTCAATAGCGGATTACCCGATATTAATCCGCTGCCGTTATTGCTCTAAGATCCCGGCCCGGATCACGGGCACGGGCGCGCGGCCACAAGCGGCGCTGCCCACCCGCCATCCACAGGCTAAAAGTAAATAAATAACCGCAGGGAACCGCATGAAAATCATTAAAACCGCTGGCGCGCTGGGTGGCGCAGTCATTGCTCTCGCTTCACAACAGGCTTTCGCACAAAGCTCCGTCACGCTGTATGGCGTCGCGGACGTGAGCGTCCGGTATCTGACGAACACCAATGCGAATAACGATAACCGCCTGTACATGACGAACGGCGCTGTCACGAACAGCCGCTGGGGCGTGAAAGGCACCGAAGACCTCGGTGGCGGCCTGAAGGCGATCTTCCGCCTCGAAAGTGGTATCAACCTGCAGGACGGCTCGTTCGCGGACAGCGGTCGTATGTTCAATCGCGCGGCGTATGTCGGCCTCGACAGCAAATACGGCACGGTCACGCTGGGTCGCCAGAAGACGCCGCTCTTCGACATCCTCGCCGATGTCTACGATCCGCTGACGGTCGGTAACTATTTCGAAAACGCGTGGCTGCCTGTAGCGCTCGGCGCGGGCCTCTACGCAGACAACGCGATCAAGTACGCGGGCACGTTCGGGGGTCTGAGCGTCGAAGCCATGTATTCGTTCGGCACGAACTACGAGTCGACGGGCCCTGGCGGCTTCTCCGGTCAGATTCCGGGCCATCTCGGCGCGGGCAACATGTACGGCCTGACGGTTTCGTATGTGATGGGGCCGCTCAGCGTGGCCGCCGGCGCCCAGCAGAACAGCGATAACTCGAACCACAAGCAGACCGTCTTCAACGCGAACATGGTCTACGCGTTCAGCACGACGAAGGTGTATGTCGGCTACCTGCATTCGAAGGACGACACGGGCTTCGTCGACAGCGTCCTCGCACAGCAGCCGCTGGTGCCTGGCGTCGATATCGTGAAGGGCTCCGGCCGCAAGGATGACGGCCCGTTCGCCGGCGTGACATGGCAGGCAACCCCGGCGCTCGCGCTGACGGGCGCGGCCTACTACGACCACATGAAGGACGCGGCCATCGGCGGCGGCCAGGTCGGCAGCGGCAACCGCTACACGTTCGTCGCACTGGCCGAATATGCGCTGTCGAAGCGCACGGAAGTCTACGGTACGGTCGACTTCAACAAGGTCTCAGGTGCGGCCGACGTCGAATTGCCGGGTCGCAGCAACCAGACCGGCGTTGCGATCGGTCTGCGCAACATCTTCTGATGGGCGCCGCGGCGCGCGCGTGCAGTTGCGGCGTGCGCGTTGCGGCAACGCAGTCCGGCTTTGTTCCGGTCGGACTGCGCGCAGGACTGCGCGTAGCTTCTCACAGCATGCTGCGCGGCCGTTTCATCGTACCGTCGATAAACCGTTGCAAGCGGAATTCGGCGAGATCAAGCGACGGCTGTCCTTCATCGATCCACTCCGCCAGCAATTTGCCGACAATCGGCCCCATCGCGAAGCCGTGGCCGCAAAAGCCCGTCGCGATCATCAGGCCGCCGACGTCCGAAGGTGCGTCGATGACGGGAATCCCGTCGGGTAGCACGTCGATCAAACCCGCCCACGCCTCGGTGATCTGGGCGTCTTTCAACACAGGAAACAGCGCCTTGAGTTTTCGCAGCGCGCGCGGCGCATGACTGCGTTCGGGCTGCGGCTGCGGATCGCGTGGATACAGCACGCGTTCGCTGTCCGGCACGCCGCCAGGCAGACGCTCGCGCAGATCGCGGAACATCGCGCCGTTCAGATGGAAACTGAATTTCTCGCGCTGCTTCCACAGCTCCGGCAAAAACCACTTCAGCGCCCGCAGATGACCGAGCGTCATGTCGACGTCGACCTGCATGTCGTCGGCGAGATTGATCATGCCGTTTGCGCGCTGACGGATGCCAAGACCGTGCCCCCAGAACGTTGACGCCGTCACCTGCGGCAGCGCGTTGGTGCGCATGCAGGTGCCGCGCACCGCCTGCTGCGGCAGTTCGAGGCCGAGCGTTTTCAGGAGCAGCCAGCTGCTCGCGCCCGCCGCGCAGATAAAGCGCGACGTGCGGATCGTGCCGCGCTCGGTCACGACGCCCGTGATCGCGCCGGCCGCACGCTCGACCGCCACGACGCCACAGCCTTCGAAAAAGCGCGCGCCGCCTTCGATCGCCCGCGCGGCGAACGCAGCCGCGACGCGGCGCGGTTCGGCCTGGCCGTCGGTCGGCGTGTAGAGACCGCCGAGCGCGGCGCCCTGCATACCGCTCACATGTTCGTCGATCTGCGCGCGGTTCAGCACGCGCGTGTCGAGCCCGTACTGTCGCGCGACGTCTGTCCATTGCTGGAACGACGTCCAGTCGCTCTCCTCGCTCGCAACGTACATGCAGCCGCCCTGCCGCCATTCCAGGTCGAAATCGAGTTCATGCTCGAGCGCTTCCCACAGACGGATGCCGGCCATCATCAACGGCACTTCGGCGGCTTCGCGTCCCTGCTGGCGCACGAAGCCCCAT
This sequence comes from Paraburkholderia sp. GAS42, assembly GCF_050436565.1. Taxonomy (NCBI): domain Bacteria; kingdom Pseudomonadati; phylum Pseudomonadota; class Betaproteobacteria; order Burkholderiales; family Burkholderiaceae; genus Paraburkholderia; species Paraburkholderia sp. GAS42. Next base: position 80,897 of record NZ_JBNDML010000026.1, on the reverse strand, counting down.
GCGCGCGACGACTGCTGGCCGGCGATCCGCGACTTGTCGAGCACAACCGCCTTCAGGCCACGTCGGGCGAGATAGTACGCCGCCGCGCAGCCCATGATGCCCGCGCCAGCGATCACCACGTCGGCCTCGGCAGGGAACGATTCATCGGCGCGGGTCAGGCCGGAATGCAGCGGATAGGTTGTCGTCATCGTGTGGATCAGGAGGAAAAGGCGTGCGGCGGCATCTTCGCAGGCACACCGTCCGACCGCAACACCCCGAACGCAGATCGGCGCGTTCAGACCGCTTCCGGCAACGCCAATGCCGCGCCCATGCCGCGCCGCGGCCATGCGAGCCCACAAAATCACCGGCAGTCACATTACGTTTATGCGATTTAAATACTTTCATCGGTAAAATAGCGCGCTTGCGTGCCGCTGCCGGGCGCGGCGGAAGCGCGCAAATGGCCGGAACGGACCGTTCTGCGCGGTGTCCGAGGAGAGCGGATACTCACAAGTCGTCGGGCTGGCTGGCCGACGCGCGGTCAGGCAGGTTCAGATGTTGAAATGTGCTCGTCCCGCGTGGCCGGTCGGCCCGCACCGTATTCGTGCCGGACAGTCCGTGCCCGATAACGTCCACCCTCCAGTTCCGACAACTCACATCGACGGACACGCACGCAGCATGGCCAACGAAGCAACCTCACCCGACTCCATCGCGGTCGCCGAGCGCGTCCGCGAACTGATGAGCCGGCACGGCATCGGTAAACGCCAGCAGACCACCGAGCTCTGCCGCATCCTCGATCTGAGTTTTTCGCAGGGGCACCGCAAGCTGCGCGGCAACAGCCCGTGGACGCTCTCGCAGATCAAGAAGGTCGCCGAAGCCTTCGGCGAGCCGGCAGCGCAACTGTTCGGCGCGCAGTCGCTCGATCCGGGCATGGTGGGCGCAATTGCGCAGGAAGCGGTGTTTTCCATCGGCGCGATCGAGCTTGCGTGTACCGCATGGGTCGGCGCGGCGCTCGAACCCGGCAGCCGGCCGGAGTTCATCGCGTTCTCGAAGCTCGGACAGTGGCGCGTCGTGCGTCACGACGGTGCGCTCTATCAGAACGCGTTCGAAGTCCACAAGATCGAGATCTATCCGCGTCGCGCGGAAACGGACAAGCCGCTGATCGCGGTCGTCGACGACGATCAGGCTTCCGCCGACAACCTGCGCGATTACCTGGAGCGCAGCGGCTTTGGCGCGGCCGCGTTCTATGGCCTCACCGCGTTCGCGGATGCGTTGCAGACGCAGGTGTTCGACGGCGTGGTGATCGACTGGCTGTTCGGCAGCCAGACGTCCGCTTCGGCGATCCGCACGGTGCGCGCGTCGGAAAACCCGGATGCGCCGATCTTCGTGCTGACGGGCGAACTGCTGACGGGCAAGGCGAGCGAATCGGAAATCAGCGACGTGATCCGCAATTTCGATGTCGCCTGCTACGAAAAACCGGCGCGCATGGCGATTCTCGTCGCCGATCTGTCGAAACGGTTGAACCGCCTGTAGCCAGAATCCGGCCGCCGCGCGTCACACCGTGTGACGCGCCGCCAGTGCGCGCTGCACCGCGGCGCGCAGTTCTTCATAGTGGACCGGCTTCGGCAGACAGTCGAAGAACGGCCTGGCCGGGCCGCACGCATCGGGGCCCGGCAGGTCGGCGCTGACCGCGATCACTGGCGCGTGGCCCGAAGGCACGTCCCGCGCGGCGAACGCCTCGACGAACGCATAACCATCCTTACCCGGCATCGACAGATCGAGCAGGATCACGTCGCAGCGGTGCGTATCGAGCCACGCGAGCGCGGCATCGACGGTCGCGGTCGACGCCGCGTCGCACTGCATGTGCGCGACCATCTCGCTTAGCGAGTCGCGCACCAGCGGGTTGTCGTCGACGATCAGCACCTGGGCGCGCGCGCCATCGGCTGGCGCGCGCGCAGCCACATCGGGTACTGCGGCGCCCGCCACCGGCACGACCGGGATCGCCACCCGGAACGTCGTGCCCTCGCCCACACGACTCTCGACGTGAATGCTTCCGCCAAACAGATCAACCAGCCCCTGCACGATCGAGAGGCCCATGCCCGCGCCTTCGAAGCGTCGAGCGCGTGACGCATCGAGCTGCGTGAATTCCTTGAAGATCAGCGGAATCTGTTCCTGCGGCACGCCGGCCCCGGTGTCGCTGACGAAGATCGACAGCAGCGTCGGGTCCTGCACGAGTTGCAGGCGCACGCTGCCCTTCTCGGTATAGCGGATCGCGTTGGTGACGAGGTTGTTCACGATCTGCCGGATGCGGTGCGGATCGGATTCGACGAGACCGATATAAGCGCCCGCGTCGCTCTCGAACGCGAGGCCTTTTGCACTCGCTGCGGGCGCGTTCTGGTCGGCAATCGAATTCAGCAATTCGCGCGGATCGAACTGCTCGTGTCGCAATTCAAGCCTGCCTGCACCGAGCCGCGCGTAATCGGTCAGATCCTTCATCTGCGCTTCGAGCTGTCGCGCGGCGGTTTCGAGGCGGCGGATCACCTTGCGGTCGGCTTCCGAATGAAAATTGAAGCCGAGCAGCTCGATCGACGACACGATGGCATGCAACGGCGTGCGCAGTTCGTGGCTGATCATGCCGAGGAACGTGTCCTTCGCGAGACTCGATTCACGTGCGGCGCGGCTCGCCTGATGTTCCGCGGCAAGCGCGGCATGCTGCTGGCGGATCAGGCGCGTTCTGCGATAGCCGTTCAGCACGAGCAGCACCGTCGCCGCCGACGACAGCAATAGCAGCACCATCCCCGCGGCAAACAGCAGACGCCGCTTCGCAACGAAATCGTGGTTCATCGCCTCGCGGTCATGGACATCCGCGTCACGACGGCTGAGCGCGAGATCGTTGACCTCGGGCCAGTGCGCGCGCAACGCGGCGACCACCCGGTCGACGCGCCCAGGATCGTGCTCCAGCGCCTCGATATCCGGGTCGAGCAGATCGAGCAGCGCGGCGATTTTCTGGATTTCATCTTCCTGGCGCGCAGCCAGCGCAGGGCGCGATGCGAGCATGCGCGTCGAGCCTGCCATCACATTCAGCTTCGACTGAAGCACCTGATAGCTCAACTGGACTGCCGCGTAATCACGGTCCGCGCCCGTCTGATAGAGCAGCAACTGGGTCTGGAAGCGCGTGTACGCGATCTGCAACTGCGCCGCATCCCAGTAGAAACCGTCATACGCGCCGGTCGTCTGGAGCGTGACGCGTGGATTGAGCAGGTTCGCGTAGAGAAAGTAGCCGACGGCCGCTATTGGCGGCGCAAGCGCGGTCAGCCAGATCACGACGAACAGGAACCTCCGCCACGACCGCCGGGGCGCGGGCACCTCGGAAGGCGTCGGCGGCGGCTGTTTCATTTGACGACGATCGCCTTGATCTGCCATGCGAATTTCGCGTCGCCAACGCCGCCTTCGAGTTCGGCGGGAAACGCGTCGCGCGGATAAATGAGGAACAGCGGACCGAAATCGCTGACCTTCAGACGTTTGCCATTCATGCTGTACGCGACAATCACACCGTATAGCGCCGCATCCGCCACGGGCACCGTGCAGATGTAGTCATCCAGCGTGTGGATTTCGAGCGTCGTGCCGCGTGCGCCCACCTTCGCCAGAATGTCCGACAGCGATGGCCCCGTGAAGGTGGATTTCGGCGTCCACGTCGTCGATGTCGTGATCGAATGCGCGGGCAGCGCCAGCAGTTGCGCTTCCGAAAAGTGAAAGACGGTGTGCGCGGCGTCGTTGGTCTGTGTGATCGCGCCCTTCACGTCGAGCGTCAACGGTGTGGCCGATGCGGAGCGGGCAACGACAGCCAGTGCAAGGAACGCCCACATCAGGGCTTTCGGGTAACGCATGTTTCGACGGTCCTTTTTTATAAATTCGCGGTCCCTTTGGCCACGCAACGGGTTTCCGGAACACCGGCATAATATCGCCAAACGCCGCCGGCAAAGAAATGCCCGCACCGCTACCGCACAAGGCCGACGCGCATCGCGCGCGGCCGGCCAGTCGACTCATGAACAAACCGGTTCTTCCCGTTACGTACGAACAGCTCGATCACTGGATCGAATCGCTGCAACCCGCATTGCTCGACGAGGGCTTTGGCGCCGTCGCCGGCATTCTGCGCGGGGGCGCGCCGCTGGCGTTGATGGTGTCGCATGCGGTCGGCGTGCCGGTCGCGTTCCTGCGCTACGAACGCGCAACGCGCGAGGTCACGTGGGACTCCTCGCTACCCATGCCCGTGCCGGGCTCGAAGATCCTGCTGTGCGAAGACATCGCGGGGCGCGGCTTCACGCTCGTCGACTGCATCGCGTTTCTCGAACGGCATGGGCTCGTCGTGCGCACGCTGACCGGCGCGTTCGACGAACTGAGCCGTACGAAGCCCGATTTCTCGCTTGATGCGCGCGGCTATTTCGCGCTTTTCCCGTGGGAGCGCCAGGCGCATACCGCTCGCTATCGCGACGACTGGACCGCGAGCGAAGCGGGCCGCCGCGCCCCGATGGCCGACGATCACGACTACGCGACGTATGCGATCGACCTCGACGGCATCCTGTTACCCGACGTGCCGTCCGCGCGCTACGACGCCGACCTCGAAGCCGCGCTGAACGAACGCGACCTGCTGCTGCCCTTCGAGACGTTGCCGGGTATCGACCTGCAACATACGCGCGCGATTGTCACCGGCCGGCCAGAAATGGACCGCGCACGCACGCAGGCGTGGCTCGACCGGCATGGTTTCGGTCATCTCGAACTCGTAATGCGTGCAGCCGGGCTTCACGATCACACCCCCGCAGGCGCAGCGGCGCACAAGGCGGCGGCCGTGTTGCGCTGTGGCGTCACGCACTTCATCGAAAGCGATCCGGTGCAGGCCATCCTGATCTCACAGCAGGCGCCGCTGCTGCGGGTGATCTGGTGGGATGCGATCGCGCACAGCGGGACACTCGTGGGTGCGTCGGCGTGGCGTTGAGGTTTTCATACCGACGCGGCCTGCGCGCGTTTGCGCAGGTCCGCATCCGCTGCATCGCACGTGTCAGTCTGCTTCCGGCGCACGCAGATGTCGCGCCGCGCGCTGCGTAGCGACAACAATCAGTTTCATCGTCGCGCGCGTCGCGCCGACAAACAGCTTGCGCGCAATGCGCTCGTCGAACTGATCGAAATCGACTTCGGTGAGGATCACGCACGGCGCGGATTGCCCCTTGAAGCGATAGATCGACTCCAGCAGCACGTCGCCCTCGCGATACTCCGGGTTGCCGAACAGATCGTATTTGCCGGTAAAACTGCGCAGACGGTGCGGGCCGAGATGATCGAGCGCCGTCATTGCCGAACCTTCCCGTCCTCGAAACGACAGCACCGCAATGTCCTGCTTGCGAAAGCCAAGCCCGAGCGCGTGCGTGATGGCGCGCTTCGTTGCATCGATGCTGCCTTCCGTGGGGTTGGCCTCGTCGTAGGTCGAAAACGAAGTGTCCGAGCCGTCGAACGGACTGCCTGAAGTGAGCCCTGCCGCTAGCGGCGCCGACGCACCGACGAGATCGCGCACGTAATCGAGAATGTCGCGCGGGCTGCGATAGTTCGTGGTCTCCTTGAGCGTCGTCCAGCCGGGCAGCTCGACGGGCGCACGCATATACAGATTCTGCAGCGGATCCTCGAGCCACCACCACGCCGCGCCCGGCCGCAATAGCCGTTCGATGGCCGCGACCCATGGCTGCTGGAAATCCTGCCCTTCATCGACGATCACCACATCGAACTGCCAGCGCTCATCGATCGGAGATTGCGCGAACGTGGTCTCGAGTTGTTCGAATACGTTCGACGCGTCGAAATCCGGTGCACGTCCGGCATCGCGTGCGATCCAGTCGCATAGCTGGTGATAGTTCGCGACCTTCGCCTCGGGCGGCGCAACGCGCGCGATGTGATCCGCGAGCGGCCGGTTGAAGCACACGTACAGCGTGCGCCGGCCTTCCGCGACCGCGTCCTTCATGACCTGCACCGCGAGCTGCGTCTTGCCCGACCCGGCCGTGCCGATCACGCGCAGACGGAACGGCGCGAATTCGAGCCGCCGCGCCCACGTCGCGAGGCCGCCCGCAAGACGCGTGACGAGTGTGCCCGCCTGGCCGACGAGCGCACTCGCGTCCGGCGTCAGCGCGAGTTCGTCTGCGAGAAAGTGGTGGATCTTCGCCGCGCAAGGCAGACGGGGTTCGTCAGCCGGCAACGCGTCGCGGATGATCGCGGCGAGCCGGTCCTTGCGCGTCGCATCGACGATGCGCGCCGGGTTCACGCCGGCAATCGCTGCGTCTTTCACGACGTGGTCGGGACAGTACAGCAGTTCCTCGATGAAATACGTGTTCGCGCCGAACGCCGCCGTGAAGCGGCGATGCATGCCTTCGACCGTTCGCGCAAGTGCAATTGCCACGTTGCGTTCGGTCTGCATGTGGACCTTGACGAGTCCTTTTGGCGTCTCGCGCAGGAAGCCGGTTTTCTGCTCGATGATCATCACGCGCCCTGACGGGCTGACGATCACGAAATCCGCTTCGCCGAACACGGAAAAGCCCTGGTTCAGACGGGTCCAGTGCACACCGTGATAGACGGTGTAGTCGTCGGACAACGCGTGCTCGAGCAGCGCCAGCGTTTCGCGTTCACGGGAAGCGGCGCCGGTGGCGGCGAGATTTTTCCAGTCGTCGGGGACTATGCGGGCCATGCGATGCCTCGTCACTTTGAAGTGGATATATTGTACGCAGCGATGTTCCCACGATCGGTAAAAACAGCCTTCCTCGTGTATCGTTAACAGTTTGACGCTGCGGTTATACGCAGCGCTTTGCCTTCCAGGAGAAACTGCCGAATGATTACGATCTGGGGACGGGCCAACTCGGTCAATGTCCAGAAAGTTTTGTGGTGCTGCGATGAGCTGTCGCTGCCGTACGAACGTATCGACGCCGGCATGCAGTTCGGCCGCAACGGCGAGCCCGACTATCTGACAATGAATCCGACGGGCAAGGTCCCGACGCTCGTCGATGGCGACTACGTGCTGTGGGAGTCGAATTCCATACTGCGCTATCTGGTGCTGCAGTATGGACCGCCGTCGAGCCTGCTGTACCCCGCCGATCCAAAAATCCGCGCGGGCATCGACCGCTGGCTGGACTGGTCGCTGAGTACGCTGCAGCCCGCAGAGCGGCCCGTGTTCTGGTCGATCGTCCGCACACCGGCCGCCGACCGCGATCAGGCTGCGCTAGAGAACAACGTGCAAGCCGTCAGCGCGCTCTGGAAGCAGCTCGACTCGCATCTGGCCGGCCGCTTCTTCTTCGAAACCGACCACTTCACGCACGCCGACATCGTGCTCGGCGCTTACGCGAAGCGCTGGTTCGGTCTCGAAGGCATCGAGCGTCCGTCGATGCCGAATCTGGAGCGCTGGTATTCGCGGCTGGAAAACCGTCCGGGCTTCAGGAAGTTCATCGATCTGCCGCTGACCTGAACGGCTGACATGGGCGACGAGGCGGCCGGGCGCGAGCTGGCAGCGCAGTTCGATCGAAGTTCGCGATGCCCCGTATAATCGACGCATGAAGAACGCCTCCTCCACGACTGCGCACGATCACGACCACGGGCCCGCAGCCGCCGCCTCGCCTGAGGCGGCGCTCGCGCTGGCGGAAGAATATTGCCGCGAACGCGGCGAGAAACTGACGCCGATCCGCCGCAAGGTGCTGGAACTGCTGCTCGCATCGGGTCGGGCGACGAAGGCGTATTCGCTGCTCGACGACATGCGTCAGATCCATCCCGGCTCGGCGCCGCCCACGGTGTACCGCGCGCTGGATTTTCTGCTGTCGGCCGGACTGGTGCACCGGATCGAGTCGATCAACGCGTTCACGGTTTGCCACGATCTGACGCAATGCCAGCACGGCATCCTGGTGGTGTGCCAGCAATGCGGCAACGTCACAGAACTGCATCAACCGAAGTTGCGCCAGGCGCTCGTCGCACAGATCGAAGATGCGGGTTACAGCCTCGCCAGCGATGAAATCGAACTGAAAGGCCTCTGCGCCGCGTGTCAGGCGGCGAACGCCGCTAAAGACGCCAAACCCGACACCAGGCCCGCGAAAAACGCGGAAATCGCCAGCGATTGACGCCACGCGTCATGCAGCGAAGCAGGCTCGCGCCTGCCCCACGGGTTACCGCATTACTTCACACGAAAATCAACCTGCCGCACGCGCCTCGATCGCGTCACGCAGCAGCGTGACCAGCGCATCCGGCCGGGCCGGTTTCGTCATGAAGTGCTGAAAGCCCTCGCCGATACTTCGCAGGCGGTAGGTGTCGTCGGTGTGACCGGTGAGCGCAACCGCCACCGTAGGCGAATGGTCACCGCGAATCTCGTGGTCGCGCAGGCGCTGGATCAGGTAGAAACCGTCCATCGTGGGCAAATCGATATCGCAGACGATCGCATCCGGTAGCAACCGGACCGCCGCCTCGACACCTTCTTCCGCGTCCGCGACCGCGACGACGCGTGCCCCTTCCGATTCAAGCAGGCTCGCCAGTGATTCCCGGCTCTGCGGGTCATCCTCGACGAGCACGATCGTTGCTTGATCGAGTCTCAACTCTCCGTTCATTTTGCTTTGTTGCTATATAGACAGGTTAGGCGGTCACGCGCAACTGTTGCATGGATGAACCGGCGCGCTACGTTCAGGTAGGACCCGATTTCGCGCGACGGGTTGCAACCATTTTTGCGTTGAGCGGCGTGCGCGCGCATCGCGTTGTCGACCACTCTCGACACTACCGCATTACGTGAAGCGTAGCGGACGATAGCGCGGGATCAAGGCGAGGACATGAAAACGCGCATGAAAAAATGCGCACTGTACGTCATTTTTACAGGGTTTCATGTCGTCGCGAGTCCCTCTCGCGGATTGCCGCCGTAGTTGTCCGGCGGCACAGAAACGCACGGCCGGTCTCTTTCAGCGCGCCCACATACGCGGATTCTGCTCCCGCCCGGGTTGTAACGCGGGCCCATGCAACCGGCCACCAGAAACGCGTCCGGCGCCACGCGAAGTCGACGTTCTGAATTCAACCGTTTTCAGCACGATGCGTGCCGCATCAGCTTCGATTCCGGTTTCGCTCAGCGCGTCGTGATATTCGGTCCGACGCCGTGCGTGAGTAACGCGATCGCGTGGCGGGCAATGTCGTCGGCGGTGATCTGTCGACGGATCGGGTCGTTACGCCATTCCTTCGATGTCGCGAGCGGCAGGATGGTCAGGCCGAGCAGCGACAGGAAAACGAGCGACGGCTCCAGATTCGCGTTGAGCCGCCCTGCTTTCTGCCACTTCGCGATGCAGTCGATTGACGCTTTCTGGTGCGCGTCGCCGAACCGCGCGTGCATGCGCTGCTTCAGCAGTCCGCCCTCGCTGATCACTTCGCGCACCCAAAGCGGCGGGAACCATGGATATTCGATCGCGACATCGACAAGACGCCGCGCCAGCTGGGTAATCGCTGCGACGGGATCATCAGGATTTGCCTCGAACGCGCCGCCCAGCGCCGCGCGCAGCGGCATGAAACGCTCGTCGATGAGTACGTCCAGTAACTGGTCGCGCGTCTTGAAGTAGTAGTGAACCATCGCCGGCGTGACGCCGGCCTCGCGCGCGATGGCGCCAAGCGTCGTATCGACGATGCCCTGCCGCGCGAACAGCGCCAGCGCCACATCGAGCAGCCTCGTACGCTGTTCCGGCCCTCGCGCGCTGCCCGTCGGTCGCCCGGGACGCCGCGGGGCAACGCCGCCCGTCACCGCCCCGGCGCCGGCGTCGGCGACATCTGCGTTGCCAGCGACATGCTCACTTTGCGCCGCGCCGCCTCCGATTTTTCTCTGTGCCATATCCGTTTGACGATACGTCTGATATCGCATATATTAATCTTCACATTAATTAATATCAAGCGACATCACCGGCACATGGATCAGTCCACTTCACTGAGCGTCGATGAAACCCACGTCGATGCGCCTTCGTCCGCGAATACCGCATCGCACCCGCCGCTACACATCCTGTTTCCCGCCCTGCTGCTCGTCATGCTACTGGCCGCGCTCGACCAGACAATCGTCTCGACCGCCCTGCCGACGATCGTCGGTGAACTGGGCGGCCTCGAGAACCTGTCGTGGGTCGTCACGGCCTATCTGCTCGCTTCGACGATCGTCGTGCCGCTATACGGCAAATTCGGCGACCTGTTCGGCCGGAAGATCGTCTTGCAGACAGCGATCGTGCTGTTCCTCGTCGGCTCCGCGCTCTGTGGCGCCGCGCAGGACATGACGCAGCTGATCCTGCTGCGAGCGCTACAGGGTCTCGGCGGCGGCGGCCTGCTCGTGGTCACGATGGCAGCGATCGGCGACGTCATTCCACCGGCCGACCGTGGCCGCTATCAGGGCATGTTCGGTGGCGTGTTCGGCCTTGCGACCGTCATTGGTCCGCTGCTCGGCGGCTTCCTCGTCGAGCATCTGTCGTGGCGCTGGATTTTCTATATCAATCTGCCGCTCGGCATTGGCGCGCTGCTCGTCATCGCCGCCGTTTTCAAGCCGCATACGAAGCACATCAAGCATGCGATCGATTACATGGGCGCCGGCTTTCTCGCTACCGCGCTGACCTGCATCATCCTCTTCACGAGTCAGGGCGGCACGATCCTGCCGTGGAGTTCGCCGCAACTGTGGTTCACGCTCGCGGTCGGCCTCGTGTGCGTCGGTGGGTTCATTTATGAAGAACGCCTCGCAGTGGAACCGATCATGCCGCTGGAGCTTTTCAGGAACCGCACGTTCCTGCTGAGCTGTTTGATCGGCTTCATTGTTGGCGTTTCGATGTTCGGTTCGGTCACGTTCCTGCCTGTGTATCTGCAGGTCGTGAAAAACTCGACGCCGTCAGAAGCCGGTATGCAGATGCTGCCGATGATGGGTGGCCTGCTCGTGATGTCTGTCATCACAGGTCGCGCGATCAGCAAGATCGGTAAATACCGGATGTTTCCGATCGCGGGCACGTTCCTCGTCGCCGTCGCGATGATCCTGCTTGCGCGTCTGGAAATTTCGACACCCATCTACGTGATGTATATCTACATGGGCCTGCTCGGCTTCGGGCTCGGCATGGTGATGCAGGTGCTGGTTCTCGCCGCGCAGAACGCGGTCGAATTCCGGCACATGGGCGTTGCGACATCGGGTGCAACGCTGTTCCGTTCGATCGGTGGCTCGGTGGGAGTCGCTGCGTTCGGTGCGGTGTTTTCGAGCCAGCTTCGCTCGCGCCTGAGCGATCTCATTCCGGCAGGCACGGAATTGCCGCAGTCGCTCGGACCGGCGACGATCCACCAGCTACCGGCTGCGCTGCGCGACGACTATCTGCAGGCATTCGCGGGCGCGCTGCATACCGTGTATTTTGTCGCGGCATGCGTGGTCGTTCTTGCGTTCGTGCTGGCGTTGCTGTTCAAGGATGTTCCGCTGCGCAAACATCATTGACTGCGGCAGGCATTCCCCGCCTCGAAACGGCCGGACGTACTACGCGTCCGGCCGTACGGACAGTCAACATTCATCTGACCAGGCCGCCTGGCATCCAGTGTGCTGTGATGTGGTGCATACAAAAATCGTCTGTATTAATCGTCCTCCTGACGTATCCGTGTCCGATGTGTGCGGTAGGTGACAACGGCGATTGACGTTGGCGCTGAAACGACACATATTGCACTCAGGCGACCCCCGAATCTTCTTCGGTTCGTCCGTCGACCAGTGCATATGTACCGTGAATCACGCAGATGCTGCAGGTCGCCCTGATGGTGATCTGAAGCGTGCCGTTCAGAGGCACAGCGTATAACTGGTGGGTTGAACGCATGTCCACCCAGACTCGTCCCGGCCAGACATTCCCGACGCCATGCAAACGTTGCGGCGGCGCGCTGTATCCGCCTGACGAAACGTGTCCATGGTGCGGCGCCAGTCACGCAGTCGCTTACGGCGTGCGCCTGAAGGCCGACGCGCTCGCTCATCCGCATCCGCCGCGCGCGCCGGATGTTCCATCCGGTTTGCCAGGGGACGTTCCGCAGCCGGCCGGTCACACGCAGCCGCTGATGCTACCCGATACGCCGGTTCCTCCGCTCAGCATGCCGGAGCCCATATGGCGCAGCGTGGGCCGCTGGATTTTCAGCAAGGGGCTCGTGCTGAGCTTCTTTCTGTTTGCGCTCGGCTACGCGGGTTACACGCTCTTCAGCGAACACAGGGCCGACTCTGCAATCGACGAACCGGCCACCACCAGCACGAGCGGCAGTATCCAGCCTTATCAGGGTGCGTCGTCGGCGCGTCCGTCGGAAAGCGTCGCATCGATCGCGCCTGTTGCGCCGGCTCGAACGCCGGCTGCTCCGGCTGCCCCCGTTGCGAAGGTGACACCCGCGGCGCCTGCCCCGTCGACGCGGCAGGCAGTGGCTGCGTCGCCGTCCATACCGCCCATCCCGACCTTGCCGCCGTTGCCCTCCGCGGCGCCCGCGGCTGCCGTCGCGGCGACACCGGTCGTGCCGCCTCTGCCCGCTCGCGCCCTGACGCGACATCGCGACGTCCCCGAAAGTCTACAGGCGGCGCGCGCGAGTCTTGAGGCGAGCGATCTGGCAGGCGCGCAGGCGTCGCTCTCAGAAGCGCTGGCGACGCAGCCCGATAACGCCGAAGCACGGTTGATGCAGCAGGATCTGCTGCAACGCATGTTGAAGCGCGACGCTTTTGTGCGCGCGGCGAACTCTTGCGTACAGGACCGTCTATGGAGTTGCGTGCGGCACAACGCATCAGATGCGCTCGCTGTCGATGCAACCAATCCCGGCGTCAAGGCGCTGCTGGAACGTTCAATCCGTGAGGCAGGCTGGAATTCCCCCGCGTTGCCGACGGCGCGCGGCGGTGCGGCTGCGACCGCACCGGCCGTGGCCGCAGCCGCACCGCCCGCGCGCGTGGCGCGTCCGCCCGTGGCGCGTCGACCCATGGTCTCCGCGCCGGTGAACACACCGCCGCGCACGACAGCCATGGCTACGCCCACGCCGACGCCCAATGCCACAGCCGCAGCCACACCCGCGCCGGCTCCAGTTTCCCCGACCACATCGACGCAGACGACGACAACAGACACCAGCAGCATCGACGCACAGGAACGCGCGATCCGCGAATCGGGCTGGAGTCATCCGGCGAAGGCATCCACTGCGTCGTCGGTGCGTTGAAGCGATGACGCCGTGACGTCATGAACCAGCACATCAGACAACATGCACAGGCGAGGCCCCCCCGCCCATAACATTCAAGACCGGATTCGACGCTTCGCGTGCCATTGCGCGAGTGTCAGTTACAACCAGACAGAAAAGGTGGAGACCATGTTCAAGATCATTCTGGCGGGATGTGTCGGACTGGCGCTGGCGTCGTCGGCGGCGCTGGCGGACAACGCGCACTACAAGATCGTCACGGGACCGGAGCGCGGTACGTACATCCAGATTGGCGCGGACCTCGCGAAATGGGTCGCGCCATCCGCCGGTATCGACCTCGAAGTGGTGCCGTCCAAGGGCTCGGCGGAGAACGTGCAGCGCATGCGCTTCGAGCCTGGCGTGAAGCTCGCGCTCGTGCAGTCGGACGTATATCAGGCTTACGTCGACATGGCGAACGGCGGCAATACAGATGCGGGCACAACCATTCGCCCGTTGCGTCTGATCATGCCGCTCTATGACGAGGAAATCTATTTCGTCGTGCGTGCCGACTCTCCGCTCAAGACGATCAACGAGATCAAGAACCAGAACATGAGCATCGGGCTGATTGGCAGCGGCACCGCGCAGTCGGCGACCACGCTATACCGTCTCATGTTCGGCACGTCCGTTCCCGATCAGTACGCGCAACATCTATCGAACGAGGATGCGCTCGCCGCGCTGATCGTGAAGAAGATCGACGTTGCCATAGTCGTCGCGGGACAGCCGGCCAAGCTCTTCACCGACATGAATCCCGAACTGCTGGAGCAGATCCGCGTGCTCAAGGTCGATCCGGCCGCGCCAGAAACCGTGCGCGCAAAACAGACCTATTTCCCGGCGACGATCCGCGCGTCGAGCTATCCGAACTGGCTGAAGGAAGACGTGCAGACGCTGACGGTAAAAGCCTTCCTCGTGACTTACGACTACAACCTGCGCGACACCGTCGGCAATCTCAACCGGTTCGCCGATTCGCTCTGCGCGAACTTCGACAACCTTCAGGAACACGGTCATCCGAAGTGGAAACAGGTGAAGATGGAACTGCCGAACCTCGGCAAAGGATGGAAATACTATCCGCCGGTGGAGAAACGGCTGCGCGTGTGCCTCGCGCACAGGACCGCAGTCGCAGCGACTAACGCCCCCGCGACGGATGAACCCGCAAAGTCGCCAAAGCGCCCATGCACTGACCAGGAACGGTTGCTGTTGCTGTGTGGAAAGCAGTAACGCGAGGGCGGCATTTCATGGCGGCCGGGACACCGGTTGACGCCGCCTGACGATGGTTGTGCGTGCAACATCCCGCGATATCACGTATCGCGGGCCGCGCGTTCCATCGCGCGCTGCAGCGCTTCGTATACCTTTGGCCGCGTGCATTGCGATGCGTTGAAACGCAGGAATCCCGGCGCCGATTGCGACGCGCTGAACACGTTGCCCGGCGCGAACACGACGTTCTCCGCGAGCGCATGCCGCGCGACCCGCGCGGCATCGAGTGCACCAGGCAACTGCGCCCAGATGAACATGCCACCGCGTGGCCGCGTCCAGATGAGAAGACCTGTCTGCGTCAGACGGCGCGCAGTGTCGCCCATCGCGTCGGCGAGCCGTGTGCGCATGCTATCGAGATGGCGCCGGTACGTGCCGTCCACCAGCAGACGATGCACGACACCCGCTGCCAGTTCGCCGTTACCGAACGACGTCGCGAGCTTCAGATCGATCAGCGGCTCGATCCAGTCGGCACGCGCCGCGATGTAACCGCAGCGCACAGCGGCCGACAGCGTCTTCGAATAGCTGCCGATCGATACCACGCGCGCAAAGCCATCGAACGCGGCGAGCCGCGGCGCAGGTTCATCCTCGAAGTCAGCGAAGATATCGTCTTCGACAATCAGCAGATCGTGCTCGCCCGCGAGCTTGAGCAGACGATGCGCGATTGCAGGCGCCAGCGTCGCCCCGGTCGGATTGTGAATCGCCGAATTCGTCACATAGAGCCGCGGACGATGCCCGATCAACGCCTGCTCGAACTGCGCAAGGTCAGGTCCTGACGGCGTGTACGGAACACTCACGATGCGCACGCGATGCGCACGCAGAAGCGCCTGAAAGTTGAAATAGCAGGGATCGTCGATCAACACCGTATCGCCCGGTTCGAGCAGAAAACGGCAGACGAGATCGAGCGCGTGCGTGCCGCCATCGGTGAGCACGATCTGCTCGGGTGGCGCATCGAGACCATGCTGCGACAGCCGCCACGCCAGATGCTGGCGCAGCGCGGGCAAGCCGCGTGGTGATGCGTATTCGACGAGCGGCGCATGCGAATCGCGCGCAATGGCCCGCAACGCACGACGCACGCCCTCTTCCGGCATCCACGCGGCCGGCATCCAGCCGCAACCGGGCCTCAACGCTTTCGCGTCGCTTTCGAGGGATTGTCGCGTGAGCCACAACGGATCCACATCGCGATCGAGCCGCTGGCCGATATCAGCGAGTGCAAATGGCGGCGCGTGACCGGAAACGAAGAAACCCGAGCCGCGCCGCGACACGATCGCGCCTTCCGCGACAAGCCGGTCGTACGCATCGACCACGGTCGATTTCGACACGCCCAGCGTCTCGGTCATCGTGCGGATCGACGGCACGCGCGCGCCCGGCATCAACGCGCGGCTGGCGATGCGCTCGCGCAATGTGTTCATCACCAGCGCGACGCGCGTGCCGGCAGTTGCTGAGCTGACCCTGTCATCTTCCGCCATCCGTACTGCTCCTTGATCGGTACAGTTTGCTCGAATTGTACTGATCCGTAGCTTACGCTTTATCTCGCGAGAGAGGATGCTCGACGTTTTGACCTGGCATCGAACATTACTCATGAAAAAGACAGGCAACGGCTGGCTCAGCGGACTGGTTGGCGTACTTATCTTCAGCGGCTCGCTGCCCGCGACGCGCATCGCGATCGAGGGGCTGGATCCGATCTTCCTGACCGTCGCGCGCGCGACGATCGCCGGCACGCTGGCGCTTGCGTTGCTGGTGCTGTTTCGCGAGACGCGCCCGACCCGCCGTGATCTGTTGCCGCTCGTCGTGGTTGCGCTGGGCGTCGTGATCGGCTTCCCGCTGTTGACCGCGCTTGCGCTGCAGCACATCACGGCCGCGCATGCTGTGGTGTTTATTGGTTTGCTGCCGCTTTCGACGGCGATCTTTGGCGTGCTGCGCGGCGGTGAGCGGCCGCGGCCGGCATTCTGGCTGTTTTCCGCGATTGGCAGCGCGTCGGTGGTCGCCTTTGCACTGCGCAACGGTGATCACGCTTCGCCGCTCGGCGATGCGTTGATGGTGGCCGCGATTATCGTGTGCGGGCTCGGCTACGCGGAAGGCGCGCGGCTGTCACGTCACCTCGGCGGCTGGCAGGTGATTTCGTGGGCGCTGGTGCTGTCGTTGCCGCTGATGATGCCGCTGACCTGGTGGGCATGGCCCGCGTCGTTCGCAGGCGTGAGCCACGCAGCGCTCTGGGGACTCGCATACGTATCGCTCTTCAGCATGCTGATCGGCTTCGTGTTCTGGTATCGCGGGCTGGCGCTCGGCGGCATCGCTGGCGTGGGGCAGTTGCAGCTGCTGCAACCGTTCTTCGGGCTCATGCTCGCCGCGCTGCTGCTGCACGAGCAGGTGCCTCCTGCGATGATTGTCGTGACGGTCGTGGTGGTGGCGTGTGTCGGCGGCGCGCGGCGATTTGCGAAAAGCGCGCCTGCACCGCGAACGGCGGGTTAAGAAAGCGCGGGCGGCTCCTGGTTTTCCTCACCTTTGTCGCGTGCGCGCCACCCATCAGCGCCGCGCGACTGGCTGACGCAGCATCGGGAGGCCCTTGCGGTATGCTGTCGCCCTCGCTTTGAACGGAGGGCTCATGAAGCTTTCGAAATCCCTGACATTCGCCGCTTTCGCGCTCGCTGCGCTATCCGTTGCCGCTCAGGCACAAACGTCGCAGACGTATCGCTTCGGCGAAGGCCAGACAACCGTGCAGCCGGGCAACGCACATCCCGCGTCGCCGTCTGGTTCCACGCCGAAGCAAACACAAACACAAACACAAACGCAGCCGCAGGCACAAACGCAGCCGGCACCCGCGCCACACAACGCGAGCGCCACCGAAGCCCCGAAGACTAAGCACAAGCCGAAGCATCATCGGCACTACGCGCATCGGGCGTCGAATCAGGACATGTACTCACATAGCTGAACCCTGAACCGCCTCCTGGTCGCGCCAGCCGCTAGTAACGCGGAGGCGGCGGCCAGATTTCATGCATGCTCCCTGTCAGCTTCACGGATTACGTCACGTACGAAGGTATATACCACGTGGATGACATGCGCAAACGTCATGGGTCTGCCGGGCACATGCTCTGCCTTACGTTTTTCATGCATGAAAAAGACGGCGGGTGTCGCGCAGATTTTTGAGCGGCTTCAAATTCGCGCGCACTACGGGCATAGTTGAAGCTCGCACCGTAGCGCCATGACAGGACACGCATGAACGAAGCATCCCACACCCGACCCAACGCTTTATCCGACACCGCCGCGCCGCTCGTACGCGATGCAACCGAAGCCGATCTGCCGGCCATTCAGGCCATCTACGCGCACCACGTGCTGACGGGCGTCGCATCGTTCGAAGAAACGCCGCCCTCGGTCGACGACCTGCGCGCCCGACGTGAATCGGTGCTCGGCCACGGCCTGCCGTATATGGTCGCGGAGATCGACGGCGTCGTTGCAGGCTACTGTTACGCGACGCCCTACCGGCCGCGCGTGGCGTACCGGCACACGATTGAAGACTCCATCTACGTCAGCGATGCATTTCGCGGGCGTGGCATCGGCCGCATCCTGTTGCAGGCGCTGATTACGCGGTGTGAATTGGGCCCGTGGCGGCAGATGATCGCCGTGATCGCCGATGGTGGCAGCGGCGGGTCGATCTCGCTACACGGCAGTCTCGGCTTCGAACTGACCGGTACGTTGAAGGCTGTCGGTTTCAAGCACGGGCGCTGGCTCGACACAACACTGATGCAGCGAGCGCTCGGCGCAGGTGCCGATACGCCGCCGCAGGACGTCGGCCGCAAGGCTTAAACGCCGTGTTATGAAAGCCTTCGCGAGGAAATCGACGCGGGGCACTGCGTTGTGCTGCGTGATCCCGCATCGATTGCGGCGCATCGATCGCTTCGCTGCACAACACGAACGTGGCGAGGGTTTCAGGGACCGGGTGTCGGGAGGCGTCTGAACAGTGTCGGATAGTCGATGACCAGACCGTCTTCGTCGATTTTCATGTTGGCTGCAAAATTGCGGAAAATGCCTTCGTAACGATACTCGCGGTCGAGGTCGATACAGGAATACGCCTGCTCAACGCGTGTGACGGCGAGATCCGGCGTCGAGATATACGCCACCGAAATGGGCTGGCGCGCACCCGGCGCGAGTTGAAGTCGACGGATCGGCAGCGTATTGGTGAACGGCGTAGCGGCGATATCAATGTCGATACAACCTTCGATCGCATCCAGCGTGTGGCCTTCGCCGTCGCGCCAGTGGCCTGCGCCGTCACCATGCAGTTCGAGCGCGCCGCCACCGGCGATCTTCAGATACGCGTGGGTGACACGCCATTGCAGATCGCAGGTTACGCTGTAGCAGAGGCCGTACGAACGTCCATAGCGCTGTCCAACGACGGCGCTCTCTACGAAGAACCCGTCACCGCGTGCATCGAGCGCGAGGTGTTCGATGCCGTCTCCTTCTTCCGATGCCCAGCGTACTTCACGCATGTCGATGCCTCCTGGCTGACAAGTTGGCGGAAGCAGTTGCAGGCCACGTACGCATGCTGGCGCCTGCACACCGCGCACCGTCATCCTCGCACAATCCTGTGTCTTGCCGCTTGCGTCCCCCTCGGCGCAAGGCCACGCAAATAGCCACTATCAACACCTGAACATCCCGGATGCGACGCTTGTGACCTATGCTCGCGGTTTCATTCTGCTGACCGCGCCGGGCGCTTCGCGCGTGATCTCCCGGTTATCCGACATGTACGCTGCAACCACCCAGGCCGAATCCACTGCGCTACGCACGCTGCTGCGAAGCCTGGGGCAGATCGTGCTGCAGGGCAATGCCGTGACGGGCGCATGCGTGCTCGCTGCGCTGCTGGTCTGCGACCTTCGGCTCGCTTGCGCGGCGCTCATCGGCACAGTTGCCGCGAATGTCAGCGCCGTGCTGGCAGGCTATGACGAGCACGATACGCGCGCTGGCCTGCACGGCTTCAATGGCGCGCTGGCCGCGCTGGCGGCATTCACGTTCATCGCCGACGATGCGACCGCCGCCGCAGCCGCTATTCTTGCTGCAACCGCAACCGCGTGGATGCTCCGTCCGTGGCGGCGCTTGCTGCGCAGGTTTCGTCTGGGTCTTTATTCGAGCCCGTGTCTGATCGTGACATGGGCATGGCTTCCGCTGGTCCGGCTTGCTGCGCATCCAGATGCGCAGAATGGCGTGGGTGCGGCCTCGTATCTCGAAGCGATTCATGGCGTGCTCGCCGGCGTTGCACAAACGACGTTCGCTTCCGGCACGGTGTCGGGCTTGCTCATCATTGCGGGCATCGCAACATCTTCCCGGCGACATGCCTTCTGGGCGTTATCGGGCGCCGCGCTTGCCAGTGGCGGCCATCTGTTGATGGGTGCGACTCCTTCTTCACTCGATGCCGGTTTGCCCGGCTTTAACGGCGCACTCACGGCGCTTGCGGTTGCGGACTGCGGCGCTGGCGTGACGGTTGCAGCCGTCGCGCTATCGGTGCTGCTGCAGCAGGCTTTCGGCTACTGCGGATGGACTTTCATGACCGCGCCGTTCGTCATCTCGGCCTGGTGTGCACATGGGTTCGAGTGCCTGAAGATCGGTCACCGGATGCGCTCTCGCCTCACTGAGAAATAGCGCGTTCGCTAGCGCCCAGCGCGGTCGATTGCCGCACTTCCCCCTGCGACACCACGCCGCGGTGCACCATGAGCGCCGCGAAAACCTCGATACCGATCAACGGCTTATCCCGATAAAGCCAGCTCGCGTGACGACAGGCACGCCATCGCATCTCATCCCGCGCCGCAGCAAATCCTCGCGCATTCCCCTACTCTTGAGCCCATCTGCACATTGCAGTGCGTTTCGACAGCGGTCGATGCGCGTAGTCTGATTTCCGCAATCTGACCATGAACACCGCAATCTCGGCACTCGACCTCGCCCGGCTTCAGTTCGCATTCACGATCTCCTTTCACATCATTTTTCCGGCGCTCAGCATCGGGCTCGCCAGCTTCATCGCCGTGCTCGAATGGCGATGGCTCAAAACCCGCAAGGTGTACTACAAAGATCTTTGCCTCTTCTGGTCGAAAATCTTTGCAGTGGCCTTCGGCATGGGTGTCGTCTCAGGCGTCGTGATGAGCTACGAGTTCGGCACCAACTGGTCCGGCTTCTCCAGTTTCGCCGGCCCCGTCACCGGCCCGCTCCTCATGTATGAGGTGATGACGGCGTTCTTCCTCGAAGCGGGCTTCCTCGGTATCATGCTGTTCGGCTGGCAGCGCGTCAGCCCGCGCGCACACTTCGGCGCAACGCTGATGGTCGCGCTCGGTACGCTGATCTCGACGTTCTGGATTCTCGCGTCCAATAGCTGGATGCAGACGCCTCAAGGCTTTGATGTCGTGAACGGCCAGGTCGTGCCGCTCGACTGGTTCAAGATCATTTTTAACCCGTCGTTCCCGTACCGGCTCGCGCATATGGCGATCGCGGCGTTCATCGTCGGCGCACTCGTCGTCGCGGCGGTGGGTGCATGGCATCTGCTCAAGGGGCGCCGCGATCCGGCCGTCAAAAAGATGTTCTCGATGGCACTCTGGATGCTGCTGATCCTCGCGCCCGTCCAGGCATTTGTCGGCGACCAGCACGGTATCAACACGCGTGAATATCAGCCCGCCAAGATCGCCGCGATCGAGGGCCTGTGGGACACCGAAAAAGGCGGCACGGCGCTCAACCTGTTCGGCCTCCCTGACATGCAGGCCGAAACGACCCGCTACGCCGTATCGATTCCCCACCTCGGCAGCCTGATCCTCACGCATAGCTGGGACGGCGAGATTCGTGGCCTCAAGAGCTTTGCACCGGAGGACCGGCCGAATTCGACGGTCGTGTTCTGGAGTTTCCGTGTGATGGTCGGCCTCGGCGTGTTGATGATCATGATGTCGCTGATGGCGTGGGCGTTGCGACGCGGTGACCGGCTATACCAATCGAAGTGGTTTCTGCGGTTCGTCGTTGCGATGGGTCCGACGGGTTTCATCACGCTGCTCGCCGGCTGGATCACGACCGAAGTCGGTCGGCAGCCGTGGGTGGTCTATGGCGTGATGCGCACCGTGCACGCTGTATCGCCGCTGACAGCGCAACAGGTCGGCATTTCGCTGATGGCGTTTGTGGTCGTCTACTTCCTGGTGTTCGGCACCGGCGTCTATTACATGCTGAAGCTGATGCGCTCCGGTCCGTCGCTGCCGGGCCACACGCATGATGGCTTGCCCGCCAGCACACCCGATCACACCGCGCGTCGACCGCTTTCGGCTGCCGACCAGTTGATCGACGCCGCGTAAAACCCCTGTATTTCAAGGTCAAAATAAAATGGACGTCACCGTAGTGTGGGCCGCGATCATCGCACTGGGCCTCTTCATGTATGTCGTGCTGGACGGCTTTGATCTCGGCATTGGTATTGTGTTTCCGTTCTTTCCCGAAGAGAAGGAACGCGATCTGATGATGAACACCGTCGCGCCCGTATGGGACGGCAATGAGACCTGGCTCGTGCTCGGCGGCGCAGGCCTTTTTGCCGTGTTTCCCGTCGTCTATTCGACGGTGCTCTCCGCGCTCTATCTGCCGCTCGTGTTCATGCTTGCGTGCCTGATCTTTCGCGGTGTGTCGTTCGAAATCCGCTCGAAAGCCAGGCGCACCAAACATCTCTGGGATCTCGCGTTCATCGGCGGCTCGGCCGGCGCGGCGTTCTTTCAGGGCATCGTACTGGGCGCGTTTCTGCAAGGTATTCCAGTGGTCGACGGCAGCTTCGCAGGCAACGCGTTTGGCTGGCTCACACCGTTTAGTCTGCTCACCGGCCTTGGACTCGTCGTCACGTATGCGCTGCTCGGCTGCTGCTGGCTCGTCGCGAAGACCGAAGGCGATCTTCAGCGGCGCCTTCATCGCGTCGTCTGGCCGCTGACACTGGTGCTGCTCGCGTTCATCGCGGTAGTGAGCCTGTGGACGCCACTGCAGGATCCGGCTATAGCCGATCGCTGGTTTCACGACGGTCTCTTCTATCGCCTGCTGCCTGTGCCGTTCCTCGTTGCGGTCTGCGCGTTCTTCATGCGACGCGCGGTGCGCGACCGTCATCACAACACGCCGTTTGTGCTCGCACTCGGACTTGTACTGCTCGGCTACATCGGGCTCCTGGTCAGCCTCTGGCCGTACGCGATCCCGTCGAGCATGACGCTGTGGGAAGCCGCCGCGCCCCGTTCAAGCCAGGTGTTTACGCTGGTGGGCGCCGCCGTGATCCTGCCCGTCATCATCGCGTACACGACGATGGGTTACTGGGTGTTCCGCGGCAAGGTTCGCCACGGCGACGCGCACTACCATTGAAGACACTGAAGAAAGCGCGGCCAGCATCATGGAATTCCCTAACCCTATGCGCCTCATTCCTCTGACCCGTTCCCGCTCACGCGTCCGCGCCGCTGCAAGCTACCGTCTGCCAGGCTGGCTCTGGTTTGTCGCGCTGTGGAGCGGCGGCGTCGCAGCGGCCGTATCGCTCGGTTTCGTGTTCAGGATCTTCATGAACGCGACGCTCTTTGCCGTCACGCGTTAGCCCCGGACGGCACGCGGTCAACATCGTTTTGACCCGTGCTGCATATTCTGCAATGCTGGGCGTTGAACGGTTCAAAATCGCTTTAATCCGCTCGTCTACCTGGTAGGCCGTGCAAGGATGTCTGCACGGCCTGTCGCGTAAGTTGCATGGACAGCCAGGCAACCGGACGACAAAGGGAGAAGACGGTTGCGCATCGGCTCGCCGCATTGGGCAGAATAAACACACTGCGGCGCCAGCCAGACTCGACCGTCAGACAACAAGAGTGGTAAAACAAACGGCAGGGCCCACACGCGGAGACATCATGAAGTTTCTTGTGGCCGACGACCATGAACTGATCCGCCAGGGCGTCAAAGGCCTGCTGCGCGGACTCGATCCCGATGCCCAGTTTGACGAAGCCGATACGTGGGAAACGCTCGCGGCCGCCGCGCGGCCCGACGCCAACCACGACCTCGCGATTGTCGATCTGCACATGCCAGGTATGGAGGGCGCGGGGTCGCTCGAAATCCTGCTGAAGGCGAATCCAGCGTTGCCGGTAGTCGTGCTTTCCGCCGAAGAATCGCCCGACGAAATGCGCGCGGTGCTCGCGGCCGGCGCACTCGGCTTCGTGCCGAAACGCCAGCCCGCGAGCGTGATGCTGAAGGCGATCGAACTGGTGCTGTCCGGCGGTGCTTACGTGCCGATGGAAGCGTTAAGTCTGCTCGGCACGCGCGACGCAGCAGGCGCAGCGGCAGGCAGCACCACAACAACCGCCGAAGCCGCCGTCGGTGCGGCGACGTCTGTACTCGAGACCGTACCGCCCGCGCACCAACTGCAACCGCATCAGCGGCATCTGCTTGAAAATCTGTCGCCACGTCAGCAGGACATCATGCGGCTCGTCCATCGCGGCTGGACCAACAAGATGATCGCGCGCGAACTGGGCGTCGCCGAAGGTACGGTCAAGGTACATCTGTCGGTGATTTTCCGGGCACTAGGCGTGCACAACCGCTCGACCGCGATCGCGGTCATCAACGGCTGGCTCGAAGCGGGCAAGACGCTTTGAC
The DNA here is from genome assembly GCF_050436565.1 of Paraburkholderia sp. GAS42. NCBI lineage: Bacteria > Pseudomonadati > Pseudomonadota > Betaproteobacteria > Burkholderiales > Burkholderiaceae > Paraburkholderia > Paraburkholderia sp. GAS42. The sequence goes on along the minus strand of NZ_JBNDML010000026.1, from coordinate 56,858 downwards.
GGCGCGAAGTAACGCACAACGCACGCAACGCGCTCAACGCTGCCCGTCGATCGCGACTGGAGGCGATGCGCCGTCCGGCTCGCCGCCCGCTGCGGTTGATTCCACGGAGCTTGCCGTCTGCTTCTGCTGCTGCCAGAGGCTTTCGAGCGTACGACGCAGACGCGCCGGCGTCACCGGCTTGTGCAACACCGGTATGCCCATCGCCGAGAGCGCCTCCAGTTCGGGCGAAGCCATGTCGCCGGTAATCAGCAACGTGACGACTTCGCCGTGTCCCGCGTGCCGCAGCACATCCCGCACGGCATACAGCGCCTCGGCGCCTGTGCGATGGTTCGCCAGCTGGTAGTCACACAGCACGGCGTCCGGCGCGAAACCTTCGTCGACGGCCTGCAGCGCCTGGATCTCATCCGGCACGCCGCGCACGATACAGCCCCAGCGGCCAAGCAGCGTCGACAGCCCTTCGAGAATCGACGGGTCATCGTCGATGCACAACACGCAGCGTCCTTCTATTGCCGAACTGTTCACGACCGTATCGCTCAGGCTCGATACGATCCGTGTCGGATCGCCCGCCTGGACGAGGAAGCGGAATGTCGAGCCGCGCCCGGGCGCCGAGTTCATCTGCAACTCGCCACCGAGCAGGTCAACCAGGCGGCGCACGGTTGGCAGCCCAAGCCCGTGCCCCTGGCGCGCGTCGCGCTGCGGATTCGCGACCTGATAGAACTCTTCGAAAATGCGCCCCTGTTCAGCGAGCGGAATGCCGATGCCCGAATCGCGCACTTCGATATAGCCGCCCGAGCGCCGCCCCGCGCGACGGAAACCGAGCCAGATCGCGCCTTCCTCGGTATAACGCACCGCGTTCGACAGCAGATTGCTCAGCACGCGTTCCAGCAGCACCGGATCGCCGTGCACGATCATCGAGGTCGGCGCAATGCGCAGCGCCAGCCCTTTCGCCGCGGCCTGCGGCCGGTACTGGCTGCCGACACGCTCGAACAGTTCGGCGAGCCGGAAATGCAGCCGGATCACCTGCGTCACGCCGCTTTCGAGCCGCGCCAGATCGAGCACCTGATTGAACAGCTGGTTCAGCGCCTCGACGTTGCGCACGATGTGGTCGGCGGTCTTCGCGTGCTGCGCCGGCGCGACCGTGCCGTCGTTCAGCGAAGCGGCGAGCAGCCCGATCGCGTGCAACGGTTGCCGAAGGTCATGGCTCGCCGCCGCGAAAAACCGGGTTTTGGCAAGGCTGGCCTCCTCGGCGACCAGCTTCTGCGCCGCCAGCGATTCCGCCAGATATTGCTGGTCGACGCGCGCCTCGACCACGCGGCGAAACAGCTTCCGGTAGCTCAACGCATACACGTTGATCGCGCAGAAGAAGAACGCCAGGACGATCGCGAGAATCGTTCGATCGAACGTATGGACGCTGAAATGCAGCGCAATCGAAGGCAACAGCAGGAACGGAATCGCGGTGACGAAGTTGCGAAAATCGAAACCGTTGGCCATGAACACGCCCGCCGCAAGCGTGACGAGCATCACCGTGTGCAGCAGCGGCAGGTCGGCATGCGGGCTTTGGAAAGCGAACCAGATGGCCGCGCCCGGCGCCGAGTAGAGCAGCATGCCGCGCAGCGCGTGAAGGTTGATCCATCCGCGCGGCGTCAGCGCGGTGGGCCACCGGCGATTGCAGAGCCACAGCGCCAGCCCGGCGCAGTTGGCGACGGCGTAAAACCCGAAACACAACGCGAAAAGATGCGGCGACGGAATGTCCGGCCAGTAGATCGAGATCAGTACGACGATCGAAAACCAGTGCGACACGAAGGCAATCGGGTCCTGCGCGTACAGGACCGGCACAAGATCTTCGTCAATGGCCCGCTGGATCGGATCGGCCCGCATCGTGCGGTCTCCTTGCTGGAAGCCAGCTGTCTGAATGGCGAACCGTGCTGGCTGCTCGCCCCGTTGTGCCGCGTCGTAGCGATGGTTTACCCGGGAGTTTACCCATCAGCTACCACTTAATCCATATAGGCGAAGGCGTCGGTAAAAACCATACTGGTTGCAACTTACCAGCGCGGCCAAAGCCTTTCGGGGCTTTTCAAACAGCCAGATTCACGGCTTCCCGGCGGATTATCCGCCTCCCCCGCGCTCCATGCCCCAAATATTCGACGGAGGCTTTCATGGGCGCTCTTCCGGGCCGCGACCTGGCACGACATCTCGACGACGCAATCCTGCCCGATCTGTGGCGGCGCCGCACGCAGCTGTCGCACGACGAAATGGCGTCGATGTACGACCTCGTCCGGCGCGCGCTGCGCACGTACCATCCCGTCGAACTGCAGGCGCTCGGTGAAGACAAGGAAGAACTCGTCGCCCAGTTCATCTATACGAAGGTGCTGCGGCTCGCGCCGGGCCATACCGAATCGCAGGCCTGCCCGGAAAGCGCGCCCTCGAGCAGCTACGCGCTCTGTGCGTATTTCCGCCGCTATCTGATCGACTGTCTGCGTAGCGCAAGCCATCAACGCAATGTCTCCATGGAAAACGACGGCATGGAACAGGAAATCGACCTGCACGCCCAGGCCCTCGAAGATCCGGTCGACAGCGTGTTGATGGACTACGGTCTCAACGAACACTGCGTGCGCCGCGCCGCCCGGGCCTTTATCGCGAGCCTCGAGGAGCCGGAGCAGATCGTGCTGGCCGGCAGCCTTGGCTGGTGCTCCGAATGCAAGGGCGGTCTGTCGGCCGTTGCCGCGCAATACAGCGTGCCGTCCTACCACTATCGCGCCGTCAAACTCGGCGTCACCATGAAAAAGACGGCCGACGCCGACGATTTTTCCAATACGAAGATCGGCCGCTGGCTCGTCGATGTGCTCGGCATCGCGATCAACCTCGACAATCGCGATGCCATTCTCGTCGCGCTGAATCTGCTCGCGGCCGAATCGAACGCGCAGGAAATGAATGAAGCAGCCGCATAACTGAAGCGCAGCCTGGGCGCAGTCTTTCGTGTGCGGACCGGCCGCATGAAAGACTGCGCGTTTTTTCAATTGCGTCTGCTTGCGCCGTCTAAGATAAATAGGCCCGGGGCGCTCCCCCGCGCTGTCGCGTCCAGTCCCGTCCATTCCTGCCAGGGTTTCCCCGCCCTGCGCCCGTGCATGAGAGGTGGTCGTATGAACCGCTTGTCCAGCGCCATTGCGGCGATAGAGCCACATTACGAGGTCGTTGTCGTCGGATCGGGCTATGGCGGCGCTATTGCCGCGAGCCGCATGGCGCGTGCAAAGCGCAAGGTGTGTCTGCTCGAGCGGGGCCGCGAATTCATGGCGGGCGAGTTTCCGTCGACGCCCATCGAAGGTGCCGGGCAGGTGCAGTACAACACGGCAGTCAAGCAGATCGGCTCACCGCTCGCGCTGCTCGAAGTGCACCTCAATGCCGAAGTGAACGCGGTGGTGGGTTGCGGGCTCGGCGGCACGTCGCTGATCAATGCGAACGTGGCGCTGCATCCTGATCCGCGACTGTGGGACGATCCGCGCTGGCCGGCCGCGGTACGCGACGACAAGGACGGTTTGCGCGACGGTTACGCGCGCGCGGTCGCGATGCTGACGCCCTCGCGGGTGCCGGACGATTTTCCGCGTCTGCCGAAACTCGATGCGCTCGAAATGTCGGCAAAAGCGCTGGGTATGGAACAGCGCTTCTACCGGCCGCCGATCACCGTCACTTTCACGACGGGACCCAACGCGGCAGGCGTCCATCAGGAACGCTGCATCGGCTGCGGCGACTGCAATTCCGGCTGCAATCACGAAGCAAAAAATTCGACGCACATGAACTATCTGCCCGATGCCGTCGCGCACGGTGCGCAGATTTTCACGGGCGCTGCCGTGCATTCCGTCGTGCGCGACCCAGCCACGCAAAAATGGCGGGTGCGCTACCAGATCGTCGACGTCGGCCGGGAAATCTACGACGCTCCCGACCTCTTCGTGACCGCCGATCATGTGATCCTGTCAGCAGGCACGATCGGTTCGACCGCCATTCTGCTGCGTTCCCGAGAAGCCGGTCTGCCCGTTTCGCCGCAACTGGGTCATCATTTCACCGGCAACGGCGACGTGCTCGCGTTCGCGTTCAACACCGATACAGAAATCAACGGCGTCGGCTGGGGTACGCACAAGCCAGGCGAGATTTCGCCGGTCGGCCCGACGATCTGCGGGATCATCGATCATCGCGACACGCCGGATGTGAAGGACGGTTTCGTCATCGAGGAAGGTTCGCTCGCGGCGCCGATCGGCGGCCTGATGATGGGCGTCCTTGGACTCACAGCGCCGCTCGCAGGCGTGCCTGTGCCGGATCTGCCGGGCGAAGGCAAGCTGGACGACGAAGCGCGCATTCTCGAAAGCATTCTGCGCGGACCGTATCACGGCGCAATGCGCAACACGCAGACGTATCTCGTGATGGCGCACGACGATGAAAGCGGTCAGATTTCGGTCGAGAACGGCCGGCCGCGCATCAGCTGGCCCAATGCAGGCAAGCAGCCCATCTACGAGACCGTCGAAAAGACGCTCGAAGAAGCGACTGTCGCGCTGGGGGGCAAATACCTGCGCAATCCCATATCCCTGGACGCATTCAGGGACCGCCAGGTGACCGTGCATCCGCTAGGCGGCTGCGGCATGGCGGAAGACGCCGCGAATGGCGTCGTCGACCAGGCGGGCCGCGTGTTCAGCGGCCCGGCAGGCAACGCGGTACACGATGGCCTCTACGTGATGGACGGCGCGGTGATGCCGATGTCGCTCGGCGTCAATCCGCTGCTGACGATTTCCGCGCTGGCCGAGCGCAACTGCGCGCAACTGGCCGCATCGCAGGGCTGGGCGATCGACTACGAGTCCGCCGGCACGAACGCTCCGCCTGCGCCGCCGAAAGCCGGCATCCGCTTTACAGAAACGATGATCGGCGACTACACGCCGACAGGCGCGAAAGATGCCGTCAACATGCGCTTCACGGCGACCATCCAGTCGGACGACCTCGAAGACATGATGCAGAATCCGCGGCATCAGGCGGGCATGTCCGGCACGATGACGTGTCCTGCACTTTCATCGCAGCCGCTGACGATCAGCGATGGGCGTTTCAACCTCTTCGTCGTCGACGAAAACAACGTCGACCGGCGCGACATGAACTACCGGATGACGCTTCAGTCCGTAGAAGGCAAGGCGTACTACTTCTTTGGGCAGAAAATCATTACGCGCACGTCCCTGCTCGAACTGTGGACGCAGACGAACACGCTCTACGGTCAGATGCGCGAAGCGCCGGCCGAGGATGCGCCGGTGATCGGCACCGCGACGCTCATCATCACGTTCGAGAATTTCCTGAAGCAGTCCCGCACTTACGACATTACCAACGCGCCCGATAACGAAACGCGGCTCGCGATGGCCGTGAAATTCGGGAAGTTCTTTAGCGGCATGCTGTTCAACGAATATGGCGGCGTCGCGACGCCGCTGCAGTACTTCGATCCTGACGCGGCACCGCGTGTGAAGCGCGCGTTGCGCACGCCAGTTCCACAAGTCTCGTTCTTCAAGACCGATGACGGCAAGACTTTGAGACTTACCCGCTTCCACGGCGGCGACAAAGGTCCGGTGTTGCTGATCCACGGCTCAGGCGTATCGAGCCGCATCTATTCGACTGACCTCATCGATACGAACCTCGTCGAATTCCTGTGCGCGACGCAACACGATGTGTGGCTCGTCGATCTGCGCGTAAGCATCGAGCTGCCGAGCGCGCCCGATCCTACGACCGCCGACGCCGTCGCGCAATACGACATCCCCGCGGCTGTGGCGAAAGTGCGCGAACTGTCGGGCGCGGACAGCATCCAGATTGTCGCGCACTGCTTCGGCGCGGTTGCCTGCACGATGTCGCTGCTGTCAGGGCTTAAGGGCGTTCGCTCGGTCGTGCTCTCGCAGGTTTCCGCGCACCTCGTTCCACCGCCATTGGCGCGGATAAAGGCCGGCTTGCACGTGCCGGATATTCTTAAGCATTTCGGTATTGAGGATATGAGTGCGTACACGAAACGCGATTCATGGCCGAAGAATCTGCTCGACGACGCATTGCGCTTTTATCCGGTAGAAGACGATGAGGAATGCACGAACGCAGTGTGTCATCGCGCGACGTTCATGTATGGTCTTCTCTACGAGCATGCGCAGCTCGACGAGCTGCTGCATTCGAATCTGCAGGAGCTGTTCGGCGTACACGATGTCGAACTCCTCGACCAGCTGGCAGAGATCGTTCGCAAGGGACATGTGGTGAACGCTTCCGGCGATGACGTATATATGCCCAACCTCGCGGGCATGAACCTGCCGATTGCGTTCATTCACGGCTCGGAAAACCGCGTGTACCTGCCCGAAAGCACGGAGAAAACGTACAACCTGCTTGTCGATCAGTTCGGGCCGGACAAGTTCGAGCGCCACATCATCGACGGTTACGGCCACATCGATTGCATATTCGGCAAGCAGGCTGCGGTCGACGTGTATCCGGTGATCGCAAGGCATCTGCTTGCGCATTGAGTTTTTCAATGCGCTAACGATCCGGGAACGCTAAAGCAGTTTGCCCGGATTCAGGATGCCGTTAGGGTCGAGCGCATGCTTGATAGCGCGCATCGCCGCAAGCTCCTGCGGCGAGCGCGATATCGGCAGAAATTCGCGCTTGAGCAATCCAACGCCATGCTCCGCTGATACCGAGCCGTGCAGCGGCCCGAGCATGTCGTAGACAAACGCGTAGATCGCATGATGATCGATGCCGGGCACTGAATGGCCGTCGACGGTCACGTGCAGGTTCGAATCGCCGATATGGCCGAAGAAATATGAACGGTTGCCGGGCCATTTGTCGTTGAGCGCGGCGCGGCATCGATCGACGAAGCGGCCAATCTCGCCTATCGACAGGCTCACATCGAAATTGACCGGATCGAGCCGCGACGGAAACTCCGCCGTGCATTCGCGGATCGCCCACAACGCACGTGCGTCGGCAACTGATTGCGCGATCACCGCGTCGCGGATTGTCTGCGCTTCTAGCGCTTCGTTCAGCGCGGACGCAAAACGCTCGCCGTCATCCGTCGCATCGAAGCTGGCGTGTTCGATCAGTGCATAGAGCGGATGCGCGTCTGCAAACGGCGAACGTGCCTCAGCGGTGAGCGACACGCCAAAGTCGAAAAAGTCCGGCCACATGATTTCGAACGCGCCGATATCGTTGCCGAAACGCCTCGTGAGACCGCGTAGCAGGTTCACCGCTGCGTCGTAGCCATCGAGCGCGACGAGCGCGGTATGGCGCGAAGCGCGCTGCGGATGCAGCTTCAGCACCGCGCGCGTGATGATGCCGAGCGTGCCCTCCGACCCGATGAACAGATGCTTGAGGTCATAGCCAGTGTTGTTCTTCACCATCCTGCTCATCGAAGTCAAAACGGCCCCATTGGCAAGCACCGCTTCGAGCCCCAGCACCTGATCGCGCGCAGTACCCGACTGGATCACGCGATTACCGCCCGCGTTCGTCGCGAGATTGCCGCCGATCTGGCATGAGCCGCGCGCGCCGAGATCGAGCGTCAGTTCGAAACCTGCTTCCGCCGCCGCATCCTGCGCGACCTGCAGCGTAGTGCCGGCGCGCACGGTCATGGTGGCCGAGGCGATGTCGATTTCCTCGACGCCACTCATGCGGTCAAGCGAAAGTGCGATGTCAGTCGCGCGGGGAATCGCGCCGCCCGCGAGGCCGGTCATGCCGCCCTGCGGCACGACGCCTTGACGCGCTTCGTTGCAGATCATCATTGCGCGCGCAACTTCTTCCGTCGTACGCGGCAACAGCAGCGCAGCGGGACGCATCGGTTCGAGACGCGTGTAATCCGTCATCGAGCGTTCGCCGATCTGCTCGCCCGTACGCACCGCATCGTCGCCGAGTGCTTCGCGTAGCGCGTTGATGGTCGCCGCTAGCGCTGTGACGTGTTCCATCGTCATGCCGTGGTTCCCTGTGGTGCGTGTTTTTTCCGGTAGCCCATCGAATCGTTGATGCGCCCGAGAATATAGTCGCCTGCCGCGACGGGCTCATATCGGCGTTCGGTATCGCTCGCGCCAAGATCGCGCGGATCGACCAAAGCGCCATACGTAGGATCGTAAAACGTCGCGATCGAATAGCGCTCGCGACCCGACGCATTGATCACGCGATGCAGCGTCGAGCGAAAGCGGTCGTTGGTCCAGCGCGCGAGCAGGTCGCCGACGTTCACCACGAAGCTGCCGGGAATGGGCGGCGCATCGACCCATGTATCGTTCGCGATCTCTCGCACCTGCAATCCACCGACCTGATCCTGCCACAACAGCGTGATGCAGCCATAGTCGGTATGCGGTGCAACGCCGAACTGGTCCGCATCGGACAGCGGCGGTTGCGGCGGGTAATACACCATCTGCGTGCGCTGCATCCGCTTCGTATAGCGCGACGCAAAGAAATGCTCATCGATGCCAAGGCCGACGGCGACCGCGCGCAGCAGATCGGCGCCGCACACGGCCACTGCCTCGTAATAGCCGTACAACGCGGGCCGCAGTTCGGGCATGAAGTCCGGCCAGTTGTTCGGGCCGCGCAGCGCCTGCCCCGCGAGCACATCGGGATCGTCCTCCGCCAACTCCAGTCCGATGCTGAAAAACTCCTTGTAGTCAGGCCTTTTCGCCTGATACATCGTGGCGTCGCCTAAAGCGTTGAAGCCTCGATGCCGCTGGTTCACAGCCGCCCGGCGTTTCGTCTCGACCGGAAACGAGAAGAACATGCGGGCGGCCTCTGCGGCGGCATCGATGGCCGGTTGCGGCACACCATGATTGACGATGTAGAAGAAGCCGATCGTCGTGCACGCTTCGTAGATTTCGCGGCCGACGCGCGCGAGCGCCTGCGGATCATCGCCCGCGCGTACGCCAGCAAGGTCGACGACCGGAATGCGGGTGACAGGTGGCATCGCAACGCTCCATATCGGGCCTGCACAACAAGGCAGGCTCACGGTGGGAAAGGACCTCATGACTTCATCGTTGTATATACCGCCAAAAGCACCTTCGCAAGGTACACCGCAACGCCGTGCGAAAGCCAATGATCAGACCGTTCGTACCGGAACATACCTTATTTATTTCCCGGCAGAACTGCGGTATATACTGCCCCGCATGGCTCGCGTCGACCATCATTCACGCGGCACCGCTTTGCCCACCGGAGAATCTCATGAGCATCCTTGCAGGCTGGAAGTGTCGTCTGATGGCGTTGACGTTGTGTGCCGCGAGCGTCGGCAGTGCGTATGCGGACGATCAACTCGCGAAGGTGAAAAAGGCCGGCGAGCTCGTTGTCGGCACGGAAATGCAGTTCGCGCCGTTCGATTTCCTCGAGAACGGCCAGCAGGCAGGTTTCAACAAGGACCTCTTTGCAGAAGTCGGCAAGGAACTCGGCGTGAAGGTGCGTTTCATCGACCTGCCGTGGCCGAGCGTGCTGCCCGGTCTTGAAGCGGGCAAGTTCGACATGGTCGGCGGTCCGCTGACGGTGACGAAGGCGCGCATGGAACGCTACACGTATACCCTGCCCATCGCCGATGCTACCGACGCCCTCCTCAAGCGCGCCAACGACACCGCCCTCAAGCAGTCGTCGGATATCGCCGGCAAGACGGTCGGTGCGGGCAAGGGTTCCGCGCAGCTCGACCAGCTCAAGAGCTACGTCGCCACGCTGCCGAAACCGCCTGAAATCCGCGAATACGTCGACAACAATCAGGCTTACGCCGATCTCGCCGCGGGGCGCATCGCCGCTGTCGCGAACTCGATGACGAACATTGCATACGTCGCGAAGCAACGCCCGGAATCGTTCGCGGTTGTCACGCCGCCGTTCGGCGCAAAAGTCTACTTCGCGTACTGCCTGCGTAAAGACGCGGACAGCAAGCCGCTCGCCGATGCGTTCAACGCCGCGCTCGTGAAGATGCACAGCGACGGCCGCCTCGCCACGCTGCAGAAGAAGTGGTTTGGCGTCGCGATGGATGCGCCCACAACCATGCCCACACCGAACTACTGATGCACCGATGACGTTTGCGATGCGTGTCGACGTAAAGCCTGAGAACACGCATCGCTGTTTAACCTTCGCCCGCTGGTGCCATGTTCAGCACAACCGTCTTCGCGCAGGGTTTGCCGTTGCTGCTTCACGCGGCCATCGCTACCGTCGGCATTTCGCTGACCGGGCTTATGATCGGCTTCTTTGTAGCGGTCGGCGTGTGTTCCGCGCGGCTGTCGACGAATCGCGCCGCACGCATGTTCGGCGGCGCCTATGTGTTTTTCTTTCGCGGCGTGCCGATGCTGGTGCAGCTGCTGCTCGTTTATTACCTGCTTCCGTTCGTGGGAATCAACGTGTCGCCGCTCGTTGCTGCAATCAGCACCGTGTCGCTCTGTTCCGCGTCGTATATCGCGGAAATCCTGCGCGGGGGCTTTCTGAGCATCCCGCACGGACAGATCGAAGCCGCCCGCATGCTCGGCCTTTCGCCGTTCGACATGCTGCGGCGAATTCAGGTGCCACAGGCGTTCCGGCTGACGTTGCCTTCGCTCGTGAACGAAATGGTCTTGCTGATCAAGGCGTCGTCGCTGATCTCGGTGGTCGGCGTCGCTGAAATCACGCGCACTGCGCAGAATATTGCTGCCAGCACGTATCGTCCGCTGGAAGCGTATGTGGCGGCGGGCCTGATCTATTTCGTGATCTGCGGGGTGCTTTCGCTGGTTGCACACGCCGCCGAATACCGTTTGCAGCACGCCTGAGGCTATCGCGATGCAGCAATTCGATCCCACCATCATCACGCACAATCTGCAGCCGATTGCGGCAGGTCTCGCAACCACGCTCGGCACGTGGGTCGCGGGCGTGCTGATCGGCCTGGCGCTCGGTTTCGTGATCGCCGTCGTTCAACTCTTTGGCGGACGCTGGATACGCGGTGTACTGCGCGCGTATATCGAGTTCTTTCGCGGCACGCCGTTTCTCGTGCAGCTGTTTCTGCTCTACTACGGCGGACCTTCAATCGGTCTCACACTCGAACCGATGACCGCAGGCGTCCTCGGCCTCGGTCTTTACGGAAGTGCCTATTTTGCAGAGGTTTTCCGCTCCGGATTCCAGTCTGTCCCGCCCGGTCATCTCGAAGCGGCATCGTGTCTTGGACTATCGCGGTGGCAGGCCGTCGTGCGCATTCAGGTGCCGCAGATGCTCGTGCTGATCGTGCCCGCGCTGACGAACCTGATCATCGTGCTCAGCAAGGAAACGGCCGTGCTGTCGATCGTTACCGTGCCTGAACTGACGTTCGTGCTGACCGGTATTGGCTCGGCCACGTTCGCCTTTGTCGAGACGCTGCTGGTGCTGTGCTTCTGTTACCTCGCGCTGGTCGAGCTGACGTCGCGCGCGGGCATGTGGGCCGAACAACGGCTCTCCCGCTTCATGGCATGACTCATGGCATGACTCATGGCATGACCCGAGGCTGAACACTGGACGTGAACATGAATGCGATGACCGATATGCCCTCCTCTCTCACTTCCGCCACTCCGTCAGAACGAAGCGCTGCTGCGCCGCTGATCGAGGTGCGCGATCTCCGCAAGCGCTTTGGCGAAAACGAAGTACTGCGCGGCGTCGATCTCGACATCAGAAAATCGGAAGTGGTGTGCATCATCGGACCCTCGGGTTCGGGGAAGAGCACGCTATTGCGTTGCCTCGCCGCGCTCGAAACCTACGATCAGGGCGACGTACGCATCGAAGGCGAACTGCTCGGCTATAGCGAACGAAACGGCAAACGCGTGCGCGCATCGCAGGGCGACATCAATCGCGTGCGTCGCAATGTCGGCATGGTGTTTCAGCAGTTCAACCTGTGGCCGCACATGACTGCGCTAGGGAATGTGATGGAAGCGCTACGGCGCGTGCGCAATCTGTCCGGCGACGAAGCCCGTCGACGCGCGCTCGCGATGCTCGACACAGTCGGTCTCTCGCATAAGGGCGATGCGTATCCGGCGAAGCTGTCCGGCGGCCAGCAGCAGCGCGTTGCGATTGCGCGTGCACTCGCGATGGAGCCGCACATCATGCTGTTCGACGAGCCGACGTCCGCGCTCGATCCGGAACTGGTCGGCGAAGTACTGCAGGTGATGAAGCAGCTTGCGCGCGATGGCATGACGATGGCCGTCGTCACACACGAAATGGGATTCGCCGCGCAGGTCGCGGACAAGGTTGTGTTCATCGATCAGGGACGCATTGCCGTCGAAGGCAACCCGCGCGACGTGTTTCATGATGCGCAGCAGCCGCGTCTGCGGCAGTTTCTGCAGAACTATATCGACCGCAATGCCTTCTGGACGCGCAGCGGCGCCGATGGAGAACCCGCGTGAGCGGCAGCGCTTCACGCGGCGGCAGCGGGAGCGGCGGGAGCGCAGCGCAGAGCCCGGCGAACGGCATCGCCGCGGCACCACCGGCCACGCGCTATGAGCAGGTCAAGCGCTATATCCGCGACACGATCGAATCCGGCGCGCGACGACCTGGCGACCGCATTCCATCGGAACTCGATCTCGTAGCATCACTCGGCGTATCGCGGATGACGGTGAACCGCGCGCTACGCGAACTCACGAGCGAAGGACTACTCACACGTGTATCGGGCGTCGGCACATTCGTGGCTGAAACAAAGCCACAGTCGACGCTCCTCATGATCGCCCATATCGGCGACGAGGTCCGCTCACGCGGACACGAATACACCTACGACACGCTGCTCACGCAGCGCGAAACCGCGCCGGCCGTTGTATCGAATGCATTGGGACTTGCGCCGGGCGCATCGGTGTTTCATGTGATCTGCGTGCATCGCGAGAATGGATTACCGGTGCAGCTCGAAGACCGCTACGTCAACCCCGCGATTGCACCCGACTTCATCCACCAGGATTTCTCTTCCGTCAGACCTTCGGAATATCTGTTCGCAACCGTACCGGCACATGATATCGAGCATATCGTCGACGCTGGACTCCCGACGCGCGCCGAAGCCGCGTTACTCGAAATCGCGCAGGAAGAGCCGTGTCTGACGCTCGTGCGGCGCACGTGGACGAGCGGCGTTGCGGTAACGTTCGCGAGATTCGTGCATCCGGGGTCGCGCTATCGGCTCGGGTGCCGGTTCACGCCCGATACGTCGCAACGCCAGGGCTAGAGCCAGCGTGAGTCGTTAGTCACGCACAAAAAACCGTCACACGTGCCCGGCCAGATGGAAACGTGACGCCGGATGCCACAGACGCACCGACGTCGCCACATCGGCGCCGACCCACGTCCTGCGCCATAGCAACAGACACGGTTCCCCGATCTCCATCATCAGATGACGCCGCACGTTCGCGTCCGGCTTCTGCGCGTAGATGCGAAACTCCGCGCGCTGGATCGGCGCGACGCGCACCATGTAGTGATTCGGTGTCTCGATCGTGAAGTCCTGCTGGAGATACTCAGGAAACACCTTCGGGTTCACGAAACGATCTTCATACTGGATCGGCTCGCCTTCTTCGGCGTGCACGATGCACGAATGAAACGCCGGCCCCGCTTCGAGACCGAGCGCCTCCAGTGAAAGCGGGTCGTCGCTGGGCTCGAGCGTCAGCACCCGCGCCGTGTGGCGATGGCCGCGCGCGGAGATTTCGTCGGCAATATTGCGGATCTCCAGCACGGTCGACTCATAGCGCTGCGGCGCGACGAACGTGCCCGAGCCTTGCACGCGCGTCAGCACCCGCTCGGTGGTCAGTTCGCGCAGCGCACGCGAGACCGTCATGCGCGCCACGCCGAACTCCTTCACGAGTTCGGTTTCGGACGGAATCAGCCCGCCGGGTTTCCAGACGCCTTCTGCGATGCGCTTCACCACGTAGCGCTTGATCTGCTCATAGGCAGGCAACGCTCTCATCGATACGACCGCGCCAGCGCTGGCCGTTCGATCCTGTTCTAGTTCTGGTTGCTCGTTCAGATTCACGTCGACCTCGTGGGTTGTACGCAATGCGCCAGACAGCTTGCCGGTTGGGCCGCCACTGGGTCAATCAACCGGTCGGTTCAACCGGCGCTCGCCACCGAATGTGAATCGTTTGCCGCGATGCTGGCAGCGTCGGTGGCGGTTATGTTTGTGTTGCTGGTGAGCGTGAAGTCAGGGGCGTCTGCGGGCGGCGTCGCGGGCTTGCCCGGCGTCGGAAAAGGCGGTGGCGCGGCGTCGGCGATCAGACGGAACGCGGCGGCCATGTCGTCCGCGAGTGGGCGGTCGTCACGATACGTCGGCACCAGGCCGCGCACGCGACGCCACAGTGCATCGGTGTGCGGCGCACGCGACGCATCGATGGTCTGCAGGTCATACGCCTGCGCGGCGGCCAGCAGTTCGATCGCGACGATACGGCCCGCGTTTTCGATAATTTCAAGCGCCTTCAAGGCAGCGGGCGTCGCGTGACACAGATGATCTTCCTGCAGGCCCGACGTGATGCCACCATCGAGACTCGCCGGCGCGGCAAGCCGCCGGTTCTGCGCGACAAGCGAAGCCGCCGTGTACTGCGCGATCATGAAGCCGGAGCATGTGCCGCCAGGCTCCGCGAGAAACGCGGGCAAGCCGCTCACCAGCGGATTCACGAGCCGGTCGAGACGACGCTCGGCCATCGCGGCGACCTGCGCGATTGCGGTGGCGAGACTATCCATGGCCAGCGCAATCGATGCGCCCACGGCATGCGCCTGCGAATACACACGCGGCGCGTCGGGCGTGCCGGCGACGATCGGGTTATCGGTGATCGAAGCGAGTTCACGATTGACGACGTCCACAGTCGCGGAGAGTACGTCGCGCGCCGCGCCGTGGACATGCGGAATGGTCCGCATGCTGAGCGGGTCCTGTGTGCGCTGTCCAACAACCGCAGCGAGAATGCCGCTATCAGCAAGCGCATTGCGCATCCGTTCGCCGACGACGTTCAAACCGGGCGACACGCGCAGCGCGAGCGAATCGGCGTCGAACGCGGCAAGCTGTCCACGCAGGTTCTCGAAGCTCATGGCCGCGACGGCGTCGGTCCAGTCGAGCAGACGTTCGGCGCGCGCGAGCGCCAGGGCAGCAAGACCCGTTACGCAGGGCGTGCCGTTAATCAGGCTTAAGCCCTCTTTCGCTTCGAGTACGAGCGGTTCGAGCCCGAGCCGCCGCAGCGCCTCGCGGCCGGAAATGCGTTCACCGCGATGCCGCGCGTGCCCTTCGCCGATGCACACCAGCGCGATATGCGCCATGTGACTTAGATAGCCGACTGAACCAAATGCCGGCACTTCCGGCAGGCAATCGGCATCGAGCAGCGCGACGAGCCGGTCGGCGACTTCGAGCCGGATGCCGGAATGGCCGTGAGCGAAATTATTGACTGCTGCTGCGATGATCGCGCGGGTTTCCGCGGCGCACAGCGGCGCGCCGACACCCACCGCATGGCTCATCAGGATATTGCGCGACAGCGTGCGCTGCTCGGATGGCGAGACGATCACATCGCACAACGCGCCAACGCCAGTATTCACGCCATACGCGCGAATCCCGCGCTCGACGATCTGTTCGACGAGCACACGCGCCGCCGCAATGCGCGCGCGGGCATCGGCGGACAGTTCGAGCGGCGCGCCGGCGGCGATCGCCGCAACCTGGCGCCAGTCGAGAGGACGATCGGAACGGATCACAGCCATGATATTGCTCAGTTTGCAGTACGGTGATGGTGGCTCGAAACGAATTGCTTGAAGCGCTCGGATTTGAGTTCGCCGAAGACTTCGTTCGGCGTGCCATCCGCTTCGACCTGTCCTTGATGCAGGAACATCACGCGATTCGACACGTGGCGCGCAAAGCCCATTTCGTGCGTGACGACCAGCATCGTGCGGCCTTCCTCAGCGAGCGAGCGCATCACGCGCAGCACTTCGCCGACGAGTTCCGGATCGAGCGCCGAGGTGGGTTCATCGAACAACATGACCTTTGGATGCATGGCGAGCGCACGCGCAATCGCGACGCGCTGCTGCTGGCCGCCTGAAAGATGCGCCGGATAGTGGCCACGCTTTTCCACGAGACCGACCTTTGCGAGCAATGCTTCGGCTTCTTCGATCGATTCGGCGCGCGTGCGCTTCAATACCCGCATCGGGCCTTCGATCAGGTTTTCGAGCACCGTCATGTGCGACCAGAGGTTGAAGTTCTGGAACACCATGCCGAGCTGCGAACGAATGCGATCGACCTGACGACGGTCGCGCGGCTGCAGCTTGCCGTCGCTGCGCCGCTTCATCTGGAGTTCTTCGCCCGCGAGCGAAACCGAACCGTCGTCCGGCGTTTCCAGCAGGTTCAGGCAGCGCAGGAAGGTGCTCTTGCCCGAGCCGCTCGCGCCGAGGATCGAGATCACGTCGCCTTCGTGCGCGTCGAGCGAAATGCCCTTCAGTACGTGATGCTCGCCGAACGACTTGTGAATGTTCTTGACCGACAATGCAACGGGTGCCGTAGCGTTCATGTGATTCTCCAGAATGACTGCCGTTCAGGGTGCGGCACGACGTGCTTCAGTGGTGGCGGAAACCGGGCGTTGCGCCGCTGCGGGCGGCGCATCGCGCAGGTGGCGCGACAGGCGGCGTTCGAGCAGACCGAGCAGACGCACGACAACAAAATTCAGGAACAGATAGATCAGCGCCGCGCAGATGAACACTTCGGTGGTGCGATAGGTCTGCTGGATGATCTGTTGCGCGACGCCTGTCACTTCCCACACGGTGACGAGACTCGCGAGCGCCGTCGATTTGACGAGCAGCACTGCTTCGGTCGAATACGCCGGCAGGCACTGACGCAGCGCGATCGGACCAATCACCCGACGCAGCAGCGAGAAGCCCGACAGGCCGATCGAGTACCCTGCCTCGATCTGTCCGACCGGCACGGCCATCAGACCGCCGCGAATGATCTCGGCCGTATAACCCGCGGTACACAATGCGAGCGAGAGCACCGCGCACATATACGGCTGGCGCAGGATCGGCCACAGGAAGCTCTCGCGGATCACGCCGAACTGGCCGAGCCCGTAGTACACGAGAAACAGCTGGATCAGGAGCGGCGAGCCGCGAAACACGAGAATGTAGGCGCGAGCGAAGCGGTTCGGCAACCAGTGCGGGGACACGCGCATCGTCACGATCACGAGCGACAGCAGGCCGCCCAGGATCAGCGACGAAAAGAACAGACCGAGCGTGACCGGCACAGCGCCGAGCAACTGGCGCACCGTGTCGAGGAGGAAATCGAAGTCGAAATGCATGATGTCGGTGTCCCTGTCAGTTGCGCGCGAAATTGCGCTTGAAGGACCGGCCGACCCGCGCTTCTGCGTGGTTGAAGACACGGTTCGAGATGCCCGTCATCAGCAGATACAGCGCGCCGCCCACAACGAAGAAGGTGAAATATTGATGCGTCGAACCCGCCGCGATCTGGCTTGTGCGCAGCAGTTCGGCGAGGCCGGTGACGGAAATCAGCGCCGAGTCCTTGAGGCTCAGCTGCCACACATTGCCGATGCCCGGCAACGCGAAGCGCAGCACCTGCGGAATCAGGATGCGGCGCGCGACCAGCAGCGTCGGCATGCCGGTGGCACGCGCCGCTTCGAGTTCGCCTTTCGACACCGCGAGCACCGCCGAGCGATAGACCTCGGCCTGATACGCGCCGGAAATCATCCCGACGGCCAGCGCGCCGATCACGAACGGCGGCACGCCGACAAAGCCTTCCGCGCCGAACCACTGCCCCACCGTGGTCACGAGCGTCGAGCCGCCGAAGTAGAACAGATAGATGACGAGGAGTTCGGGCACGCCGCGAAACACCGTCGTATAGAAATCGCCGATGACGCGCAACGTGCGATGGCGTGACAGTTTGGCCGCGGCGACCAGCGCGCCGAACACGGCTCCAACCGCGAGCGCCGCCAGCGTCAGCCCGACGGTCATCAACGCCGCGAGCAGCAACACGCCGCCCCAGCCTTCCGGCCCGAAGCCGAGCATCTCGATCAGAGCCATTCGCTACTCCTCAACCAGTACGATCGATGAACCGACGGTTCGCGTGGCACGTGCGCCGCGCGAACCGTTACAGCCATACAGCGTTACCGCAGGGTTGCGTGCTGTGTGTGCGGGTTGCATCGCACAGTGCAGCCCTGTCATATCGCGTTGCAGATCAAGGCGTGACGTCGGTCTTGAACCACTTGTCGGCCAGCTTCCTGACGGTGCCATCAGCCAGCGCGGCGCTGATCGCCGTGTCGAATTTCGCTTTCAGATCGGCGTCCTGCTTGCGGAATGCCAGGCCTTCACCCGGACCCCAGATCGGGCCGCCGATCTTCGGTCCAGCCAGGATGATCGACGCGTTTTCTTTCTTGTCCATGTTCGCGGCGTAGTACGTCACGTCGTCGAACGAAGCGTCGATGCGGCCCGCGACCAGATCCAGATCGCGTTCCGGCGAAGTCTTGTAGACGCGGATCGTGGCGACGTCCTTGAAGCCGTCGTTGATGAATTTAGTGTAGACGGTGCCCGACTGGATACCGATCGTCTTGCCCTTCAACTGCTTGCGCAGTGCGTCGACGGTCGGCTGGTCAGTTTTCGGGTCGCCAGTCAGCTTGACGGGCGCGGCGGTGGGCGAAGCTTTCGCCAGCACTTTCGGGTCGGTCACAGCGAACGTGGCCGGCGTGGCCGCATACGGCTTCGAAAAAGCGATGATTTTTTCGCGCTCAGGCGTGATCGAGATCGCGTCCATCAGCACGTCGAACTTGCCGGCCTGCAGGCCCGGGATCATGCCGTCCCAATCCTGGGCGACGAGATTGCACTGGATCTTGATGCGCGCGCAGAGATTCGCGACCAGTTCCGGCTCGAAGCCGCCGAGCTTGCCGCCCGGCAATGTCAGGTTCCACGGCGCATAGCCGCCTTCGAGTGCAATCGTGACCGATTTCCATTCTTTCGCCTGCACAGGCGCCGCGAGAATCGCAGCCGTGCCGAGAACTGCGCCAATCAATGCCTTTGCCAACGTAGTGCGCTTGACCTTCACGTCGAATCTCCTTTGATTGAGGACCACCAGACCACCGGTCAAGCGATCACCCGCCCGGCGAATTTGTATAGACAAGTCTGCACGAGACAAAAAGCAGTCGCAAGAAAATTTGTCGAAAATCGCGGAAAGTTGGGGTAAGCCCTATGGATAAAGGCCTTTAAGGCGGGTCGAGGCGCGGGATAGTCACAACGGCAGTGGGGAGATTCGCGCCGGGATGGGGCATTTTGTCTAGACAGGTTGATGTGATGGTGCAGACAATGCTTCAGGCTGGAGCGTCAAGGTACGTCCCGCATTCGACAGGCTTCACCGCTCCCGGCAGCCAGGCCCAGACGGACGGGATTTATCCACGATTGTCCCCAAGCACCCGCTTCGGCATCCGCCGCAGTGCCGCCCGCTGGATCACCGGATCATTCAGCCAGCTCACCACACGCCCGGCAACAACCGGTATCTCACCCGCCCGGCGTACTCCGCGTAACCCGGCAACTGCGCCGCCAGCATCCGCTCTTCCATGACCGCCCGCCAGCCGATGCCGGCCACAAGCAAAGGCACGCACGCCAGCCCCCACCACGAGCCGAGCAGCAACGGCGAGCCGATGAAGAACAGGATCGCCGCCGCATACATCGGATGACGCACCCACGCATACGGGCCAGAATCGATGACCTGATGCCCGCGCTCCGTCTGCACCTTGACGACCGGCGCCGCAAAACTGTTCGCGCGAAACACGAACCACGTCATCCAGACGCACAGAAACATCGCGAGCGCGCCCGCGATGTTCAACCATGGCGGCACGAACGACCACTGCCAGCGACGCGCATCGAGCGCCATCAGCACGAGCCACGCGCACCACACGACCGCGACACAGGCCATGAACAGCTTGTCCCACCCGCTCTGGCCGCGCTGCACGAGCGGCTTGAGACGCTCTTCGAGCAATCCTGGATCATGTCGCGCGAGCCGCAGGCCGATCCATAACCCGAGCGCACCCATCTCGGCCAGGTAGCACCAGCCAGCCGGCCACGCCCATGTGCCTGCCGCGCCGAACAGCAGAACGCCCATGCCAGCGAGCCACAACACCGTCTGGACAACGAGTCGCGTAATCATTGTGTTATGTGCCTACGTACGCAGCACGGCGCGTCCCTTCACGCGCTCGAACACACGGCCAGGATCAATATCGCCTGTATCGATGCCGAAAAGGCCGCGCAGAACGTCCGCGAGTTCGCTCGCATCGGCGATCGGTCGCTCGGTCACGTGGCCGTCCTTCGTACGTTCCGTCAGACGGTCGTCGAAGAGCGTCGCGCGACCGCCCGGCACCACGCGCGTCACCACCAGATCCGTCGTAAAGAACGATTCGGGATACGTCGACGTGTACCAGTTGCTCACTTCGTAGTCGATCCATTCCACGCGGTTCAGATCGAAGCGATAGACCTTCGCCCATGTCTCGCCCGCCTGCAGTTCGAGGTCGAATGCGCCGTGCGATGCGTCAGCGAGGCGGAACGGTTCGAGTGTCGTCTGCTGCGTTTCGCCAGCGATGAGGCGCAATGGCGACGTCAACGTCGCCGAGCCGAAACCGACGTCGGCCATCCACGCACTGCCATCGAGATCGACGCGCATCAGCATGTGCGTTCGCGGCGGCACGGCGTCGGGATCACGGCCCCACAACACGCGCGCAATGAGCGGCGTGACTTCGAAACCGAGCTGCATCAGCACGTGCGCGAAGAGCCGGTTCTGCTCGAAACAGTAGCCGCCGCGACGACGCTCAACCAGCTTGTCGACGACTGCGGCAAGATCGAGCGAAACACGGCGACCGGTCAGCGGATCGAGGTTTTCGAACGGGATTGCGTGCGCATGTAGACGCTGCAGATCACGCAGGACGTCGAGGGTCTGCGCGCGCGGCCCGGTGTAGCCGATACGCGCGAAATAGCGGTCGAGGTCGAGTGGGTTGGCCATCGGGGTCTCCTGCCCGGTCGCATCGAGGGAATTGAACGCGTCACGAACGCCTGGCGAACGCGTTACGGAAATGGATCATAACCTTGGGCAACGCGACCCGCTGCCCGCGCTGCCCGTTTCCCCGGCGCGGAAAACGCGCCGGGGAAAGTTGGGAACGACGCGCCGCGCGGCTTACTGGACGCCCTTCAACGCACTCGTCGCGATCGACGGCACCGATATGCCATGACTCGACGCGAACTGCACGGCCGCGCTCAATGTTGACATCAGCGATTGCAACTGGCCCGGTGCGGACTGCGCGATATATGAGGCGGCCTGAGCCGTCTGCGGATTCAGCCCCGACTGCAGCAGCGACGATGGGCTCATCTGCCCGACACTGCCCAGCCCTGACTGCAGGCTCGAATACTGGCTGACGCCCTTGCCCAGCGACGAGAGTCCGTCGGTGAATGCCTGCTTGTTGACTGGCGTACTGGACGACGCGCCGCCCGCGAAAGCCTGCGTCAACGTCTGCGACAGCGACTGCTGCGTGCTGCCGACCTGCGACAGCGTACTGGCCGAAGGCACGCCGCCGCTGAGCAGACCGGCCGCCTGCTGCGCCTGACCGGCCGCACTGCCAAGACCCATTGCCGACGCAAGGCTCGATTGCCCGCTCAGCACCTGCTGGTTGGCGCCGACATAGTTCTGAAGTAGCTGCGTGACGCCGCCCGACGAAGGCGCCGCGCTGTTCGCGGCGTTTCCGCCGCCGCCAATGCCGAACTGCTGAAGGTTGAGCTGCGCGTGAGACGCGCCGCTCGCCAGCAGCCCTGCACCGGCAATCAACGACAACGAGAGCGAGAGGATGCGTTTTTTCATGTGTATCTCCTGACAGTAGCCTTTCGTGGCAATCGTGCGCTTCGACAGCACGCTGACGGCAGCGTTCGGCCGCCTGGCCATCCCGCTGATGCAAAGCAACGAAGGCACATGAAAGTTATAGCGTTTGCCGCACCGCCGACGGCGACGTTTTCGTCTGAGTTGAGATTCATCGGCGACGCCTCACGCTGGTGTAACGGTTTCCAGCGAACATGCGCTACTTCATGCGCCCATATCTGACCGGCAAAACCCCAAAAATCCAGCCAATCCTTTCTTTTTAATTACATTTATATTTCCTGACAATTACGGAAAAGCGGCTTTTATCGCCGTTCGTCAATCTCTTGTATAAATTTAAGTAATGTCTATGCGAATCATTCTCATTTGTGTTGACTGAGCTATGCGGGGTGCGTACGATTCTGCTTATCCGCAGTGCGTCATGTCGTCGACCGCTGCTGCGATCTGGCGTCCGACCTTTGCCTTCCATCTTGCAGATCGTCACGCAAATACCAACAAACAAGGATTTCGATGAAGCTCGTCCGGTCCACACGGCTCGCTCGTGAAGCGCGTTCGCGTGACGAAGCCCGACCGCGCACTCGCGCGATGCGCGTCCCGCCCCTCCGCAGGGCGGCGTTCTGTACGGCGTTCGCGTTTGCGACATTAAGCGGTGGAGCTGCATTCGCAGCCGCCAGCCCTGATGCCACGCCTGAAGCGCCTGAAGCCGACCTGAACATCAAGGCGCAACCCGCCGACCAGTGGACCGGTGTCTGGACACGTCAAACGCTCCTTGGCGATATGGGCGGGTTGCGTCCGTGGCTCGGCAAATACGGCGTGACGTTTGGCCTCACCGAAACCAGTGAATATCTCGCCAACCTGCGCGGCGGCCTCTCGCGCGGCGGCGATTACGATGGTCTGACAACAGCCACCGTCACCGTCGATACGCAGAAGGCGTTCGGTCTTCAGGGCGGCACCTTCAACGTCAGCGCGCTGCAGATTCACGGCCGCAACCTGAGCGCCGACCGGCTCGGCACGCTGAACACGGCGAGCGGCATCGAGGCACAAGGCGCGACCCGTCTGTGGGAAATGTGGTACCAGCAGTCGTTCCTGAACAAGCGGCTCGACATCAAGGTCGGTCAGCAAAGTATCGACCAGGAATTCATGACGAGCCAGTATTCGGCGCTCTTCGTGAACACGATGTTCGGCTGGCCGGGCGTTCCTTCGTACGACATGCCGTCGGGCGGTCCGGCGTATCCGCTGGCTGACCTCGGCGTACGCGTGCGCGGGCAGATCACGCCTTCGCTGACGGCATTGGCCGGCATCTATGACGGCGATCCGCTCGGCAACGATCGTGACAACCTCAGCGGCACGAACTTCAACCTGCACAACAGCACGCTCTTCATCGGCGAGTTGCAGTACGCGATCAACCAGCCGGCTGACGGCGAAATGGTCGGTATGGGCAAGACCGGCCTGCCGGGCACGTACAAGATCGGCGTCTGGTACAACAACGGCCGCTTCGCCGATCAGCGCTTCGACAACACGGGCGTTCCGCTCGCCAACACGACCCTCTCGACCGGCACGCCGCAGTCGCATCACGGCGACTACAGCATCTATGCCGTCGCTGACCAGATGGTGTGGCGTCCCGATCCGGACGAGCCGCGCAGCCTCGGCGTGTTTGCGCGCGTGATGGGCGCGCCGGGCGATCGCAACCTGATCAGCGCGAGCGCCAACCTCGGCATCGTGATGAAGGCGCCGTTCCAGGGTCGCGACAACGACACCGCGGGCATCGCGCTGACGTACATCAAGGTCGGCAGCCACGCACGCGACTTCGACCGGGACAGTCTCGCGTTCACCGGCGGCCCGTACCCGATCCGCAACAGCGAAACCGTGCTGGAAGCGACCTATCAGTATCAGGTCACGCCATGGTGGCAGCTGCAGGCCGACGCGCAATACACGTTCAACGCAGGCGCGGGTCAGAACCCGAACGACACGACCCAGGCACTGCGCAATACGTTCGTGGTCGGCGTACGAACCAACATCACGTTCTAACGCTTTCCCTGACAGAACCCTACGAACCCTACGCATTCGATCATGACGGAATCAATGTTTTGCGCGAGCGGCACGGAGACATACATGACCTTCCCCACGCGCCAGGCTGACCGCCGCACGACGGGCACTGTCCGCGCCACGCTCACCGCCGCGCTGACCTTCGCCGCGCTGT
The DNA here is from genome assembly GCF_050436565.1 of Paraburkholderia sp. GAS42. NCBI lineage: Bacteria > Pseudomonadati > Pseudomonadota > Betaproteobacteria > Burkholderiales > Burkholderiaceae > Paraburkholderia > Paraburkholderia sp. GAS42. The sequence goes on along the minus strand of NZ_JBNDML010000026.1, from coordinate 32,883 downwards.
TCGCAGCGGGCGCTGCACAGGCGGAACCGAAAGGCTTCCTCGAGACGCTGAAGCATCACGAGACGCTCATTAACACCGTGCCCGATAACGGCGACCAGAACCCGTACGCTGTCGTCGTCGCGCCGGTTTCCATCGGCACGATCAAACAGGGCGACGTGCTGGTCGGCAACTTCAACAACGCAACGAACCTGCAGGGCACCGGCAGCACGATCATCCATTACCACCCCGACACGAAGCAGATGTCGACCTTCGCGACCATACCGCGCGACCTGAAGGAATGCCCGGGCGGCATCGGCCTCTCGACCGCGATGACGATGCTGAAATCGGGCTGGGTGATCATCGGCAGCACGCCGAGCAATGACGGCACCACCGGCACCAAGGGCGCCGGCTGCCTGATCGTGCTCGACCCGCAGGGCAAGGTTGCATCGACCATCGTCAGCCCGAACATCAACGACCCGTGGGGCAACATGGCCGTCGTCGATAACGGCACGAGCGCGACGCTTTTCGTGAGCAACGCGGGCTTCGGCGTCGGTGGCGCGGATGGCAACCCGCCGGTGTTCAAGCAGGCCACGGTGCTGCGCCTCGAACTCGACATTCCCCAGGGCAAGCCGCCGGTCGTGAAGAACGAAACGGTCGTCGGCAGCGGCTTTGGCGCGCAGGCAGACAAGGGCGTGTTCCTCGTCGGGCCGACGGGCCTCGCGCTCTCGAATGACCGGAAGCTGCTGTATGTATCCGACGCGACGGGCAACCGCGTCACCGAGATCGACGATCCGCTGACGCGCGATACGAGCGCGGGCGTCGGCCGCCAGCTGACCGCCGACGGACTGCTGCATCGGCCGCTCGCGATGGTGACGGCGCCGAACGGCCACCTGCTCGTGACAAACGCGCTCAACGGCCAGGTCGTCGAAATCGATCCGGTGGAAGGCAAGCAGCTTTACGCACGCTGGATCGACACGGACAAGGCGCAATCGCCGCCGGGTAATGGCGACCTGTTTGGCATTGCAATGACGCCGGAAGGCGACGGTTTCTACTACGTACAGGATGACGTGAACACGCTCGTGCTCGCGAAATAAGCATCATGGCAAACGACCACACGCCCCCATCGCGCCCGTCGCGACGCGGGTTTCTCAAGGCAGGCGGCGCCGCGGTAGCGGCCGGCGCCGGCCTCGGCACGACAGGCGTCGCGCAGGCCGCGCCCGGCAAGACGCATGCGGACGATCCGCAGCACGCTGTCGAGCCGTTCTTCGGCGCACATCAGGGCGGCATCGTCACGCCGCAGCAGAGTCACACGTATGTCGCGGCCTTCGATCTGACGACCGAAAAACGCGATGACGTGATCGGCCTGCTGCGCGCATGGACCGACGCCGCTGCACGCATGACGCAGGGCGCGACCGCTGCCCCGCTGGGCACAGCCGACGATAAGTCGGCCGCCGATTCGGGCGATGTCCTCGGGCTCGGTCCGCAGGGTCTCACGATCACGTTCGGCTTCGGTCCCGGCCTCTTCACGCAGGACGGCAAGGACCGCTATGGCATCGCGAATCGCCGGCCGGCCGCGCTCGTCGATCTGCCGCGCTTCAACGGCGACCAGCTGATTGAGCAGAAGACCGGCGGCGACCTCTATATCCAGGCCTGCGCGAACGACGCGCAGGTCGCGTTTCACGCGGTGCGGCAACTCGCGCGCATGGGTTACGGCGCGATCCAGATGCGCTGGGGTCAGGCGGGTTTCCTGTCGGGTCCCAAAGGACAGACGCCGCGCAACCTGATGGGCTTCAAGGACGGCACGAACAACCCGTCGACGGAGAAGCCGTCGCTGATGAACCAGTTCGTCTGGGCCAGTGCCGCCGACGCGCCATGGATGCAGGGCGGCACATACACCGTCGTGCGCCGGATCCGCATCACGCTCGAACACTGGGACCAGATGCAACTCGGGTTCCAGGAAGAGGTGTTCGGCCGGCACAAGTACAGCGGCGCACCCATCGGCATGAAGAACGAGCTCGACGCGCTCGATCTCAAGGCCGAGGACAAGGACGGCAATCCGGTCATCGCGCAGAACGCGCACGTCCGTCTGTCGAATCAGGCAACCAACAATGGTGCGCAGATTCTGCGCCGCTCGTATTCGTACAACGACGGCACGAACTTCTATATCGAGCGGTGGCCGCCATGGCGCCAGGAAACGGAATACGACGCCGGCCTGATTTTTATCGCGCATCAAAGCGATCCGCGCACCGGTTTCATTCCGATCAACGACAAGCTCGCGAAGTTCGACTTGATGAACCAGTTCACGACACACGTCGGCAGCGCGGTGTTCGCGTGTCCGCCGGGCGCGCGACAGGGTTCGTTTATCGGCGCGGGCCTGTTCGAGACGTAAGGGGGGCGGGCTGCTTTTACGTTTTACGGCCCGCGAACCGCGTACGCCGGACGCACAGAACGCATTAAACACATTGCACGCAACACACATCGAATCATTACATCAAGGGGATAGAAGGATCATGGCTCAATCATGGTTTCGCGCGCGCTTCAGCGCGTCCTGCATCGCGGCCGCACTGTCGCTCACGCTGGCGGCGCCTGCCGCGCACGCTGCGTCGATCGTGCTGTACAGCGCGCAGCACGAGCAGGTCGTCAACATGCTCGCGAAAGATTTCGAAAAGCAATCGGGCATTTCGGTGAAGATCCGCAACGGCGAAGGTCCGGCACTCGCGGCGCAGCTCGTCGCGGAAGGCTCGGCCACACCGGCTGACGTGTATTTCACGGAAAACTCGCCCGAGCTGATGCTGCTCGAAGAAAAAGGCATGCTGACCAAAGTCGATCCGTCGACGCTTGCAACGATTCCGGCGCGCTTCAACTCGCCGTCGGGCCAGTGGGTTGGCGTGACGGCGCGTGAGAGCGTCCTCGCGTACAACACGACGAAAGTCCAGCATTCGCAGTTGCCGCCGTCGCTGTTCGATCTGGCGAAACCTGAGTGGAAAGGCCGGATCGGCATCGCACCGAGCGACGGCGACTTTCTGCCGCTTGTGAGCGCCGTGCTCGCGCTGAAGGGCCAGGAGCAGACGCTGCAATGGCTCAAGGGCCTGAAAAAGAACGCGCAGATTTTCGATGACGACGAAGGCGTGATCGCAGCAGTCAACCGCGGCGGCGTGGCCACGGGCATCATCAACAATTATTACTGGGCACGCCTGCACGCCGAACTCGGCGACAAGGCTACGCGCAGCGCGATCTATCACTATGGCAATGGCGACGTGGGCGCACTCGTGAACGTGTCGGGCGCGGCCGTGCTGAAGACCACGCACAACGCGGATGGCGCGCAGCAGTTCCTGAAGTATCTGGTCAGCGAACGGGCGCAGACCCTGATGGCGAAGAGCCACGTCAGCTACGAATATCCGCTGCATGCAGGCGTTGCAGCTGATCCGGTGCTTAAGCCGCTAGCGGAACTGACGCCGCCGACGCTCACGCTCGAACAGCTTGGCGACGACAGCCAGGCTGGCAAGCTGCTGCGTCAGGCAGGCCTGCTGTAATGATCGATCGATGAGCGAAATCATCATTGCCGCTACAGCGGCTCCCGCACCGGCGCGCGTCCACAGACGCGCGCCGCGCGGTCTGCTCGCGGCAGCCGCACTCAGCGCCTTGCTGGTGCTGCTGCCGCTGGCGTTTACGTTTTATCGCGCAACGACGTTCGGCTTCGACGAGGCGATTGAACTCGTGTTCAGACCGCTCGTCGGCGAGCTGTTCGTCAATACGCTGCTGATTACCGTGAGCGCGACGCTCGCAGCAGCGGTGATCGGCACGGCCGCTGCGTGGTTCGTCGAACGCACGCATGTGCCGGGACGTCGCGTGTGGGCGGTGCTCGCCGCCGCGCCGCTTGCGATGCCGGCGTTCATCACAAGTTACGCGTGGGTGTCGCTGAGTCTCGATCTGCAGGATTTTGCGGGCGCGCTGCTCGTCATTACGTCCGCGTATTTTCCGCTGGTGTATCTGCCGGTTGCCGCCGCGCTGCGCGGTATGGATCCGGCGCTCGAAGAAAGCGCGCGCGCACTCGGCTGCGGACGCTACGCCACCTTCATGCGCGTCGTGCTGCCGCAACTGCGCCCCGCCCTGCTCGGCGGGATGCTGCTCGTGGCACTCGGCGTGCTATCCGAGTTCGGCGCATTCCAGATGCTGCGCTTTCGGACCTTCACGACCCAGATCTACGCCGAATTCCGCACGAGCTTCGACAACAGCGGCGCATCGTTGCTCGCGTGCCTGCTGATCGCGCTGTGTCTCGTGTGCCTTGCGCTCGAATTTCGTGTGCGCGGTGGTGCGCGGTATGAGCGCGTCGATCGCGGGGCGAGACGCGCGGCCCTGCGCTATGACCTCGGCAAGTGGCGCTGGGTCGTTTCGGGCGGCTTCGCGACGCTCGCCATTGTCACGCTCGGCGTGCCGCTCGGCATGATCGGGTTCTGGCTCACACAGGAAGGCGCAGCGGCTGTCACGCCGACCGAAGTGTCGCCGGAACTGCTGTTCAACGCGACGGTGTCGTCGCTGGGCTTTGGTCTCGCCGCCGCGATCGTGACGACGCTGCTTGTCATTCCGCTCGCGTTCCTGCTGGTCCGTTTTCCGGGACGCCTCGCAACGGTCTTCGAACGCACCGTGTTTCTCGCGCAGGGCGTGCCCGGGCTTGTGATCGCGCTGGCGATCGTTTCGCTTGCGGTGCATGCGCTGCAGCCGCTGTATCAGAGCTCGACGCTGCTCGTTATCGCGTACGCAATCCTGTTCATGCCGCTCGCGCTCGTCAGCGTGCGCGCGGCGTTGCTGCAGGCTCAGCCGCGTCTTGAGGAAACCGCGCGGGCGCTCGGTCTGAACTGGACGCAGACATTTGTCCGTGTACTGCTGCCGCTCGCCGGGCCCGGGCTGGGCGCGGCGGCATCGATGGTCTTCATTTCGGTTGTCACCGAACTCAACGCGACCCTTCTGCTCTCGCCAATCGACACGCACACACTCGCCACGCAGGTGTGGTCCGATACGTCGACGCTCGCGTTTGCCGCCGCCGCGCCGTATGCGGCGCTACTGACGGGTATTTCGCTGTGCGCATCCGGCGTGCTGTTTGCGCTGCTCGGCCGCTCGGCGCTGCTCGGACGCGATGGATAGCCTGCAATGCGCAGCAAAGCACACGGCATGGCGCGACGACCCGGAATCGACGCATAATTGCTGCGCAACGACGCACGCATGACAACGCACAGGCACCCCGCCCCTTTTTATCCGGTTCACATGAGCAATCTTCGTATCAGCGGGCTGCACAAATCCTTCGACGGCCACGCCGTGCTGCATGGCGTCGACCTGTCGGTCGAGCGCGGCACGCTGCTCGCGCTGCTCGGCCCGTCCGGCAGCGGCAAGACCACACTTCTGCGGGTGCTATGCGGCTTCGAGCGCGCGGACAGCGGCGTCGTCGAAATCGATGGCCGCCGGGTTGCGGGCGACAACCTGCATCTGCCGTCCGAACAGCGGCGCATCGGCTACGTGCCGCAGGAAGGCGCGCTGTTTCCGCATCTGTCCGTGGCGGACAACATCGTGTTCGGCTTGCCGCGCGGACAGCGTCGCGCGCAGCATCGTGTGGCGGAACTGCTGGAACTGGTTGGATTGTCCGCGAACTACGCGAACCGCGCACCGCAGCAGCTTTCAGGTGGCCAGCAGCAGCGTGTGGCATTGGCCCGCGCGCTCGCGCCCTCGCCAACGCTCGTGATGCTCGACGAGCCGTTCTCGTCGCTCGATGCCGCGTTGCGACTCGAAACACGTCAGGCGGTAGCGAATGCGCTAGCCGCGGCGGGTGCGACGGCGGTGCTGGTCACGCACGATCAATCGGAAGCGTTATCGCTCGGGCGCGAAGTTGCCGTGTTGTGGAACGGCAAGCTGATCCAGACCGCGACGCCCGAAACGCTCTATCGACGCCCCGTCTCGCGTGAACTCGCTTCGTTCATCGGCGAAGCGGTGCTGCTGCCAGGTGTCGCGTCGCGCGATGTCGCCCGGTGCGCGCTGGGTGAGCTGAAGCTGTCGACAGCCGTTGCCGATGGTCCGATCGATGTCATGGTGCGGCCCGAACAGATTTACGTGCTTCACGCGGAAGACGTCACACGTCATGGCAAGCCCACGTTCAGCGCAATCGTGCGCGAAGTGACCTTCAATGGCCAGGACGCGAGCGTCGTGTTGCAGTTGCAGGACGAATCTGGCGCCGTGGGTTCAGGCGCGCCACCGGATGGAACCGTCATTCGCGCCCGCGTGCCGGGCTATCGCAGCCCGCAGCCAGGTGAACGCGTGCGACTCGCTGTCGACGGCGAAGTGACGGCCTACGCGCGCGTCTGACTCCGCATCGACAGATCCTGCATCATCTGCGCGGCGAGATAGTCGCAGGTCGGCCGGTCGGATTTCGCACTGCGCGCGACGACGATCTCCAGGGGTTCGATCGTCGGCAGACCCTGCGCCTCGCCATAAATCGCCAGCCGCGACGGCACGCTGCAGCGCGCTAACGCCACGACGGCAAGTCCAGCATCGACGGTCGCCACAAGACCAAGCAGGCTCGCGCTGCTGTACGCGGCGCGATACTTGATGCCCGCACCATTAAGCGCCGCAAGCGTGTGCGCCCGCGCGACACACCCGTGCTCATACAGACCCACCGGCAGCGGCGACGTCGCCAGCACCGACGTATCGTCGGGCGCGCCGACCCACACCATATCCTCACGACGCACCAGGTCGCCGCGCAGCTTGCGGTCACGCGTGACGAACGCGAGATCGATCTTGTTGTCGGCCAGCATCGGCGCGAGCGCGGTGCTCTGCGCGCAGACGATCTCGATCTCGACGCGCGGATACAGGGTCGAAAAGCGCCGCAACACGGGCGACAGGAGTGACGACACGTAATCGTCCGGCGCGCCGAGTACAACGCGCCCGGTCACGTCCGGCCTCGCGATCGCCGACCACGCCTCCTCGTGCAGATCGAGCATCCTTCGCGCGTACTCAAGCAGCGTGTTGCCGGGACGCGTCAGCGCGAGATTGCGCGTGTCGCGCATGAAAAGCGTCGTGCCCAGCATGCGCTCCAGCCGCTTGATCTGCATGCTGACGGCCGCCTGCGAACGGTGCACCGTCACCGATGCCTTCGTGAAACTGCCCGCTTCCACCACCGCAACGAAAGTGCGCAACAGATCGACATCGAACTCGGGATGCATGATTCATCAATTTATCTTATGGAATTTCTCAATTTAATTCGTTTGTGAGCGATCGGCAAGTCCTCGATACTAGGTTCGTCAACGCATGCGAAGGAGCCGGTTAACATGAACATCACCGAACGCCAGCAGGGTGCCGTCACACTGGCAGCCGGCGGACTGTTGATGGGCACCATCGGGATCTTTGTCGAGGAAGCGCGGCTCGGCGCGCTCACGCTGGTCTTTTTCCGCTGCCTGTTTGGGTTTCTCGCGCTCTTCGCGTATTGCGCCTGGAAAGGCTTTTTCGCGCGCCGCTATTTCACGCGGCGCACCGTCGTGCTCGCCGTCGTGTCAGGCATGCTGATGGTCACGCAATGGGTCTGGTTCTTCGATGCAATTCATCGCACGAGCATTGCCGTCGCGACGGTCGTCTTTCATGTGCAGCCGTTCTGGGTCGTGCTGATTGGCGCGGCGCTGTTTCACGAGCGGCTCGGCATCGACCGGCTCGGCTGGATCGCCACCGCGTTTGTCGGCCTCGTGCTTGCTTCCGGCATGATGGCGAGCGCAGGTGTGCAGGGGCACGCGGGCTATCTGACTGGCATCGGCGAAGCCCTCGCCGGCTCGGTGCTGTACGCGAGCGTCACGTTGATCGCGAAGAGCCTTGGCGATATGCGCCCGCACCTGCTGACGCTCGCGCAGTGTTTTGTCGGCGTGATCTGCCTGCCGTTTATCGCGCCGCTCGCAGCCGTTCACATTTCGCCGCAGCAGTGGTTCTGGGTGATCGGAATGGGCGTGCTGCATACCGGGCTCTCGTACGTGCTGATCTACGGCGCGTTGCCCAGGCTGACGACGCCCGTCATCGCCGTGCTGCTGTTTGTCTATCCGCTAACGGCCATTGCCATCGATGCGCTCGTGTACGGCCGCGCGCTTTCGCCGATGCAACTCGCCGGCATGGCGTTGATTGTGGCCGCGAGTCTCGGCGTGAATCTCGGCTGGCCACTGCTTTCGGTTGTGCTGCCGGATACGCGTGCACGTGCCGGGCGCCACGCCGACTGACGCTGTTCAGTCGCCGTAGTGAAAGCGGCAGGCGATCACGTAGATCAAACCGTCTTGCGGTAGATAGACCAGACGGTCGGCCCGCGTGATTCGCCTCGACCAGAAGCCCGTCAGATTGCCAACGAGCGGCTCGGGTTTGCCGGTTCCCGTAAACGGATCGCGCCGGCATTCCTCGAGCAGCGCGTTGATGTTTTGCAGGACCTTCCGGTCCGCCTGCTGCCAGTGCAAATAGTCTTCCCACGCTTCGTCAGTAAAGGCGAAAGCGGTGTCAGCCCTTGCGGCCTCTTTGTTGCGGCTCTTCTGTTTGCTCATTGTTCAGCAGGTTGCGTGGAATCGCCTTGCCAGCCTTGACCTGGGCGATGGAACGCGCAAGCCGTTCGGCGTTTTTCGGGGAGCTCAGCAGATACAGCGTTTCCTGCATCGCGTTGAAATCCTCGAGCGACACCATGACCACATGCTCACCGCTTTGCCGCGTAATCATCATCGGCGTGTGGTCGCGGCATACGTCATCCATCGCCTGCTTGAAGCCGGCGCGCGCCTCGCTATAAGTTAGGACGTTCATTTTTGGGTTCTCGACCTGAGTGGTTTCGCTCCGGTCGCTCCTGTCAGATTGGGTTGGCAGCGCTGCTTTCACAGGCCTCCCTTCGGGCACCCTTTCGGGACAATTGCAGCTTTCCATCGGGATCGCTCATTGTACAGAACACCGTACAACAAGACAATCGCCGCCAATGCAACGCCTGCCTGCAACCTTGAGGCAAAGCATGGCATCTGGCGGCGGCCGGTAACAGTCAGCCGATCAGCCAACCGCAAAGTAACGGCGGTGCGGCGTATTAGGCCCGCGCCGCCGCCCGTTCACTGTGGCAACACCTCCCCTCTGGTCTCCGGCGCGAACGGAATGATGAACAGACCGATGACGAAAGCGGCCGCTGTTATCGCGACCGGTATGCCGAGCGTATGCATGTTCAGCACGGCGGCGCCGAGCAGGAAGTTCACGCCCGCGCCCACGAACCGGCCGAACGACGTGCAGAACGCAAACGCGGTCGCGCGCACGCGGGTTTCGAACTGCTCCGGCAGCCACAGGCTGAACAGCGCGAAATTGCCACCGAAGAAGCCGAGCACCACGAGCCACGCGATGAACGGCGCCAGTCCGTTCGGCAGATAGAACGCCCAACCGAACGCCCCGACGATCGACACCGCCATCCCCGTGAAATAGATCGCAAGCGTATTCTTGCGTCCGATGCGTTCAGCGAGCGGCGGCAACGAGAGACAGCCGATGATCGTGGCGATCGAAAGCAGACCCGTCGCGATCGACGCCATCTTGATCGCCTCGGGTTTCGCCATCCCGGCCTTCGTCGCGAGCTGGATCACCGCCGACGGTTCGTACACCGCGCCGGCCCACAGCCCGATGATCGCGATCGTGAGCAGCGCGCACGCAACCCACGTGCGGCGTCGATATGCCGGCCCGAGAATCTCGCGCAACGGCTTGCTGTGCACGGTGCGCGCTTCGGCTTTCGTCCACTTCTCCGGCTCCTTCACGCGCAGCAGGATCAGGATCGCGCACACGACCGGGACCGCGCCCGTGAGGAACATCGCGCGCCAGCCGTAATGCACGCCGATCGTGTAGTTCAGTGCGGCTGCGAGGAAGAAGCCCGCGTAGTAACCCGTCTGCAGATAGCCCGCGCCCATCTTGCGTCGGTCTTCCGGCCACGCTTCGGCGACGTACGTACCCGCCAGCGCCCATTCGCCGCCGATTCCGACACCTGCAATGAACCTGTAGATGCCGAGTTCCCACACGTTGTGTGCGGTCGAGGCGAGCCCCGTGAAGATGGCGAACGTGAAGATCGTGCCGGCCAGCACCTTCGTGCGGCCGAAGCGGTCGGCGAGCGGACCCCAGATAAACGACAGCCCCCAGCCGACGAGGAATAATGCGAAAAGAATCGAGCCGGCAAGGCCTACGTTGGCCGGCGTCGCGGCATACCCTGAGCGCGGTAGCAGCTCGGTGAGCGCGGGCGTGAGGACGAGCGCGTAGATGAACGAGTCCATCCCGTCGAGCGTCCAGCCAGCCCACGCGCCCCAGAAGCCTGCAATCTGCGAGCGATTGAGCGGTGTGCGATGTCGCGCGCCTGCCGCGCGGTCCGTCAGTGAATTCATCATGCTCCTCCGGTAATGCGGTTGGAATACGTGCTTCTGAACGACCGTGCAGCGGGCCTGCGAGGCGAAAGCCACGCGACCTTGCCGCCATGATGCGGGCATCGACTCACAGACGATGCAGCTGGGCGCGACGGCTTGCCGGCCTGGCTGGATGACTGTTGACGGGTCGAGGCACCCGGGTTTCTCCTGCTGGAGAAAACATCATTTCATATATAATATTTGATCTCATGAGCGAAGCAACGAGTGGTTTTCCCTTACACGGCGGCAGGCAGGCCTCCCTTCTTCCGGAGGCCGCTGCACCGCGGGCCAGTACGTCACGTGTGATCGCGGACGCGCTGCGCGCCGCGATCGTCGACGGTACGCTGGCGCCTGGCGCGCCACTGCGGCAGGACGCGATCGCCCGGCATTTCTCGGTCAGCGCGATTCCGGTTCGCGAGGCGCTGCGTCAGCTGGAAAGCGAAGGCTGGGCCAAGGTCGAGATGCACAAAGGCGCGACGGTCGCGCCGCTCTCGGCAGCCGAGGCGCGCGAAATCTATGAAATCCGCTCGGCGCTCGAAAGTCTTGCGATCGGGCTTGCCATCCCGGCGCACACCCCCGCGACGCTGCTCGAATGCGAAAGGCTGTGCAAGGCGGCCGAGCTCGAATCCGATCCGTCGCTGTACGCGGCCCGCAACCGCGCGTTCCACATGAGCCTCTACGCGCCCGCGGCCCGTCCGCAACTTGAGGACCTGATGGCAACGCTGCACCGGCGCGGAGAACGCTATCTCCGGCTCAAACTGGGTCTGCCGAGCTATAAGGGCGAATCCGACCAGGAACACGTCGCCTTGCTGGACGCCGTGCGTCAGCACGACATTCCCGCGGCACAGAAGCTCGTCGTGCGCCACCTGCTTGACACGGGCGAACTGCTTTATCGTTTCATCACCGAGCGCGTCGAGGCCGAGGCCGCGCAACCGAAAACCCGCAAGCCGCGCGCTTCACGCGGTTCGATCAAAACCGGGAGTTGAATCCGCCGATGAACCAGCGAGCCGCAACATCACCCGTGTCACCGCCTTCAACTCCGGCCGCTGCCGGCGGCGCCGCGCCCGCCGCGCGCTCCTGGACCACGCGTCGCGACGAAAAGAACCGTCGGCTCGCCGCTGTTGCCCCGTGGCTGAAGGACGGCGTTCTACCTGCGGAGCGCATCATCGATGCACTGGAAACGCTGATCTGCCCTGGCGACCGCGTCGCGCTCGAAGGCGACAACCAGAAGCAGGCCGACTTCCTGTCCCGTTCGCTGGCGAAGGTCGATCCGCAGAAAGTGCACGACGTGCATCTGCTCATTTCGACGATCAACCGGCCCGAGCATCTGACGCTCTTCGAAAAAGGCATCGCGCACAAGGTCGACTTTTCGTTTGCCGGACCGCAAAGCCTGCGCGTCGCGCAACTGCTCGAAGATGGCCAGCTGGAGATCGGCGCGATCTATACGTACGTCGAGCTGTATGCGCGGATGTTCGTCGACCTGACGCCGCACGTCGCGCTGCTGTGCGCGGAAAAAGCCGACCGTCACGGCAATCTCTACACCGGCCCGAATACCGAAGACACGCCGACCATCGCCGAAGCCGCCGCGTTCCGGCATGGCATCGTGATCGTTCAGGTGAACGAGATCGTCGATGAACTGCCGCGCGTCGATATTCCAGGCTCGTGGGTCGATGTCGTCGTCGAGGCGGACCGGCCGTTCGCCGTCGAGCCGCTCTTCACGCGCGATCCGCGTCACATCGGCGATCTGCAGGTGCTCACCGCGATGATGGTGATTCGCGGCATCTACGAGCCGTACGGCATTACGTCGCTGAATCACGGTATTGGATTCGATACCGCCGCGATCGAACTGCTGCTGCCTACGTACGGCGAATCACTCGGCCTCAAGGGCAAAATCTGCCGAAACTGGACGCTCAATCCGCATCCCACGCTGATCCCCGCGATCGAATCGGGCTGGGTCGAGAGCGTGCATTGCTTCGGCAGCGAAGTCGGCATGGAGCGGTATATCGAAGCGCGGCCCGATGTGTTCTTTACTGGCAGCGACGGCAGCCTGCGATCGAACCGCGTGCTCTGCCAGCTGGCCGGGCAATATGGCGTTGATCTGTTCATCGGCTCTACGCTGCAACTCGACGCTGACGCAAATTCATCGACTGTCACACGCGGCCGGCTCGCGGGCTTCGGCGGCGCGCCGAACATGGGTCACGATCCGCGCGGACGACGTCATTCGAGCGAAGCGTGGCTCAAGCTGCTAAAAGACGAGGGACCGGTTTCGCGTGGCCACAAGCTCGTCGTGCAGCTGGCGGAGACGTACAAGAAAGGCGGCGAGCCCACGTTCGTCGATGAACTCGACGCGATCGCGGTCGGCCAGAAAAGCGGCATGCCTGTCGCACCGGTGATGATCTATGGCGACGACGTCAGTCACGTCGTCACCGAGGAAGGCATCGCGCATCTGCACAAGGCGGAAGGCGTCGAAGAACGACGCGCGGCGCTCGCTGCAGTCGCCGGCGTAACGCCAGTCGGCCTGCGAGCGAAGCGTGAGAAAACCGACGAACTGCGCCGCCGCGGCATCGTCGCGTATCCCGAAGATCTCGGCGTCCGGCGCGGCGAAGCGAAGCGCTCGTTGCTGGCTGCGCGCAGTATCGACGATCTCGTCACGTGGTCGGGCGGGTTGTACGCGCCGCCGGCACGCTTCAGAAGCTGGTGACGTGATGGGGGCCATCAGCAGCAGTGCCTTGATGCCCGCGCGCGCTGTCCGTCGTAGTGCGAAGTGCGACGATAACACGCGGCGCGCGTTGCCGCCGCTTTCCGACGCCCAGCTGGCCGCGTACGCCGTGACCGCGCTGATCGAGGAAGCGCAACTGACGCCGAAACCCGCACTCGTCGACCGACGCGGAAGCGGCGCGCATCGGGATCTCGATCTTGCGACAATGATTCGGTCGGCGAACGCGCTCGGACCGACATTTGCCGCGCTCGCCCGCGTTTCGCGCGGACGTGTGCCTTCCGCGACGTTGCGCGCTGAACTGGCGCAGATCGGTCGCGCGGGCGAGCTCGCGATGATGCAGGCCACCGGCGGCAGTAACGCGCATCGCGGCGCGATCTGGATTCTCGGGTTGCTGGCGGCGGGCGCGGCGATTTGTGGAGATGAGGCCGCGCAGGCCTCATCGATTTGCGAATCCGCCGCGCAGATCGCGTGCTTTCCCGACCGCTTTGCCGCTCCTGTCAGCGAGAGCCACGGGGAGCGTGTGCGCCAGCGTTATCACGTCGGCGGCGCGCGGCGGGAAGCGCAGGATGGCTTTCCACACGTGATCGACATTGGCCTGCCCGCGCTGCATCGCGCGCGCGCCGATGGCATCCCGGAAAACGCGGCGCGCATCGACACCCTGCTTTCGATCATGGTGTCGCTTGACGATACCTGCCTGCTTCATCGCGCCGGGCTGCCGGGTCTTGCCGCCGGCAAGCAGGGCGCGCGACGGGTACTCGCATGCGGCGGCAGTGCCTCACTGCCTGGTCGCATGGCGCTCGCCGCGCTCGAAAGCGAATTGATGACACTCAACGCATCGCCCGGCGGCTCAGCCGATCTGCTCGCCGCCACCCTCTTCATCGACACACTCATTCAACGCGACGCCAGCGGAATCACCAGCGGGAGTGCTGAACCATGGAACATCTGACTTTCGACTATCCGGCGCGACGCGCTGTCACGACACGCGCGCACGTCGGCGTCGTCGGCTCGGGCGATCTGGAGGTGCTGCTGTCGCCGGCCGATACGATGAGCGCGCATGTGATCGTGCGTACGAGCGTCGACGGCTACAGCCACATCTGGAAGCACGTGCTCGACCGGTTTTTTTCGCGCTACGACGGCGCGGCGCAGATCGAGATCAACGATTTCGGCGCGACGCCCGGCGTTGTCGCGCTGCGACTCGCCGAAGCCATCGAGGAAGCCGGATCGGGAGATGCCGCATGAGCACCCTTGAAACAGCTGTTCCCGCGCTGCTGCACGAAAGCTTCATCGAGTTGTCCGCGCGCGAACGTGCGCGTTCATTGCTCGACGCCGGCACGTTTCGCGAACTGCTCGGCCCGTTCGACCGTATCGAATCGCCGTGGCTGCCGATGCAGGGCATCGTCTGCCAGGCCGATGACGGCGCGGTGATCGCGCGTGGCACGATCGACGGCCAGCCAGCGGTCGTTGCCGCGATCGAGTCGGCGTTTCAGGGCGGCAGCATCGGCGAGGTGTCGGGCAGCAAGATCGCGGGCGCGCTTGAACTGGCGCTGCGCGACTGCGAGCGCGGCCGGATCGTGCGGCCCGTCGTGCTGTTCGAAACCGGCGGCGTGCGATTGCAGGAAGCGAACCTCGGGCTCGCGGGAATCGCCGAAATCCAGGCCGCCATTGTGGCACTGCGCCGGCATGTGCCCGTGGTCGGCGTGATTGCGGGCATGGTGGGCTGCTTTGGCGGGATGTCGCTGGCGGCGGCGTTGTGCTCATATCTTGTGGTGACGAAACAGGGACGCCTCGGCATGAACGGCCCCGAAGTGATCGAGCAGGAAGCCGGCATCGAAGAACTCGACGCCAGCGACCGGCGCCGCATCTGGCAACTGATCGGCGGCGAGCAACGCGCGGCGGCCGGGCTCGCCGATATCCTCGTTAGCGACGACGCCACCGCCGTGCACGATATCGTGCGCCAGGTGTTTTCGCGCGGTGTGCCGGCTGCGCATCGCAGCGAAGAAGTGGACACGTATCTCGCAAGGCTCGCTGATATCGATCCGGCTACGGTCTCGCCTGAATCGATGCGCGCTGTCTTCCGGGCAACCGCCACGGCCGGCCAGAAGGAGGACGCATGAACGACACGTCACTGACACGCGGTGCGCGCTGGTTCCGCGCGCTCGCTGGCGAACCGGTGACGGCCGCGCCCGTCTGGAGCGCCGACGCATTGCTTGGCGATGAAGCCGCGCGCTTTATCGCGGTGGTGCCCGATCCCATGAACCGTTTTCCCCGCGCGACCGATAACGTCGTCGGGCTTGAACAGGGATGGCTGCTGGCGCGTGCTGTGCGCGAGACGATCGCAGCGGATGCTCACGCGGGCACACGCAGGCCGATCGTCGCGATCGTCGACGTCAAAAGCCAGGCGTACGGCTATCGCGAAGAGATGCTCGGCATCCACCTGGCGTGCGCGGCGGCCGTCGATGCGTATGCGTCCGCACGCGACGCCGGCCATCCTGTCGTCGCGCTGATCGTCGGGCCGGCGATGTCCGGTGCGTTTCTCGCGCACGGCTATCAGGCGAACCGGATCGTCGCACTCGACGCGCCCGGCACGATGGTCCACGCGATGGGCAAGGACGCCGCGGCACGCGTGACCCGGCGCACCGTCGAGGAACTCGATGCGCTCGGCGAGAAGATCGTGCCGATGTCGTATTCGATGACTTCGTTCGCAAAGCTGGGTCTGCTCGATCAGTTGATCGAAGGGATCGACGCCGATGCGCCCAATGAAACGCAGATCGAGCGCGTGCGTCAGGTCCTGGTCGAGTCGGCTCGCGCCGCGCGTGACGGAGCGCGTGATCTGTCCCACCGGCTCCAGTCCGACACGGCGAAAGCAACACGTGCGGCATCGATCGAAGTGCGCCGGCGACTGGCCGAACAGTGGGATGCGACCTGATGCGTATCTGCACCGCGCCGCCGTTTTCCAGCGAAACGGTTGACGAAACGACTCGCGACGCTGCCGGTCCGGCCGGCAACGGAACCGCGCGTTGGCATGCACACGACCTGCTGAGGTTGCGTCACCTGCGCCACTTCGACGGCGAGCCGGCGTGGGTGCGCGATGCGTTTGCCCACGCGCCCTTCGCTGTCGTGCGACGCGCACAGGCCGCAGCAGGCTTCGTTGCGATCGGCATGCGCGGAACCCGTCGAGCCGAGCGCTACGGCACGTGGGCGCAGGCCTTCGACGTCGAAGCCACGATCGCGCCCGAAGATCTGGTCGATGCTGCGCCTCTGTCGGACCGGCGCACGCTGCCCGCCTTCATCGCGCTGACGGCATTGCAACACGACGCGGCGAACCTCAAACGGTTTGTGTGGGGACCGGCTGGCAGCGTCGGCTTCGAACTTGCGACCCACGTGCCGACCGTTACCGCGTCGAGCGATCTCGATCTGCTGATTCGCGCACCGGCGAGCTTGCCCAAAGAAGCCGCGGTCGCCTTGCTGGCCGAACTGCAGCTGCACGCGGAACGCGAAGGCATTCGCATCGATGCGCAACTCGAAACGCCTGCTGGCGGGATCGCGCTCGCTGAACTTGCAGCCGGAAAGGCGCACGTGATGGCGCGGCATGCGCAAGGCCCGTGCCTCGTCGCCGATCCGTGGTTCGTCAAAACGGACGATGCCTGATGCCTGCCTTTGTATTTCCCGGCCAGGGCGCGCAGCAGGAAGGCTATCTGCGCCGCCTGGCGGGGCACACATCGGCAAACGAGACGTTTGAAGAAGCGTCAAACGCCCTGAACACCGACGTCCTGACGCTCGACACAGCCGAAGCGCTCCGCTCGACCGTTGCCGTGCAGATCGGGCTCGTTGTCGCAGGTGTCGCGACCGTGCGCGCACTCGCGGCCGAACACCTGACGCCGGATGTCAGCGCTGGCCTTTCCGTCGGCGCGTACCCAGCGGCGGTGAGTTGCGGCGCGCTGGCTTTCGACGATGCCCTTCGCATGGTGCGCAAGCGCGCCGAGCTGATGGAAACCGCGTATCCGTCGGGTTACGGCCTGGCAGCAATAAGCGGGCTGACCGAGCATGAACTGGAAAAGCTCGCCGCAGACCACGCGAGTGAAGGCCGAACGCCGGTCTATATCGGAAACGTCAACGCGCCACGTCAAATTGTGATGGCCGGCGCCAACGATGCACTCGACGCGTTCATCGAGCGTGCGCGTGCCGCAGGTGCCCGCAAGGCGACACGGCTTGCGGTCAGCGTGCCCTCGCACTGCAAACTGCTTGCACATGCGAGCGATGAACTGCTCGATTTCGCCAGAGACATTCCGTTTCGAGCGCCCGTCAGCACGTATGTTGGGAACCGCGGAGGCCGGCCATTGCACACGCCCGAAGCGATTCGCGACGACCTCGCCACCAACATGCGTTACACCGTGCGGTGGTTCGATGCGCTAACTGTCATGATCGAAATGGGGACACGCGTTGTGGTCGAGGCCCCGCCGGGACAGGTACTGACCGACATCACGCGAGAAGCCTTCCCGGAGGTATCCGCGCTCGCGGCGAACACCATCGCGTTCGAACGACTTGCTGAAACGCTGCGCCGACGCATCGAAGCCAGCGACCGCTGACGCACAGTGCGCCCTCGCGCTACTCCAGAAAGATTTCCTGCAACGTCGACAACGCGTTCGACAGCGCCAGTTCCGACACCACACCCGCTTTCTTCGCAAGCCGCGTCTTGTCGACCGTGCGAATCTGGTCGAGCAGCACAAGACCCTTCTCGCGCTGAAACGTTAGCGGCACACGAAAGGGCGCGGGCTTGCCACTGGTGGTCATCGGCGCGACGATGACCGTGCGCAGATGGTCGTGCAACTCGGCCGGTGAGACCACCACGCACGGTCGCGTTTTCTGGATTTCGCTACCGATGGTGGGATCGAGCGCGACCAGCCAGACTTCACCCCGCGCTACCACACGAGCCCCGCGTCGTCCGCGTTTGGAAACTCGCCCATCACGAGACTGTCGTTGCCCGACGCAGCGAGCGCCCGGCTCGCCTCCGCCCAACCCGCACGCACCTTCTGCTTTGGCCGGCGCAACACCAGCGCATCACCTTCTACCAGCATTTCCACTTCGTCCTCCAGTCCCAGTTGAGTCAAGATCGGTTTCGGGATCAGTACGCCATGCGAATTACCCATTTTGCGAATCGTCGTTTTCATGGCGTCACCCGGAGTGGAAATGCTATGCGGTTAAAGGCGGCATGTAAATACAATGTTGGTACATTCTAGCACGGCAAATGGCATAGGATGAATCTCATGCCCAGTGGCTCCCGACAAAAAGAAGAGCCCCGCATCATTCATCGAATGATCGCGGGGCCGCTCATTCCAGCGCGATGCCCACAGCACCAGAAAAGACCGTCTGGTTACGGCCCAGCCTTCTGCAAGCCGCCCATCGCATCCGGCCTGGAACCGGAGTCAGCGCCCGTTTCTTCGCGCGACGAATGCACGCGCCTGCGATCCACCGTCGCGACCGCACCCGTCCCGCCAGTCCGTCGCGCGCCGCGCGCATGGCGCTCGATCAACCGCTGCAGCAGGCAGAACGCACATAGCAGCGCGCCGATCACGATGCGCGTCCACCACGAACTGAGCGTGCCGTCGAAGGTGATCAACGTCTGGATCGTGCCGAGAATGCCAACGCCGAAGAGTGAACCGATCACATAACCGACGCCACCCGTCAGCAACGTCCCGCCGATCACCGTTGCGGCGATCGCGTCGAGTTCCATGCCCTGCCCCTGCAGGCCATATCCCGACAGCACGTAGAACGTGAAGACCGCGCCGCCCAGCGCCGAACAGAATCCGCTCAGCGCATAGACGCCGACTTTCGTACGCGCGACCGGCAAGCCCATCAGTAACGCCGAGCGCGCATTGCCGCCGATCGCGTAGACGTTGCGCCCGAAGCGCGTGAAGTGCGCGATAAAGATGGCCGCGACGAGCGTCGTCATTGCGATCAGCACGTTCGCGCTCACGGACCCTGTGCCGATTTTCAGCCGGTACGCGGAAATAGCCTTGAACGTCGGATCGCTGATCGTGATCGATTGCGTCGTGATGAGAAAGCACAGGCCGCGCGCGAAGAACATGCCCGCGAGCGTCACGATGAACGGCTGCAGCCGGAAGAAGTGGATCAGCGCGCCCTGCACTGCACCGAACAGCGTGCCCATCACGAGCACGATCGGCAGAATGATCCACACCGATAGATGCGCGCGTTCGGCAAGCACGGCTTCGACAATCGTCGTCAGCGCGACGACCGAACCCACCGACAGATCGATGCCGCCGGAGACGATCACGAACGTCATACCGATCGCGACAATCAGCAGAAACGCATTGTCGACGAGCAGATCGAGCAGCACCTGCCACGAGAAGAAGCCCGTGTACATCACCGAACCGAAGCCGAACAGCGCGCAGAAGAGCGCGATCGTCACCGCAAGCGGCAAGGTGCGTGGATCGAAAATGCGGATGAAGGCAGCTGAAAGGCGGCTCATCGCGCCACCCCGCGCTGTGTAACCAGCGTCATCGCCATCGCGCGTGCGGACGGCGACTGGATCACGCTCACCGCCAGCACGACCGCCGCCTTGACGACGAGCGTCGCTTCGGGCGGCACGCCGATCGAATACGTCGTGTACGTAAGCGTCTGGATGATCAGCGCGCCGAGCACCGTGCCCGCCAGACTGAACCGGCCGCCAAGCAGCGACGTGCCACCCAGCGTCACCGCGAGAATCGCATCGAGTTCGAGCAGCAGGCCGGCATTGTTGCCATCGGCGCTGCGCACGTTCGAGCTGATCAGGATGCCCGCCATCGACGCCGTCAGCCCCGAGAATCCGTACACCGCAAACACAATCGCCTTCGAGCGCAGACCGACCAGCCGCGTCGCAACCGGATTCACGCCGATCGCGCGGATGAAAAGCCCGAGCGCCGTGCCTTCGACAAGAAGCGCCGTCGCCAGCACGGCGGCCGTCGCAACCCACACCGAAAACGGGACGCCCAGCAGATAGCCGCCGCCGACGAACAGATAGCCCGGCGCGCCGATCGGAATGATCTGGCCGGCCGTCAGCAGTTGCGCGACGCCGCGTCCGGCGACCATCAGGATCAGCGTGGCGATGATCGGCTGCATGCCGACGAACGACACCAGGAGGCCGTTCCACATCCCGCTCAGTACGCCCACGACAAGCGCCGCGCACAGCGCCTGCGCGACGAGCGCGGGCGTCGGCACCGCGTTGCTGGCGAGCGTCGTGGCCGCCGCCGCGCCCGCGATGGCGACCACAGCGCCGACTGAAATATCGATGCCGCGCGTCGCGATCACGAGCGTCATGCCGGTCGCGACGAGCACCAGCGGCGCCGCGCGATTCAGGATATCGATCGGTGCGCCGAACAGGTGACCGTCAAGCATGCGTATCGACAGGAAATTCGGATTGACCCACAGGTCGAGCAGAAATAGCAGCACAAGCGTCACGCAAGGCCAGACGAGCGGTCGTTCGGCGCCTTCGCGCCCGAGCCAGTTTGGTATTTTCATTCGGCGCTTCCTGCGATGAGTCGATAGATGTCGTCTTCGTTCGAGACGTTGCCAGCCACTTCCGCGATCTTGCGACGGTCGCGCAGCACCGCGACGCGATGGCTCACGCGCACGACCTCGCTGACTTCCGACGAGATGAACAGAATGCCCAGCCCCTTGCCGCACAGCGCGAGCATCCGGTCCATGATGTCGAACTTCGCGGCGACGTCGATGCCGCGTGTCGGCTCGTCGAGAATCAGGATTTTCGGATCGGTGGCGAGCCAGCGCGCGAGCAACGCTTTCTGCTGGTTGCCGCCCGACAGCAGACCGATCGGCTGCTCTGCGTCGGACGCCTTGATGCCGAGGCGCTCGATCCATGTGTCGGCGATTTCGCGCGCGCGGCGCCGGCTGATCTTGCGCAGCCAGCCGCGCTTCGCCTGCAGCGCGAGCAGGATGTTTTCGCGGATCGACAACTCCGCGACGATGCCCTCCTTCTTGCGGTCTTCGGGGCAATAACCGATGCCGTGACGCACCGCGTCGTGCGGCGAACGCAGCCGCACCGTGTGGCCGTCGATCGTGATCGTGCCGCTATCCGCGCGATCCGCGCCGAACAGGAGACGCGCTGTCTCCGTGCGGCCAGAACCAAGCAGGCCGGCGAGCCCCAGAATCTGGCCGGGTTGCACGTCGATATCCAGCGGCTGGATCGTGCCGCGCCGCCCGACGCCACGCAACTCGACGAACGGCGGCACCGTTGCCTTATCCGCCGGACCTTCGCGCGCGGCCTCCTTCAGACGCGTGCTCATCCGCTCATGCCCGACCATCTTCGACACGAGCCGGTCCGCCGACAGATCGCGCGCAAGATACTCACCTTCGCGCTCGCCGTTGCGCATCACGGTGATCCGATCGGAAATCGCGTACGTCTGCTCGAGAAAATGCGTGACGAACAGGATCGCGATGCCCGATTGCTTAAGATTCCGTAGTATTTCGAAAAGCTGTGCGACTTCGCCGTCGTCGAGGCTCGACGTGGGTTCGTCAAGAATCAGCACGCGCGCATCGACGGAAATCGCGCGCGCAATCGCCACCATCTGCTGCACGGCGATCGGGTACGCGTCGAGCGACTTCGTGACATCCAGCGAGACGTTCAGACGCGCAAGCGCCGCCTCCGCGCGCCGCCTGATTTCAGGCCAGTCGATACGACCGAACCGCTTCGGCTGCCGGCCCGCGAAGATGTTCTCCGCCACCGACAGGTTCGGACACAGATTCACTTCCTGATACAGCGTGCGGATGCCCGCGGCCTCCGCTTCCTGCGGCGATGCGAACTGCACAGCTGCGCCGCCAAGGTGGATCTCGCCGCCGTCGGGCGCCACAACGCCCGTGAGCACATTGATCAATGTCGATTTGCCCGCGCCGTTCTGCCCCATCAGCGTGTGAATTTCGCCGGGATAAAGACGGAAGTCGACGTTCTGCAGGGCCTTTACGCCTGGAAACGTCTTGCTGATGCCTCTCGTTTCGAGCACTGGCGCGCGTTCGCCCGCGGGCGCTCCATGGACGTTGGGCGCCGGGCGGGCGTTGGGCAATGCTGGTTCAGGTGTCGGATGGGCCATAGACCTTTGATGGTCGGTTGAAAAGACGCCGTCCGTTGTCGCAGCAACGGACGGCGTTGAGGCACCACACTGGAGAAACTGGCTACAACGCGTTCAAAGGCGCGATCAGTATTTACGCGTCGGGAGCGTCTGCGCCGCGACGCTCATCGGGAATACGGTCTCCTCAGTCAGAATGCGCTTCGGCAAAGGCTTGCCGGCCACCACGTCTTTCACGGCCGACATCAGTTGCGGTCCGAGCAGCGGGCTGCATTCCACATCGACGTTCATCTTGCCCGCCGCCATCGCCTGGAAGCCGCCCTTCGTCGCATCGAACGAAACGACGATCACATCCTTGCCCGGATGCATGCCGGCTTCCTCCATGGCCTGGATTGCACCCAGCGCCATGTCGTCGTTATGCGCATAAACTAAATTAATTTTATTTCCATAAGTTTTGATAAACGCTTCCATGACCTGTTTGCCACCGGCCAGCGTAAAGTCGCCGCTTTGGGACGCGATGATCTTGAATTTCGGATCGTTCTTGATCACTTCGAGCAGGCCGGAATGGCGGTCATTCGCCGGCGCGGAGCCGACCGTTCCCTGCAGTTCGGCGATGTTGACGGGGCCTTTGTCGTTTTTGTAGTGATCTGCGATCCAGTGGCCACCGCGCCGCCCTTCTTCCATGAAGTCCGAACCGATCATCGTCACGTAGAGCGACGTGTCTTTCACGTCGATGTTGCGGTCGGTCAGGATCACGGGAATCTTTGCGGCTTTTGCTTCAAGCAGCACAGGTTCCCAGCCCGATTCCACGACCGGCGAGAACGCAATCACGTCGACCTTCTGCGCGATATACGAACGGATCGCCTTGATCTGGTTTTCCTGCTTCTGCTGGGCGTCGGAGAATTTGAGGTTGATTTTCGCGTCCGCGGCGGCGGACTTCACCGATTCGGTGTTGGCCGTGCGCCAGGCGCTTTCGGCGCCCACCTGCGCGAAGCCCAATGTGATCTTCTTGTCTTCTGCCTGCGCGCTGAAGGCGGAGAGCGTGAGGGCGCCCGCGCCCACGCAGGCCGCGAGTGTGCGCAACGCGGTGCGTCGTGAAATGGTCATGACTGTCTCCTGATCTTTGTTCTGTATAGGTTGCCCCCGCCTGTTGGCCGCGCCAGATGGGGACGAAACCAAGCGTAGTGGCTCCCTCCCGAAGCGTCCAATCATTTGATTTGCCGAACCCATACCAGTTTTGATATGGAGTGGCCCGCTGCAACGCACGAAGCGGGATCGCGACTCGCAAGAAATCGTGCCCGCTTGTTTACGTTTTCCTGATACCGCCACCCGATGTCTTTAGACGCTCCCTACAACGGGCACGCTAGTCTTGCATCACCCTGGCTTTGTAGTGATATCGATGGACATGATCAGTCATCCGGTGAGCAGGACCGTCGGTGCGCTGTGCGTCGCGCTGACGCTCGCAATGGCTTCAGGCGCGAGCCGCGCCGCGGCCACCAGCGGCAGCAACGACAACGGCGACGAAGCGGCGCGAGCCAGGCACGTGAGCGTCGTCCGGATCCTCACCGGGCAGTTTCGGGTGACGGAAGCACGCGCGGAACATATCGTCGACGCGGTCGAGCGGACGGCCGGGAAGCTGCGGGTACCGATGTCGCTGATTCTGGCGATCATCCAGACCGAATCGAGCTTCGATCCGCACGCGACGAGTTCCGCGGGCGCGATCGGGCTCATGCAGGTCATGCCGGCAACACAGCGAGACACCGCGCCGCGCACCGACATTCATGATCCGGATGGCAACATCTACGTGGGAACGTCGATCCTGCGGCGCTATATCGATCAGGCAGGTGGCGACATGGGCGCGGCGCTTAACCGGTACAGCGGCGGCACGCACGGCTACGCGCGGCGGGTGCTCGCACGCTGGCACTACTTCAGCGATTTCGCGGATCCGGGTACGCCCGCTCCGGCCCACGCTGCGACGCTGGTTCTGCGGGTCACCACCGCAGAACCGGCAGCGGAGCTCGCCGGCCCGGCAGTTATCCGCGCGGCGTCACAAAGCGAAACGTCAGATTGACGCGCTCGCCCTCTACGCGAAGTTCTTTCGGCACACGATGCCGCCATTCCGCCTGTGTCCGACCGCGCATCACGAGCAGGCTTCCGCCTTTAAGCGCATACGACTGCACGACACCCGTCCGGTTGTGCTTCAGATCAAACGTGCGCGCGACGCCCAGGCTCACCGACGCGATCACCGGCTGCGCGCCGAGTTCGGGTTCGCGATCGGCATGCCAGCCCATGCTGTCGTTACCGCTTCGGTAGCGGTTCAACAGCACGCTGTTAAAGCGCACGCCACTGGTCGCTTCAGCGGCGGCCTTCAGTTCGGCCACAGCGGGCGTCCACGCGTCAGGCACGTTGCGGATGCCCGAGTACACGTAGACAGCATCCGGCTCGCCCTGCCACGCGGTCAACCGTGGCAACGGCACGCGGCCAGCGGGCGTCATCATCGTGTCCTGCTTCCACGCGACTTCGTCGACGATGCGCGCGAGCGCGACCGACGCGACCTCGGGCGAAAGCCACTCGGGATACCAGTCGACGTCAGGTGCGGGAAGATCGTTGAAGAGGTCGGGCATGTGTGCATTTCCGGTGAACGCGTCACCATCGATCCGTCAAAGAGAAACCATCGTTATTATGAATGCCGAAGCGGGGTGCATCATCCGCCACCTTGCGCTTTCATCCCTTTTCTATCTCGCGGGGTTTCCCATGACGCTCTCAAACGAAGCACTCGATCAGCTGTTTCGCACCGCTCGCACGCACAACGCCTGGCTGCCGAAACCCGTCGACGACGCGCTGCTCCTGCAAGTCGTCGAGCTCGCGCTGCTCGCGCCAACATCCGCCAATTCGAGCCCCGGGAGGTTCGTGTTCGTGAAGACGCCCGAGGGCAAGGAAAAACTCCGTCCCGCGATGGCGCCCGGCAATCTGGATAAAACGATGGCGGCGCCGGTGACGGTGATCGTCGCGATGGATATGGCGTTCTACGAGCATCTGCCGAAACTGTTCCCGCAGGCCGACGCGCGCAGCTGGTTCGCCGGTAACGATAAGCTCATCGCGGACACCGCATTTCGCAACGGAACGCTACAAGGCGGCTATCTGATCATGGCCGCGCGGGCGCTGGGTCTCGACGCCGGTCCGATGTCCGGCTTCGATCAGGAACGGGTCGACGAGGCGTTCTTCGCCGGCACAACGCTGAAATCGAATTTCCTGATCAATCTCGGCTACGGCGACGCGTCGAAACTGTACCCGCGCAATCCGCGCTTCACGTTCGACGAAGCCGCGAAGTTCGTCTGAGATTTTCGACCGGATGCCGGCGCGATGTGTCCGTATGGATGGGCGTGGCGCGAGGCATTCAGGCGAAAAGCGCCACATAGAAAACGATCGTGCCGATCAGGGCGCCGACAAAACAGAAACCCTCTTCTGCCTCGTCGCCATTTGAGCGCAACCACGCGCCCACGACGCCGAAAAATCCGGCGATGCCCAGTGCCACGCACACCATCACCACGTCGAAAAGCGCACTTCGGCCGAGCTCGGAAAACTCGATCTGCCGCACGCCGAAATACAACGCGAGCGCCATCACCGAGAGCACCACAAGCGGCAGCATCACATGGCTGCCTTCGTGGCCGACATGATGCACGCGGTGGCCCGTGTGGCTGTCGTGAGCGACAGTCCGTGTCGTTTTCATCATTCGTCTCCCATATCGCTCTCTGAAGCCGGCGATAGATCGAACCATGACCGTCACCGGTTTGGACCGCCTCGGCGCTGGAAGAATCCGGCCCCCGAGACAGAAAACGCGATCAGCAACGACACGGTTCAATTTGAGAATAGTCGATCTCCATACGCAATTCAAAACCTGTTTAGTTCATTGCTGGCGGCAAGTTTCAACGGCCCGTGCACATGCTGCGATGCACGAAATCCAGCGTACATGGCGACATGCGCGCCAAGCCTTTGACGTTTTCGCCAAAGGCCGTTCTGCAGGCCGCCGGCACCCCTCTCAAACTCTCGGTAGAATGGTTTGCCTGCCCGCCGTTTCGTCTCCGGGCGCTGCCGCGTTCCTTCAGCGCCGGTTGCTTCCTTCCGCGTCAACTACCCCTCTATGCGCCGATCATTTTCGTTTCTGGCTCGCATCATCTTCATCGGTATCCTGCTGCACATTTATGTCGGCTTTCGCCTGATTCCCGACCTGCCGGTTGGCACCACGTGGCGTGTGCTCGCCGCCCTGTGGCTTGTACTGTCGGTGTTTGTGATTCCGCTCGGGATGCTCGCGCGAACCATCGAGCAACAGCCGCTCGGCGATCGCCTCGCGTGGATCGGCCTGATGGGCATGGGCTTCTTCTCGTCGCTGCTCGTGCTGACGTTCGGGCGCGATCTGTTGCTCGCCTCGCTGCTGACTATCGACGCGATCTGGCCGCACACCATCCCGCTCGCGGTATGGCGCACCGATACCGCGGCAGCCGTGCCGCTGCTCGCGTTGCTTTCGACGGCAGTCGGTCTTTTCAATGCGCGCCGGCGCGCACGCGTGGTCACGATCGACGTGCCGATCGACGACCTGCCCGCTGCGCTCGACGGCTTTACGATCGTCCAGATCAGCGATATTCACGTCGGCCCGACCATCAAGCGCAGTTACGTCGATGCGATCGTCGATGCGGTCAACAAGCTCAAGCCCGACCTGATCGCGGTAACGGGCGACGTGGTCGACGGCAGCGTCGAACAGCTTTCAGATCACACGCGCCCGCTGTCGCGGCTAAGCGCATTGCACGGCGCGTATCTCGTCACTGGCAATCACGAGTACTACTCCGGTGCGCATGCATGGATCGATGAGTTTCGCCGGCTCGGCCTGACGGTGCTGATGAACGAGCACGTCGTCGTTGAACACAGGGGCGCGCAGGCGATCATCGCGGGCGTGACCGACTTTTCCGCGGGACATTTCGATCCTGCACATCGCAGCGATCCGGCCGCCGCACTGACAGGCGCGCCCGGCGACGTACTGATCCGCGTGCTGCTCGCGCACCAGCCGCGCAGCGCGGAAGCCGCCGCTGACGCCGGCTTCACGCTGCAACTCTCGGGGCACACGCACGGCGGGCAATTTTTCCCGTGGAATTTCTTCGTGCGACTTCAGCAGCCGTTCACAGCGGGCCTCGCGCGCATGAACGGCCTGTGGGTGTACACGAGTCGCGGCACCGGCTACTGGGGCCCGCCAAAGCGTCTCGGCGCGCCGTCCGAAATCACGCGCGTCCGGCTCGTACCGGCTGAAGGCATCTGACATGCCCTGCCGGCTGCCATGGCCGGCCGCATTCCGCGTCTGGTCACCGGGCTTCGTCGTGGTACGCCCGGCTCACTGCCGTGGTAAAACTCGTGCTGACGCAGCATCGAAAGGATGAAAACCGGATCATGGATGGCAACAAATCACTGCATCAAACGTCGTTTTACCTGCTCCTGTTTGCGGTGTCCGTTGCGCTATGTTTCATCCTCGCGCCGTTTTTCAATACCATCTTCTGGGGCAGCATTCTCGCCCTTCTCTTCCAGCCCGTGCAGCGCCGTCTGCTGATCAGGTTTGGCCGTCGCCGCAATCTCGCGGCGTTCACGACATTGCTGCTGTGTATCGTAATCGTGATCCTGCCCTTGACGCTGGTTGCCGGCACGCTCGTGCAGCAAGGCACGCTTGTCTATGGCCAGATGAAATCGGGCAACCTGAACTTCGGCAATTACTTCGACCACGTCGTGCACGCGTTGCCGGCTTCCGCGCAGCGTTTGCTCGATCAGGTCGGGCTCACCGACATCTATGATCTGCAACAGAAGCTCACCGCGGGGGCAGCGCAGATCAGCCAGTTTCTCGCGGGCCAGGCGTTGAGCATCGGACAGAACACGCTGCAATTTCTGATCAGCTTCGGCGTCATGCTCTATCTGCTGTTTTTTCTCGTGCGCGATGGGCGCGAAATATCGCGCCTGATCCGCGAAGCGATTCCGCTCGACGAAGACCGCAAGCAGCATCTGGTGCGCAAGTTCACGACCGTCGTGCGCGCGACCGTCAAGGGCAACGTCGCGGTGGCGCTCATTCAGGGCGGCCTGGGCGGTATCGCGTTCTGGTTCATTGGCATACAGGGCGCGCTGCTGTGGGGCGTGATGATGGCGTTTCTGTCGCTGCTGCCCGCGATCGGCGCGGCGCTGATCTGGGGACCGGTGGCGATCTATTTCCTGCTGACCGGCGAACTCGCGAAAGGGATCGGGCTGATTGCATTCTGCGCGATCGTGATCGGCATGGTGGACAACGTGCTGCGCCCGATTCTCGTCGGCAAGGATACGAAGATGCCCGACTGGGTCGTGCTGATCTCGACGTTAGGCGGCATGGCGATGCTGGGCATCAACGGCTTCGTGATCGGGCCGCTCGTCGCCGCGCTGTTCATGAGCTGCTGGGATCTTTTCACGCGCGACAAGCATGGCGCGTCGATCGAAGAGTGATGAATGCGGTCGCCGCGAAACCGGCCATCGCGGTGCTAGGGGTTCTCCGGCGGGTGCGGCTATTCGCCGGGTTGCGGTCAACCCGCGATGTCCTGGCGCGCTTCACGAATACTTTTCCGGACAGGTTGACCTGCCCTTGTGCAAAAGCCTAAAATCCGCCCATTCTTTCGAAAAGGAAGCCATCGTGGACAGTAGTTCGAGTCGACCCTCGATCCAGCCGACCGCCTGACGGCAAGACCTCCGCGCCAGCTTTCCCCTGCCGCCGTCTTGCCCTCCTGGCAGACGGTGCGCGTCACCTTCATCCTCGTGCACTGTTTTCAGTCTCCGCGGCCTGCCGCGGGGCGGTTGCTTTTTTGCATCGCGAGCCTGTGTTTCCGCTCGCAAGCATCGCTACACAGACGTTGATCGCGCCATTTCGCGCAACTGTCACGTGTTTCGTTCAACCTGCAAGTTTTGCCCGCGCATCCTTCGCCAGCCATACGCATTGGCCGGGTAGCGCGCGCGGGCAAGCATGAACCGTCGTAATCAAACTGATGACATTCGATCTTGTCCTGCGGCTGCTGGCCGCTTTCGCCTGCGGCGTCGCGATTGGCCTTGAACGGCAGATGCGCCAGCGCAATGCCGGCCTGCGCACCATTACGCTCGTCGCAAGCGGCGCGTGTCTCTTCGTCCTGCTCGGCGTGCTAACGGGCAATGGCACAGCGGGCGTCACGCAGATTGCCGCCTATGTCGTATCCGGCGTCGGCTTTCTCGGCGGCGGCGTGATCATGCGCGACAAGGGCTCCATTCAGGGCATCAATACGGCCGCGACGCTGTGGTGCTCGGCGGCCGTTGGCGTGCTGTGCGGCGCCGGGCACTATGGCCCGGCGCTGGCCGGCACGGTCATCGTCCTGCTTACGAATACAGTCCTGCGGGAAGTGAGCCGGATGATCAATTCGACACCGGTGTCGAATGCGGATCTCGTGCGCGAGTACGCGCTGACCGTCGTCTGCCGCGAGGACAACGAGATCCATATCCGTACCGTGCTTTCGAACTCAATGTATTCGACGCCGCTGTCATTCCAGAGTCTCACAAGCGAGGATGTCGCGGATCAGGCCGGCCGCATTCGCGTCACGGCAACGCTGAAGCTGCACCCGAAAGATCAGCCAAAACTGGAACTGATGGCGAGCCGCATCAGCATGGAGAAAAGCGTGTCGAGCGTGAGCTGGGTCGCGAACGAGGCGGAACCGACACCCGAATAAAACTGTGCAGTTGCCGCGAATCGAGGCAACTGTCGCGCAGATTGTAAATTTTCGCCTCAATGATGGACGCGTTATGACGCGTCGACTAAGCTCCGCCAGCGTGATTGTTCGCGCTTAAAACATAGGAGTCCATTATATGGAACATGGCATTCTTGCCTGGCTGATCATTGGTGCGGTCGCAGGCTGGCTCGCCGGCCTGCTGGTGAAAGGCGGCGGATTCGGATTGATCGTCGACATCATCGTGGGTGTTGTCGGAGCGTTTATCGGCGGCTGGCTGGCCGGAGCGCTCGGTATTTCCCTCGGCGGCGGATGGATCGGTTCGATCGGCACCGCGGTGATTGGCGCCGTTGTGCTGCTCATTGTCATCCGGCTGATCAAACGGGCGTAAATCTGGCAGCGGTCGACGGATATGCGTCAACGTCAGGCGATCCGGGTCGCCTGACCTTTACGTCTCCGGTGTTGCCGCCGCCGACGTATCGCGCTGGTCTTGTTGAAGCCCGCTCCGGCGAATCAATCGCGATGCCGCGCGATGCAGTGTGCTGCATTGCAGCGTGCGCGGCCCCAACACACAGAATCGCCGCGCAAACTATGAGACTGGCGCATCCAATGAATTTGCTTATTGGATATCGAGCTTTACCGATCGTCTGGAGGGGCTAAAGTTCATGTGTGTTGTCCCATCGTGCTGACTGTCTGGCACTCGGAGGAACGCCATGGGCATCTGGAAGCCGGATCCGAGCTTTTACCCGTCACCCCGTCTTGCCGCGCAGGCGCCGCCCGAAAAGCTCGCGTACGTCGCGGCCTTCGACCCCGATCGCAACCTGCCGGACGCGATCGAAGTCGTCGACGTCGATCCCGATTCGCCAAACTACGCCAGCATCGTCGGCACGCTGCCGATGCCGAATACCGGCGACGAACTGCATCACTTCGGGTGGAACGCGTGCTCGTCGTGTCTGTGTCCCAATGCGCCGCATCCGCACACTGAGCGGCGCTATCTGGTCGTACCCGGACTGCGCTCATCGCGCATCTACATCGTCGATACCAAGGCCGATCCACTGAAGCCGAGCATCGCCAAAATCATCGAACCGGAGACGATCGCGGACCGCACCGGCTACACGCGACCGCATACGGTCCACTGTGGCCCAGGTGGCATCTATCTGACTGCGCTGGGGAATGCCGACGGCGGCGCGCCAGGCGGGGTTTTTCTGCTGGATCCGCAAAGTTTCGAGCCGCTGGGGCGCTGGGAAGTCGACCGCGGACCGCAACAACTCGCCTACGACGGCTGGTGGCATCTCGGCTACGACACGCTTGTGACGAGCGAGTGGGGAACGCCCGACACCTTCGAAAACGGGTTGATTCCCGAGGTCCTGCTAGGCGCGCGATATGGTCGCCGGCTGCACTTCTGGGACCTCACGCGCCGCAAGCATCTTCAGGAAATCGATTTCGGTCCTGAGTATCAGCTCGTTTTCGAACTGCGTCCCGCGCACGATCCGACCAGGGCATATGGCTTCGTCAACTGCGTGATCAGCCTGAAGGACCTGTCGTCGTCAATATGGGTCTGGTACCGCGACGGGAACGCATGGGCCGTGCGCAAGATTATCGACATTCCCGCTGAGCCAGCCAGTGCCGACGTTTTGCCGCCGGTGTTGCAGTCGTTCGGCGCTGTGCCCCCGCTCGTGACGGACATCGATCTATCAATGGACGATCGCTTTCTCTACGTTTCCTGCTGGGGAACGGGCGATCTGATGCAATACGACGTATCTGATCCATTCGCGCCGAAGCAGGTGGGCAAAGTGCGAATCGGCGGAATCGTGTCGCGCGCGGCTCATCCTGCCGCACCGGAGAATGCGCTGAACGGTGGTCCACAAATGGTGGAGATAAGCCGCGATGGCAAACGCGTCTATTTCACGAACTCGCTCTACGGCGCGGTCGACCCGCAGTTCTATCCAGAGGGAATCGACGGCTGGATGGTTAAACTCGATGCTGGCGCCGATGGCGGTCTGACATTCGATCAAAAATTCTTTCTTGAATGGCCAGCAGGACATCGTCCGCATCAAATCCGGCTGCAAGGCGGCGACTGTTCTTCGGATTCATACTGCTACCCGTAACATCGATGAATCTTTCGACGTCCCCGTGGTGGATCTGGGCTGTCGTCGCCGGACTGGGGACGTTTCACGGACTCAACCCCGCGATGGGATGGCTGTTCGCTGTCGCACTCGGCCTGTATCGACGAAGCCGACGGGTGGTGCTCCTGGCGCTGATTCCGGTTGCGCTAGGTCACGCGATGGCGGCTGCATGCGTGCTCGTCGCGGGCCTCTCGTTGAGCATGACGATCGACCATCATATGTTGAATCGCGTGTGTGGCGTGATATTGATCGGATGGGCTGCGTGGCACGCGTTACGCGGCCATCGAATGCGTTCTCGCGTCGGCATGCAAGCCGGGTTCGTGGGACTGACCGCCTGGTCATTCGTCATGTCGAGCGCGCATGGCGCGGGATTGATGCTGATTCCCGCGCTCCTGCCGATCTGCAATGGCCTTTCGGATGGTTCGGCAGCAACACTTGCCGGCACGCAGATCCTTTCAGGTGTCCCGCCCGTTGCCGCGGTTGCGGCTGCCGCCCTGGCCGTTCACACGGCTGCGATGCTGCTCACGACCGGCATCGTGTCATTGCTGGTCTTCGACCGCTTCGGTGTGGCGTGCCTGCGAACGAAATGGGTGAACGTGGATCTGGTATGGACAGCGTCACTGGCGGGATGCGGGGTGATACAGCTCGGGCTTTAACGCGGGCAGTCTGCGCACGTGGAATACGCAGTCTGCGGGAGCGGCCGGATGGCGGGCGGGTGGGTCGGTGGCGGGCTTTTTGGGGGCGGTAAACGCAGAAACCCCACCTTTGTGGGGTGGGGTTTCTGTTGCTGCTGGGGAGCCTGACGATTACCTACTTTCACACGGGCAATCCGCA
>NZ_JBNDML010000025.1:0-109515 GCF_050436565.1 Paraburkholderia sp. GAS42 | reverse complement strand
CGCCGAAAAGTTAACACCCCGGCGCGCCGTTTACAACCTCTTCCTGCTCTGCAAATGAAAATGCCGTTCAGTGCTAACTGAACGGCATTACCGCAGATGCGGGGCTTTTTTATGGTGCGGGTTGAGGCGACAGAACCTCGGTGACGTTACTGGAAGTACTTCATTCCGATGATCGTCACAGCGATAGCCACGATGCCGCCCACGACGACGAAGCGCTCGACTCCGGTGACGAATTTCCGCCGTAGCGCGACGTTTTCGATGTATGCGTCGATTAGATTTGGCATGTCGAACCTCCCTGAAAAGCCAAAGATGCAGGACCTGATGTGTGTTACTCAGGTCAACCAGTAATGTACCAGGCTAAAGCTCACGGACGTGATGATCGTGGTCAAGACTGATGCGCGGACAAGGCCGCGATTGGGCGATTCATCGTCCGGGTCGTCAGTTGACCGGTGCAACGAATTGATCGTCCCGTTCAGCACGAGCACTGCTGAGATCACCCCCGTAGATCCTGTTGAATCTGAGCAGCGGAAGCAGCGTAACCGGTGCAAGCACGGGCACACCCACGTTCACAAACAGCCAGCCGAGGAAACTGAAAAAATCTGTCATCACTCTGGAGGTTTCCGGAGAGCCTTTGCCGCGTCGGTCGCGGCGAAGCAAAATAAATCAATCCCTCATGATCGCGCCTCGCGCCTGAGAGCAGCAACAGGCCGGACGGCCAGGCGTCTGCGAACCCCTGGGCGCTTTCACCCTCTGACTCGTCACTTTTATCTGGCTTTCGCCAGTCTTCCGTCCGGATTCTCCGACGCGCCGATTCCGGATTTCCGGAAACCCGGACTCGCATCAGCGTGCTGCTTAAAAAATCCCATATAAATCAAGGGTAAATAAGCAGTCTCAGACTGGCACTGACCTTGCAAAATAGAAGCTGCGGCCGCAACGGCCCGGCAAACTAGAGCAAGGAGACACTGTCGTGAAGAAACCCATCTACAAAGTGCTGTACGTCCAGGTGATCGTCGCGATTCTCATCGGTATCGTGCTCGGCCACTACTGGCCGACGCTCGCCGTCGATATGAAACCGCTCGGCGATGGCTTCATCAAACTGATCAAGATGGTGATTGGCCCCATCATCTTCTGTACCGTCGTGACCGGCATCGCGGGCATGGAGGACATGAAGAAGGTCGGCCGCGTCGGCGGCAAGGCGCTGCTCTACTTCGAGGTCGTGTCTTCATTCGCGCTCGTGCTGGGCCTCGTCGCGACGCACGTGTTGAAGCCGGGCGCCGGCTTCAACATCGATCCGAAGACGCTCGACGGCTCGTCGGTCGCATCGTATGCCGCCAAGGCACACGGCCAGACGACGGTCGATTTCCTGATGCACATCATCCCGGACACGATCTCGTCGGCGTTCGCGCAGGGTGAAATCCTGCAGATCCTGCTGGTCGCGCTGCTGTTCGGCGCCGTGCTGGCAACGGCGGGCGAAAAGGGCAAGGTCGTCACCAACCTGATCGACGGCTTCTCGCATGTGCTGTTTGGCATCGTACGCATCATCACGAAGCTGGCGCCGATCGGCGCATTCGGCGCGATGGCGTTCACGATCGGCAAATACGGCATCGGTTCGCTGATTCCGATGCTGAAGCTGATCGGCACGTTCTATCTGACGTCGGTCGTGTTCGTGATCGTCGTGCTCGGCCTCATCGCGCGCCTGGTGGGCTTCAACATCTTCCGCTTCGTCGCGTACATCAAGGAAGAACTGCTGATCGTGCTGGGCACGAGCTCGTCGGAAGCGGCGCTCCCGCAACTGATGCTGAAGCTTGAAAAGCTCGGCTGCTCGCGTTCGGTGGTCGGCCTCGTCGTGCCGACCGGCTATTCGTTCAATCTGGATGGCACCAACATCTATATGACGATGGCCGTGCTGTTCATCGCGCAGGCGACGAACACCGACCTGAGCTGGGGGCAGCAACTCACGCTGCTCGCCGTCACGATGCTGACGTCGAAGGGCGCGAGCGGTGTGACGGGCGCGGGCTTCATCACGCTGGCCGCAACGCTGGCTGTGGTGCCTACGATTCCGCTGTCGGGCATGGTGCTGATCCTCGGCATCGACCGCTTCATGAGCGAGTGCCGCGCGCTGACGAACATTGTCGGCAATGGTGTGGCGACGGTCGTCGTGGCTGCCTGGGAAAGGGAGCTGGACCGCGCGAGGCTGAATTCGGTGATCCGCGGCGAGACGCCCGTCACCGAGCGCGAAGCGGCCGGAGCCTGATGTCATGAAGACGGCGGCGCGCGCTGCGCTGCCGTCCGCCCGGCAGGCGAGCGAAGCGTCACGGTATGCCACAATAGTCGATCCCAATTCTCCGCACACCGGACTGGACATCGCTACCGTGACGCGCCGCCTGCTGATCCTCGTTGCGCTCGCCGCCGGGCTGATCGCGGCGTGCGGACTGACGTGGACGATCACCTGGCAGCACGGCATCGACACCCTGCGGCGCAGCGCTGCGGTACGCGTCGATCGCACGACGGGCACGCTGAAAAGTACGCTCGATCGTTACGAATCGCTGCCGTATCTGCTGGCGGGCCATCCGTTCGTGCAGGAAGTGCTCGACACGCCGGCCCCAGTCCCGGCCCTCGTCGAGCGCGCGAACCGTTATCTCGAAGACCTCAATCAACGTGCGCGGGCAACCGCGACGTACATCGTCCGCGCGGACGGTATCTGCATCGCGGCGAGCAACTGGCGCGGCGGCGCGGACAGCTTTGTCGGCGCCGAATATCTGTTCCGGCCGTATTTCGTCGATGCAATGAAGGGCGGCGTCGGGCGCTTTTTCGGTATCGGCACGACGTCGCACGATCCGGGCTACTACATCTCCCAACCGGTGCTGCGCGACGGACGCATCGTCGGCGTGGCGGTCGTCAAGCTGAGTCTCGAATGGCTGCAGGGCGCGGACGCCTCCGAGCCGCTAGTTGTCACCGACGATCATGGCGTGATCTTTCTGTCGTCTGTTCCTGCCTGGAAATACCACACGGTGCGACCGCTGTCGGGCGCGGTCGCGGATACGATCTGGCAGACGCGCCAGTATGCACAGCAGCCGATCGCACCGCTGCCCGTCACGATCGAGCGCACGCTGGAAGGCGGCGCGCAGATTGTGCGTGTCGGCGGCGGGCGCGGTGCGCAGCGCTTTCTTGCAACGCGCCGTGCAATCGGTGAGCCGGACTGGCATCTGATCACGATGGCGCCCATCGATCCTGTCAACGCCGACGCGCGCAACGCCTCGATCGTGACCGGCCTCTGTTACGTGTCGCTGTGCCTGTTCGGCTTCTACTGGCGCATGCGCCGCGCCCGCGTGCGCGAAGTGATGCGCAGCCGCGCGCTGCTGCAAAAGGCGTACGCGGAGCTGAACCAGCGTGTTGCGGAGCGCACGGCGGACCTGTCGCAGGCCAACGAGCAGCTTCAGAAAGAAGTCGCTGAACGGACGCGCGCCGAGCAGGAACTGCGCGCGGCGCACGAAGAACTGATCCAGACGAGCAAGCTTGCCGCGCTTGGCCAGATGGCTGCGGGCATCACGCACGAACTCAACCAGCCGCTCGCTGCGCTGCGCAGCTTTTCGGACAACACACGCGTGCTGCTCGAGCGCGGCGATCAGGTGTCGGCGCGCGAAAATCTCGAAGCGATCGCGTCCCTGACCGAGCGCATGGGCAAGATCACCAACCAGCTGAAGCTGTTCGTTGGCCGGGCGCGACCGCGCAGCGCGCGCGCGCCGATCGCGCGCGCATTACGTAACGTGCTCACGTTGCTGCAGAAACGCCTGCAGGACGTGACTGTGCAACTGTCGCTGACCGACACTGATTCGGGCCGGACTGGACGCTTCGATGTCGCGGGCGAGTATCCGGCGCTGGTTGCGAACTGCGATGATCTGCGGCTCGAACAGGTGCTGATCAATCTGCTGGCGAACGCGCTCGATGTCGTCGCCGGCTTGCCGTCGCCGCAAATCGCGATCGACATTGAGGTTTCCGAAGCGGTGCTTCTGATCACCGTGCATGACAATGGCCCTGGCATCCCCGACGATGTGTTGCCGCATCTCTTCGAACCGTTTTTCACGACGAAGGAAATGGGCCAGGGGCTCGGTCTGGGTCTGGCGATTTCATCGTCGATCGCGCGCGACTGCGGGGGCTCGCTCGTCGCGCGTAACGCGCCGGAAGGCGGCGCGATGTTCGTGCTGACGCTGCGTCGCGCGCAGGTGCACGCGAAGTCGGCCGTCGCGTCAGGTTCCTGAATTCAGGTGGCAATGCTATGAGCAACAGTGGTTTGCAGGTGGTCTACATCGAAGACGACGAGCTCGTGCGACGGGCGAGCGTGCAGAGTCTGCAACTGGCCGGCTTTGACGTCGCCGGGCACGCTTCGGTCGAATCCGCGGCGCGCGCGATCCGTGCGGATTTCCCGGGCGTGATCGTCAGCGACATTCGCCTGCCGGGCGCAAGTGGACTCGATCTGCTGGCGCAATGCCAGGAGCGCGCACCCGACGTGCCGGTGATTCTTGTCACCGGCCACGGCGACATCTCAATGGCGGTGCAGGCGATGCGCGACGGCGCGTATGACTTCATCGAAAAGCCGTTCGCCTCGGAGCGTCTGATCGAAACCGTGCGGCGGGCGCTCGAGCGGCGCAAGCTGGTTCTGGAGAATCTGGCGCTGCGGCGCGAACTCGCCGGCCAGGACACCGTGGCGCCGGGCATTATCGGACGCAGTCCCGCGATCGAGCAGATCCGGCGCCTGATCGCGAACGTCGCGCCGACGGATGCATCGGTGTTGATCAACGGCGACACGGGGGCCGGCAAGGAACTCATCGCGCGCAGTCTGCACGATCTGTCGCCGCGGCGTGACAAGCCGTTTATCGCAGTCAATTGCGGCGCGTTGCCTGAGCCGATGTTCGAATCGGAGATGTTCGGCTACGAGCCCGGCGCATTCACCGGCGCGGCAAAACGCAGGATCGGCAAGCTTGAACATGCGTCGGGCGGCACGCTCTTTCTCGACGAAGTCGAAAGCATGCCGCTCGCACTACAGGTGAAGCTCCTGCGCGTGCTGCAGGACGGCGTGCTGGAACGGCTCGGCTCGAACCAGCCGGTGCGCGTGGATTGTCGCGTGGTGGCGGCGGCGAAGGGCGAGATGACCGAGCACGTAGCGGCGGGTACCTTCCGGCGCGACCTGCTGTACCGGCTGAACGTGGTGACGATCGCGCTGCCGCCGCTGTCCGAGCGTCGTGAAGATATCCTGCCGCTCTTCGAACATTTCCTGCTCGGCGCTGCGGTGCGCTATCAGCGGCCCGCACCCATTCTCACCGACCGTCAGCGCACGAGCCTGATGCAGCGCGAGTGGCCGGGTAATGTGCGCGAACTGCGCAATGCCGCCGACCGCTTCGTGCTCGGCGTCGCCGACGATACAGTTGCGTCGTCATCGGGCGATGCCGCGACGCAGTCGCTCAAGGAGCGCGTCGAGCAGTTCGAGCGGGCCGTGATCGCGGAGGCGCTGGAGCAGGCGGGCGGCGCGGTGTCGGTGGCTGCCGACCGGCTGCAATTGGGAAAGGCGACGCTCTACGAGAAGATCAAACGATACGGCCTGACCGCGCGTGGCGAAAACGAACGGTGAAGGGCGCGGTGAGACGCGCTGTCAAACCAGCGGCGGAGTAGGGGTGAAGCGAAGGGATTGAAGCGATTGAAGCGCGGCGACGTGGGGCTTCTTTGTCGCCGCGTGTGCAGAGGGACTCAAACACAAGGCGGCCGATCGCCAGATCAGGTCGCCAGCGCCTTGTCGAGCAACTGGTCGAGCTCACCGAACTCCGGCTCGCCGACATAGCGCTTCAGGATCTTGCCGTTACGATCGACGAGGAACGTGGTGGGCGTCAGCTGGACATTGCCGAACTGCTTCGCGGCCGAGCCGTCGTCCATCGCCACCTTGAACGGCAACTGGCGCGTTTGCGTGTAGTTGGTCACGTACATTGGCGCGTCGTAATTCATTGCCACCGCGACGAACTCGAGGCCTTTGCCCTTGTAGCGGTTATACGTGTTGATCATCTGCGGCATTTCTTTCATGCAGGTGTCGCAGCTCGTCGCCCAGAAGTTGACCAGATAGACTTTGCCTTTCAGATCGGCGGTCGACACTTTCTGGCCGGACAGCAGCGTGAACGTGGCATCCGGCACATGTTGCTGGCTGCCGAACGCAAAGTAGCCGGCGATCGCAATCGCACCAGCAACAACCGCGATCGCGATATAGCGGATCGGGCTCGCGCGACGGGAAACGGGGGCGGGGCTCACGGGGGTGGGGCTCATAAATGGACCTCGGGGAGCGCTCAAAGGGCGCAAGGGGCGCAAAAAACGCAAACAGGCGCGAACTTCAGGTGATCAACAGCCTCTGTATTGTAGCGTCAATCCTGACCGGCGGCAGGACGCTGCCCGACAGCGGATAATGACGCTTTCCTTTCAGCCGCTCGACCATCTTCCGTACTCATGCACCGACCAGTATTCAGCCTGCCGCAGCTTTCCTGCCGTTCCGCCTCCTCTCTCCTTGCGCGCGCCGCGTCGTTCCTGCCGGACACGCTGCGCGTCTGCGCCCGCGCGCTCGTTGCAGGCGCAGTCCTGGCGGCGTGCTCGCCGACGTACGATTGGCGCACGATCATGAACAACGACAACGGCTACACCGTCGACCTGCCGGCGAAGCCCACCGCTGACGAGCGCCCGATCGATATTGGCGGCACGCCGATGAAAATGAGCATGCAGACGGCTGAGGCCGACGACGCGGTGTTTGCGGTCGGCACGGTCATGCTGCCGAGCGACGACCCGCAGGTACAGCGCGCGGCGCTCGAATTCCTGCGCACCGGACTCGCCCGTAATCTCGGCGCAACGCCGGATTCTCACGCGACGCAGATTCCGCTCGCGGCCGGCGGCCAGGTGCTCGGCATCGAAATGGCCTT
The DNA here is from genome assembly GCF_050436565.1 of Paraburkholderia sp. GAS42. NCBI lineage: Bacteria > Pseudomonadati > Pseudomonadota > Betaproteobacteria > Burkholderiales > Burkholderiaceae > Paraburkholderia > Paraburkholderia sp. GAS42. The sequence goes on along the minus strand of NZ_JBNDML010000025.1, from coordinate 102,568 downwards.
TAGCGGCAAAGCCGGTCCGAAACAGGAAATGCGGACGATGCACGCTCGCCTCGTTGCGCGGGGGCGGCATGTGTATCAGGCCGCTGTCATCGCCGATCGCGAATTGCCGGCAGAGCAGCTCGACCAGTTTTTTCAATCCTTCAAACTTTATTGAACCGGAAGGAATTGCCTCTCACGGACCTCGTTGAGCGCAGATTGCAGTGAAAGTTCCTTCGCAGAAGATGACGCTAATCGCTGGATTTCATGGAGCTTTTTTTGTTACCCACAGGACCTGTGGATAACATTGTTGAAAACTCTGTGCGGTGTCGCGCACAGGCCCGCCCTGTGGGCCTGCTGTTAGTTTGCCCGCGATCTTGGCAAATGAAAAAATCCAGTTAAATCAAGGCGTTTCCAGTTGTCGCTCTCATGCACCTTTCAGATGTATCAAAAGGTGTCTGAGATGGGAGTGTGTGCATAAGTCAAGTCTTGACAGCCGTTTTTTTTACTTCATACGAGTGAGAAGACGCGCCGGTACTGGATGGCTTCAGCGATCTGGCCCGCATCCGGAGTCTCCGTGCCCGCAAGGTCGGCGATCGTACGGGCGACCTTCAGAACGCGGTAATAAGCGCGCGCCGACCAGCCAAACCGCTCGCCGGCCTCGCGCAGCAGGGCTTCGCCCGCAGCGCCGGGGCGACAGACCTGATCGGCTTCACGACCGCTCAGTTCGCGATTGGTCTTGCCCTGCCGACGCAGTTGCCGGTCGCGCGCCGCGCTCACCCGTTCAGCGATCGCCGCGCTCGGCTCGCCGGGCTCCGCGGCACGGCCGGACAACTCGGCGGGTGTCAGCGCGGGTATCTCGATCTGAATATCGATCCGGTCGAGCAGCGGCCCTGACAGTTTGCGCAAATAGCGCGCGGCGATCTCAGGCGTGCAGCGGCAACGGCCGTTTGGATCGCCCCGCCAGCCGCACGGACAGGGGTTCATCGCGGCGACCAGCTGGCAGGCTGCCGGGAAATCCGCCTGCAGTGCGGCGCGTGAAATGGTGATGCGCCCGGCCTCGAGCGGTTCGCGCAGCGTTTCCAGAACGTGTCGATCGAACTCGGGGATTTCATCGAGGAACAGCACGCCGAGATGCGACAGCGTGATTTCGCCGGGCTGCGGCGGATTACGTCCGCCGACAAGTGCGGCCGCGCTCGACGAATGATGCGGCGCGCGATATGGACGCTGGCGCCAGTGCGATGGCGAAAATCCGGAAGCGCTTGCCGACAGCAACGCGGCGGAGGTCAGCGCTTCGTCATCGGTCATGGGGGGCAACAGACCGGGCAGACGCGCGGCCAGCATCGATTTACCCGCACCCGGCGGTCCGACCATCAACACATGATGCCCGCCCGCGGCCGCGACTTCGAGTGCCCTGCGGGCGCCGCGCTGGCCGATCACCTCGGCCATATCCGGCCGCGCGACGGCCTCGTCGAGCTTCACCTCGGGTGGACCTACCGGCGACAACCGGTGATCCGGCTCGCAGGCAAGATGTGCGCAGAGCGACGGCAGATCGTCCGCGCCGAAGACATCGACGCCCGGCACGAGCGCCGCTTCCTTCGCGCTGCCCGCCGGCAGATAGAGCTCGGGCGTGCGTCCGGAGTGCACGCCGGCGCGCGCCGTGCCGCACGCCATGGCGAACGCGCCGCGCATCGGCCGTAACGCGCCGGTCAGCGAAAGTTCGCCCGCAAATTCTCGCTGGTTAAGGGATTCGGCAGGAATCTGTCCGCTCGCCGCGAGAATGCCGAGCGCAATCGGAAGGTCGAAGCGGCCGGACTCCTTGGGGAGGTCGGCTGGAGCGAGATTGACGGTGATACGCCTGACCGGAAAGTCGAAGCTGCAGTTCTGCAGCGCGGCGCGCACGCGTTCGCGACTTTCGCGGACTTCGAGATCCGGCAGGCCGACGATCGAGAAAGAGGGCAATCCGTTGGCGAGGTGAACCTCGACCGTTACTTCGGGCGCGCGGCCAGAGGCCGGCGCGCGACTGCGCACCACGGCAAGCGACATGTTTTCTCCCCGTCAGGCGGCGCGCCTTGCGCGCACACGCCTTCTGAAACGCTAAAACGTTAATGCTGGTGAGACGACGCGGCTCGCCTGCCGGTGATGCTCAATCCAGTTCAGTTCAATTCATATGTTCAAGGTGTTTGGGTGACCGGCAGTTTCTGTTCGAGCTCGGCGACGCGGCGCTCCAGTTCTTCCAGACGTGCGCGTGTGCGCACCAGCACCTGGGTTTGCGTATCGAATTCCTCGCGCGTGACGAGATCCAGCTTCGAAAAGCCTTGCGACAGCATCGCCTTCACGTTGCGCTCGACATCTTTTGCCGGCGAGTTCTTCAGCAGGTCGCTCATTCGCGCCTGAAAATCATTGAAGACGTCGTTCGGTTGTTTCATATGTGTTCCCCTTGGATGCACAAAAAATGTGCATGAGTCGTTACGTCTGTGCTCCGCGATGACTGATGATCGAATGTGGTGCACGCGCAGTCCCGCCTCCTGACCCGATGAGCACCTTTGGTGCGATCCGGTCCGTAGAGCCTGCGGACACTCTAGCAACGATCCACGCGACGCGCCACCGTGGTCCCCCAACGTTAGCTGTCTGGCCAGGGCCCGGGCGCGCAAACGTTCTGCGTGCTGCCGCGCTACCCCTCGTATCGCGACATGGCATGCGAGTTGCTCTTACTGCCCCGCGCGCTCTGCCGGGCAGATTTTGCCGGTGGCGCATCGACGCGGTTTCGGGAGTACCCGCTAGTCGACGCAGAGGCACACGCACACAAGGTTTAGCAACCACAGCGAGGATTTCATGAAACTCATTACCGCAATCATCAAGCCGTTCAAGCTCGATGAGGCGCGCGAAGCCTTGTCGGCCATCGGCGTCTCAGGCATCACGGTGACAGAAGTGAAAGGCTTTGGGCGTCAGAAAGGTCATACCGAGCTGTACCGCGGCGCTGAGTATGTCGTCGATTTCCTGCCGAAGGTGAAGATCGAGGCAGCCGTCTCGGACGACATCGTGGACCAGGCGATCGAGGCCCTCGAACGTGCCGCGCGCACCGGCAAGATTGGTGACGGCAAGATTTTTGTCACGCCGATCGAACAAGTGATCCGGATTCGCACCGGGGAGACCGGCGCGGACGCCCTGTAACAGAAAAACAGCGACAAGAGGAAATAGAGATGCGCAATTTATTGATGTCCTTGTTGATGGCCGGCTCGCTGATGGCGGGTGGCATCGGCGCCGCCCTTGCGGACGACGCGTCCGCGCCTGCGGCAGCTTCGGCCGCCGCTGCAAGCGCTCCGGCACCGGAAGCTTCGGCTGCACCGGCTGCAGACGCCTCGGCCGCACCGGCTGCAGCAGCAGCCTCCGCACCGGCTGCAGCAACAGCCTCCGCACCGGCCGCCGACGCATCGGCACCGGCAGCCGCTTCTGAGGCTGCACCGGCAGCCCCGACCGCGCCGTTCTCGGTCGACTCGTCGAAGATCAACTCGGGCGACACCGCCTGGATGCTGACTTCCACCGCGCTCGTGCTGTTCATGACGATCCCGGGTCTGGCGCTGTTCTACGGCGGCATGGTCCGCAAGAAGAACGTGCTCGCGACGCTGATGCAAAGCTTCGCGATCACCTGCGTCGTGACGATCATCTGGACGGTCGTCGGCTACAGCCTCGCGTTCACACCGGGCGGCTCGTTCCTCGGTGGCTTCTCGCGGGTGTTCCTCGCGGGCATGAACTACATCAAGGGTGACAAGGCCACGACACTGACCGTCAGCCACCTCGCACCGACGATCCCGGAAACGGTTTACTTCGTCTACCAGATGACGTTCGCGATCATTACGCCGGCCCTGATCACGGGTGCATTCGCCGACCGTATGAAGTTCTCGTCGATGCTCGTGTTCATGACGCTGTGGTCGATCATCGTCTACTCGCCGATCGCTCACATGGTCTGGGAACCGAGCGGCTGGCTGGCTAGCGCGGGCATCCTCGACTTCGCAGGCGGCACGGTGGTTCACATCAACGCCGGTGTCGCGGGTCTGGTGTGCTGTCTCGTGCTCGGCAAGCGTGTCGGCTACGGCAAGGAAGCGATGGCGCCGCACAACCTGACGCTCACGTTGATGGGTGCTGCAATGCTGTGGGTGGGCTGGTTCGGTTTCAACGCGGGTTCCGCTGTGGCCGCTGACGGCCGTGCCGGTTTCGCCATGCTGACGACCCAGATTGCGACCGCGATGGCGGCGCTCGGCTGGATGTTCGCCGAATGGATTGCGAAGGGTAAGCCGTCGGCGCTGGGCATCGCGTCGGGTGCAGTGGCCGGTCTGGTGGCGATTACGCCGGCATCGGGCTTCGTCGGTGTGGGCGGTGCGCTCGTGATCGGCCTGGTTGCCGGTGTGATCTGCTTCTGGTCGGCGACGTGGCTCAAGGGCAAGATGGGCTACGACGATTCGCTCGACTGCTTCGGCGTGCACTGCGTCGGCGGTATCGTAGGCGCGCTGCTGACCGGTGTGTTCGCAGTCAAGGACATCGGCGGCGCGGATGGCAGCATCATCCTGCAGGCCAAGGGCGTTCTGACGACCCTGGTCTACAGCGGCGTGGTGAGCTACATCCTGCTGAAGATCATCGATATGGTGATGGGTCTGCGCGTGACGGAAGAAGAAGAACGCGAAGGCCTCGACGTGGTGCTGCACGGCGAGCACGTGGAATAACGCGAGCGGTATTCCGCAACACCTGGTTTTGTAAGGTAAGAGCGACAGCGACTTTGGCCCGCCTCACGGCGGGCCTTTTTCTTTGTGCGGCCTTCCCTGCTCTATCCTGAAAACAGCACGGATTGCCGGCTATCGGGCCGATAGCAGGAATGCATCTGCAGTGAAACTTGCGATTGGAGAAACCACCCCCAAATGGGCTGGGCATTTGCTCTACAATCTTTTTTCTCCAGTCTGCGAGTGATCAATGGTTCCGCACCTAGTTACGGCGTTAAACGGCCCGCTGCTCGACCTCGAGCGGAAGATCCTCGACGCGACGCCCTCCATCGAACGCTGGTTCCGGCTTGAATGGCAGGAACACACGCCGCCGTTCTATTGCTCGGTCGATCTGCGTAACGCAGGTTTCAAGCTCGCGCCGGTCGATACCAATCTGTTTCCCGGCGCGTTCAACAACCTGCCGCAGGAAACGCTGCCGCTCGCCGTGCAGGCCGCGATGGCATCGATCGAAAAGATCTGCCCGGACGCGAAAAACCTGCTCGTGATTCCCGAGCGTCATACGCGTAATGCGTTTTATCTGGAGAATGTGGCGCGTCTGGCGACGATCATGCGTCAGGCCGGGCTGAACGTCCGCTTCGGTACGCTCGACGAGAACGTCGCCGGGCCCGTGACAATCGCCTTGTCCGACGGGCAGAAGCTCGTTCTCGAGCCGCTCGAGCGCTCGCAACGTCGCCTTGGCCTGAAGAATTTCGATCCGTGTTCGATTCTGCTGAACAACGATCTGTCGGGTGGCATTCCGCCTGTGCTGGAAAACCTCCACGAGCAATACCTGCTGCCGCCGCTGCACGCCGCGTGGGCCGTACGTCGCAAATCGACGCATTTCTCGTGTTATGACGACGTTGCGAAGAAATTCGCGAAGCTGGTCGAGATCGATCCGTGGATGATCAACCCATACTTTGCGCACGTCGAAGGGGTCGATTTCCAGGAGCGCACGGGCGAGGAAGCACTGGCCGACGCGATCGACGGCGTGCTCAAGAAGATCGCAAAGAAGTACCGCGAATACGGAATCACCGAGCGGCCGTATGTCGTCATTAAGTCGGATGCCGGCACGTACGGCATGGGTGTGATGACGGTGCACGACGCTTCGGAAGTCGCCGCACTCACCAGGCGCGAACGCACGAAGATGGCCGTCACGAAGGATGGCCTCGAAGTGCATGACGTCATCGTTCAGGAAGGCGTGTATACGTTCGAGCGCATCGGTGACGAAGTCGCGGAACCTGTCGTGTACATGATCGACCGGTACGTGGTCGGCGGTTTCTACCGCGTCCACGGCAGCCGTGAACGTGACCAGAACCTGAACGCACCGGGTATGCACTTCGTGCCGCTCGGTTTCGAACACACGGCGCTGCCCGATGCGCACGCGAAACCGGGCGCGGCGCCGCCGAACCGCTTTTATATGTACGGCGTGGTCGCGCGGCTCGGGCTGCTGGCGGCATCGGTCGAACTGGAAAAGACGGATCCGGAAGCAATCCAGGTCTAGGCTTCATACACAGGCGCGCGGGCAGGCGAAAGCCGTCCGCGCGCCGTTTCAACGATCAACTTGATCGACCTGATCAACGCAAGGCCCGCACGGGCGCACCAGGACCTTCATGGACATTCTCTTTATCGCCGATCCGCTCGACCGCTTCAAGATCTACAAGGATTCGACCTACGCGATGATGGCCGAAGCCGCGCGGCGCGGGCACACGCTGTACGCGTGCGAGCCACAGCATCTGGCGTGGACGGGTGGCGATGTCGAGGCGAATGCGCGGCGCTTTGCGATTACCGGCGAAGGGACGGACCTGAAGCGTAAAACGTGGTACGCCGCCGACCCGGCCGCTACCCGTTCGCTGAAGCGCTTCGGCGCGGTGATCATGCGCAAGGATCCGCCGTTCGACATGGAATACGTGACGTCGACGTGGCTCCTGGAACTGGCCGAACGCGGCGGCGCGCGCATCTTCAACAAGCCGCAGGCGATTCGTGACCATTCGGAAAAGCTCGCGATCGGCGAGTTCCCGCAATTCGTCGCGCCGACGCTCGTCACGCGTGATCCGGCGCGTCTGCGCGCGTTTCACGAAGCGCACGGCGACGTCATCCTGAAGCCGCTCGACGGCATGGGCGGCATGGGCGTGTTCCGCGTGAAGGCGGATGGCATGAACCTCGGCTCGATCGTCGAAATGCTGAGCCACGACGGCGCGCGCTCGGTGATGGCGCAGAAGTTCATCCCTGAAATCAAGACCGGCGACAAGCGCATTCTGCTGATCGGCGGTCAGCCGGTGCCGTATTCGCTCGCGCGGATTCCACAGGGCAATGAAGTGCGCGGCAATCTGGCGGCGGGCGGACTGGGCGTCGCGCAGCCGCTGACGGCGCGCGACCGCGAAATCGCCGACACGCTTGGGCCGGTGCTCGCTGCGCGCGGGTTGCTGCTGGTCGGGCTCGATGCGATCGGCGACTGGCTCACTGAAGTGAACGTCACGAGCCCGACGTGCTTCCGGGAGATCATGGAACAGACAGGCTTCGATGTCGCAGGCATGTTCATCGATGCGCTGGAGCGCGCCGCCGGCTGAACGGCGCGCGGGACGGGTCAGCGAAGTCCGCGCGTGAGGCCAGCACCAGGGCCTGTGCGACGTCTGCACGGACACGCCGAAAGCGGGAAAATGGTGCTGTTACAATGCCCGGTCCACCGCTTTCCAGCCGTTTTTTGCTGTAACACTGACATGGCAGGCATTCTGATTATTGCGCACGCCCCGCTCGCCACCGCGCTGCGGGAGTGTATCGCTCACATTTACGGCGGCTTCCCCGCCCGCATTGGCGTCATCGACGTCATGCCGGACTGTGATCCTCCCGAAGTCATCGCATTTGCGTACTCCGAAATCGAGCGGCTGAGGGAAGAGAACGGCGCGCTCGTGCTGACCGATGTCTTCGGCGCAACGCCGGCGAACATCGCCGCGCGCCTCGCGACGCTGCCGGACGTGCGCGTGCTGTCGGGCGTCAACCTGCCGATGCTGGTGCGCGCCGTCTGCTATCGCGCGACGCCGCTCGACACGCTCGTCGACAAGGCGCTCGCCGGCGCGACGAAAGGCATCCATACAATCGTCCCGGGTGCGCCCGTGCCGGCTGGGGCGGCCGTCGATCCTACGGCGTGTCTGCCCGCGCAGCCGCCCGGGGCGAGCGCCGTTTAACTGTTTCACTTCACCATTCAACCCGCGCTTCGGAAGACCAGATGCTGCAAAAAGAAACGACAATCGTGAACAAGCTTGGGCTGCACGCGCGCGCGTCGGCCAAACTGACGCAACTCGCGGGTAATTTTCAGGCGGAAATCTGGATGAGCCGTAACGGCCGCCGGATCAACGCGAAGAGCATCATGGGCGTGATGATGCTGGCAGCAGGCATCGGCAGTACGGTGACGATCGAAACCGAGGGTTCGGACGAAACCGAAGCGATGGATGCGCTGCTGAAACTGATCGCGGATAAATTCGGCGAAGGTCAGTGAGCGCTGCGTGGTTCACGCACGGCCAGAGACAGCCAGAAAATGCCGCGTTCGACGCGGCATTTTTTTATTGCGCCACAATGGATGATTGCTTCGTGACATTACGGATTCGGGGAGACGTGGCACGATCGGCCTGCCTCGGGGGCTTTGAGAATCACGCACATCGGATCGTTTACGAAGATTCAGTATGTTGCACTGCACGCAGTCACACGAGGGCGCGGAATTTATAATGGTTGTCGTGGTCTGAGAGCATTGCAGCGGTTTGCCGCGGCATCACATAACTAGAGGAGGTGCGCGTGTCGTTCACGCTGCATGGAATTCCCGTGTCACGCGGTATTGCCATCGGGCGGGCCTATCTGATCGCCCCGGCTGCACTCGACGTCGACCACTATCTGATCGAACACGCCCAGATCGAGGGCGAGATCGAGCGCTTTCGCACGGCCCAGCAACGCGTGCACATCGAGCTCGACGTATTGCGCGCCGACCTTGCCGCCGATGCGCCCAGCGAAATGGGCGCCTTTATCAACGTCCACTCGATGATCCTGAACGACGCGATGCTCGTGCAGGAAACGATCGACCTGATCCGCACGCGCCGCTACAACGTGGAGTGGGCGCTTACCGAGCAACTCGAGCGCCTCTCGCGCCATTTCGACGATATCGAAGACGAATACCTGCGCGAGCGTAAGGCCGACATCGAGCAGGTGGTCGAGCGCGTGCTGAAGGCGCTCGCGGGCGCGTCGACCGTGGGTCTCGTCGAAGCGGTGCACGGCGCGTGCAGCGAAATGATCGTCGTCGCGCACGACATCGCGCCCGCCGACATGCTGCAGTTCAAGACGCAGACCTTCCAGGGTTTTGTCACGGACCTCGGCGGCCGCACGTCGCATACGGCGATCGTTGCGCGCAGTCTTGGCATTCCGGCGACCGTCGGCGTGCAGCAGGCGAGTGCACTGATCCGTCAGGACGATCTGATCATCGTCGATGGCGATCATGGCATCGTGATCGTCGATCCGGCGCCGATCGTGCTCGAAGAATATTCATATCGTCAGAGCGAAAAGGCGCTTGAACAGCGCAAGCTGCAACGCCTGAAGTTCTCGCCGACGCAAACGCTGTGCGGCACGAAAATCGAACTCTGCGCGAACATCGAACTGCCCGACGACGCACGCGCCGCGCTCGAAGCGGGCGCGACGGGTGTGGGTCTGTTCCGCACCGAGTTCCTGTTCATGAACCACAAGGACGAACTGCCGCAGGAAGAAGAGCAGTTCGATGCTTACCGTCGCGCGGTAGAGGGGATGAACGGCCTGCCGGTGACGATCCGCACAATCGACGTCGGCGCCGACAAGCCGCTCGATTCAATGGGCGGTGGCGACAGCTACGAAACTGCCGCGAACCCCGCCCTGGGGCTGCGTGCGATCCGCTGGAGCCTGTCCGAGCCGCAGATGTTCCTCACACAGTTGCGCGCGATCCTCCGCGCGTCGGCATTCGGTCAGGTGAAGATCCTGATTCCGATGCTCGCGCACGCGCAGGAAATCGACCAGACGCTGGATCTGATCAGCGAGGCCAAACGTCAGCTCGACGATGCCGGTCTCATCTACGATCCGAACGTGCGCGTCGGCGCGATGATCGAGATCCCGGCCGCCGCGATCGCGTTGCCGCTGTTTCTGAAGCGCCTCGATTTTCTGTCGATCGGGACGAACGATCTGATCCAGTACACGCTCGCCATCGATCGCGCGGATAACTCAGTGGCGCATCTGTACGACCCGCTGCATCCGGCCGTGCTGTATCTGATCGCGCTCACGCTGCGCGAGGCGAAGCGCGCCGGTGTGCCGGTTTCGGTGTGCGGTGAAATGGCGGGCGACCCGACCTTGACGCGTCTCTTGCTCGGCATGGGGCTCACCGAATTCTCGATGCATCCGAGTCAGTTGCTCGTCGTGAAGCAGGAGATCCTGCGTTCGAGTCTGAAGACGCTTGAAAAACCGGTGGCTGACGTGCTGGCTTCGTTTGAGCCGGAGGAAGTGCAGGCTGCGCTCAAGCGCGTCGCCGCGGCCTGATCGGGCCGCGTGCGCGATTCTATTGACGATGCGTGTCGCCGCAGACCGGACAATCCGGCTGACGCGCGATGCGCATCGTGTTCCATTCCATCCGCAGTGAATCCAGCATCATCAGACGCCCGACGAGCGGCGTTCCAATGCCCGCGATCACACGTAGCGCTTCGGCTGCCTGCATCGCGCCGATGATGCCGACCGTCGGCGAAAAAACGCCCATCGCCGAACACGCGACTTCCTCGAACGGCTGGTCTTCCGGGAACACGCACGCGTAGCAGGGCGACGCTTCGTCGCCGAAATCGAACGTGCTGATCTGGCCGTCGAAGCGCAACGCCGCGCCCGACACCAGCGGCACGCGATGTTTGACGCACGCGCGGTTGATCGCGTGACGCGTCGCGAAGTTATCGGTGCAGTCGAGCACGACCGCCGCGTGCGGCACATTTGCGTCGAGCCATGCGTCGTCGACGCGTTCAGCGATGGCGTTCACCTTCACGTCGGGGTTCAGTTGCGCGATGGCGTCGCGTCCCGACTCGACCTTCTTGCGTCCCACCGATGCCGTGACGTGCAGGATCTGCCGTTGCAGGTTCGTGAGATCGACCGTATCGGCGTCGACGAGCGTCAGCGTGCCGACGCCGGCTGCCGCCAGATACATCGCAGCTGGCGAGCCGAGGCCGCCCGCGCCGACGACGATCGCATGCGCATCGAGAAAGCACTGCTGCGCTTCGATGCCGAGTTCGTCGACAAGAATGTGGCGGGAATAGCGGAGGAGCTGGTCGTCGTTCATGGCGGTGCGCGTCGTAGTTATCGTTATTTTAATCGCGCGGGCGCTTTGAAGAGGCTGGACGCCTTCGCAGCCGAAGCTGCGAAGGCGGGTGAAGCGTGAAACGTTAGTTGCTTTGCGAAGCGGGCGCCGGGGCGGAAGCCGGTGCCGGGCCGGACGCGCCCGGCGTGACAGCTTGAGCCGGTTTCACGACGACGGGCGCCGAAGCCGATTGCGGCGGCTTGTTCTGCGCGAGGCGACGCTCGGTGATCGACTTCGACTCCTGGACCGGCTTGCTTTCGAGCTTGTTCAGGCCCTGTTGAAGCATGAAGTCGTCGGCGGAACCGAACTCGACCGGCTTGCGATCACGATCCTTCTGACGCTGTTCCGGCGTCTTCTTGTCGTTCTGCTCTTCGAGCAGACGCAGCTGGTCCATGCGCTCGTTTTCGCGCTGTTCCTGTTCCTTTTTCTCGTTCGGATCCTGCGTGTTCGCGAGGTGATTCGAGTAATCGACTTCACGCGTCACGAGCGCGTCGTCCGGATCGCCTTCCGCGTATTGATCCACCGCGACGTCCGGGCGAATGCCCTTGTTCTGGATCGAACGGCCGCTCGGGGTGTAGTAGTACGCCGTCGTCAGACGCAGCGCGGTATCGGAGGTCATCGGACGGACCGTCTGCACCGAGCCCTTGCCGAACGTCGTCTTGCCGACGATCAGCGCGCGACGCTGGTCCTGCAGCGCACCCGCGACAATTTCCGACGCCGACGCCGAATAGGCGTTCGTCAGCACGATCATCGGCACGGTCTTGAAGATCGGCGGCAGGCCCTTCAGCGGATCGCCATCGAACGAAGGCAGGCGGTAGTTATCGTAGGTATCGCGATAGACCTGTTTCGAATCCGGAATCTGACCGTTGGTGGATACCACCACCGAATCCGGCGGCAGGAACGCGCCCGCCACACCGACCGCGCTCTGCAGCAGACCACCGCCGTTGTTACGCAGATCGACGACGAGGCCCTTCAGGTTCGGCTGCTGACGCGCGATATCCTGCAGCTTGGCTGCGAGGTCGGGCGTAGTGCGTTCCTGGAAGCTCGTGATGCGGATGTACGCGTAGCCCGGCGCGAGGATCTTCATCTTCACGCTCTGGACGCGGATCACAGCGCGCGTCACCGTGAGCGGGAAGGTGCGGTCGTCGGTCTTGCGGAAGATCGTGAGCGTGACCTTCGTGCCCGGCTCGCCGCGCATCTGCTTGACGGCGTTATCGAGCGTCATGCCGCGCACCGGCTTGTCGTTGATGCGCGTGATCAGGTCGCCCGGACGAATGCCGGCGCGGAACGCGGGCGTGTCTTCGATCGGCGAGATCACCTTGATCAGACCATCTTCCGACGAAATTTCGATACCCAGACCTGCGAAACGACCCTTGGTCTGTTCCTGGAGTTCTTCGTAGTCGGTCTTGTCGAGATACGACGAGTGCGGGTCGAGGCTCGACACCATGCCCTTGATGGCGGCGGTGAGCAGTTTCTTGTCGTCGACCGGTTCGACGTACTCATGCTTGATCTGCCCGAAGACCTCGGCGAAGAGCCGAAGCTGGTCAAGTGGTAGTGGCGTGGTCGCGGTTTGCTGGGCCGAAGCGGAAAGCTGCAGGGTGGCAAAAACGCCAGTAGCAAGGCCCGCGGCGATCAGGCCGATATTTTTCAGGTTCTTTCGCATAGAGTCTGGTGCGGTCGGATGCGCGTGGCAGCGTCAAAGAGATTGGACGGACAAGTATAACTGCACACCCGTGCAGCAAGTGCTGCGAGTGTATTGGGCGGGTAATCGGGTTTCGACAGCCGCTGGCGCGGCAGGTTCGGGCTGGCGGCGCCCCGACGCACAAGTAATGTGCGGTAACAGTCGGATGGCGAGCCTGGATGGCGGGACGGCGCGCGCACCGGTAGTTCTTTCCGGTGCGCGCGCCGTCTTTGTCCTGCCTTCGCTGTCAGTCGGCAGGCCGTTTTCAGCCCGCCTTGCCCTGCTTTGCAACGGCGGCCTGGGCTGCTGCAATCGCATCGGCATCACCGAGGTAGTAGTGCCTGAGCGGCTTCAGGTTCTCGTCGAGTTCATACACGAGCGGCACGCCGTTCGGAATGTTCAGGCCGACAATGTCCGAATCCGAGATGCCGTCCAGGTACTTCACAAGTGCGCGGATCGAGTTGCCGTGAGCGGCGATCAGCACCTTGCGGCCCGACTTGATCGCGGGCGCGATCGATTCGTTCCATATCGGCAGCACGCGCGCGACCGTGTCTTTCAGGCACTCGGTCAGCGGCAGCTGTTCGCGCGGCACCTTCGCGTAACGCGGGTCGTTATAGGCGGTGCGGTCGTCGGACGGATCGAGTGCGGGCGGCGGCGTGTCGTAACTGCGGCGCCAGACCAGCACCTGCTCGTCGCCGTACTTCGCAGCGGTTTCGGCCTTGTTGAGGCCCGACAGCGCACCGTAATGGCGCTCGTTCAGGCGCCACGAATGGACGACCGGCAGATACATCAGGTCCATCTGGTCCTGCACGTGCCACAGCGTGCGGATCGCGCGCTTTAACACCGACGTGTAGGCGATGTCGAACGTGTAGCCGGATTCCTTCAGGAGTAGGCCCGCCTGCTGCGCTTCGCGGTTACCCTGTTCGGTGAGGTCGACATCAACCCAGCCGGTGAATCGGTTTTCCTTGTTCCACGTCGATTCGCCGTGGCGGATGAGAACGAGTTTGTACATGGTGCCGGTCGGTAGTAAGGAAGCGGTAAAGCACGCTGGCGGGTGTTCCGCATGGGGCCTGATGGGCCGCCGCCATCGCGTCAGACGGTTATTTTATAATGGGAAGATTGCCCTTTCCGATTTCTCTCTTTTTCGGCGGATTTTCCGTGAAGTTTTTCACTGATTACACAAACCTTGTACTCATCGCGATTGCCCTCATCTCCGGGGCGTTGCTCCTGTGGCCGGCGATCATCCGGCGTGGCCGCGGCGGCCTTTCCGCTGCCGAAGCCACCCAGCTGATCAACCGGCGCAATGCCGTGGTCATCGACCTTCGTCCCGCCGAGGATTTCGCCAAAGGTCATCTTCCGTCGGCACGCCACATCGAGTTCGCAGAGTTGCAGGCGAAAGTCGGTCAGCTTGTGAAGAACAAGAGCAATCCGGTGCTGCTGGTGTGCCAGACCGGCCAGCAGTCGCACAAGGCCGCGCGCGTCGTACAGGATGCGGGCTATGCCGAGGTCCACGTGCTGCAAGGCGGTCTCAACGCCTGGCAGCAGGCCGGTATGCCGGTCGTGAAACAAGGAGCTGCGAAGTGAACAAAGTGATCATGTACAGCACGCAGGTGTGTCCGTATTGCCAGATGGCCGAACGTCTTTTAAAGTCGCGCGGCGTCGAGCACGTTGAAAAAGTGCTCATCGACAAGGACCCGGCCCGTCGCGAAGAAATGATGACGCGTACAGGCCGCCGGACAGTGCCGCAGGTGTACATCGGCGAGAGGCACGTTGGCGGTTATGACGATCTCTCCGCGCTCGATCGCGCGGGCGGTCTGATGTCGCTGCTCGAAGCGGCCGCGTAACTGACCGGTTCGCATCGCTTCGCCAGACGAGTCGCGCCAGTACCGGCGCGACGAGTCACAAAGATCCGGCGGACCATCGGCGATGGCCCGCCGTTATGAATTTATCCAGGGACCCATTCAATCATGTCTGACGAGAATAACCAGCCGTTCTTCAACATCCAGCGCATTTACCTGAAGGACATGTCGCTCGAGCAGCCGAACTCGCCGGCCATCTTCCTGGAACAGGACATGCCGTCGGTCGAAGTCGAAGTCGACGTGAAGGCTGAGCGCCTCGCCGACACCGTGTTCGAAATCCTCGTGACCGGCACGGTCACCGCCAAGGTCAAGGATAAGGTCGCGTTCCTGATCGAAGCCAAGCAGGCTGGCATTTTCGACATCCGCAACATCCCGGCTGAACAGATCGATCCGCTCGTCGGCATTGCATGCCCGACGATCCTGTTCCCGTATCTGCGCTCGAACATCGCCGACGCGATCACGCGCGCAGGCTTCCCGCCGATCCACCTCGCCGAAATCAACTTCCAGGCGCTGTACGAGCAACGCCTCGCGCAGCTCGGTGGCGCGGACGGCGTGCCGAACGGCAACGCGACCCACTAAGGGTTGCGTCCGGTGCCGCGTATGAAGGTCGCCGTTCTCGGCGCTGGTGCATGGGGCACCGCTCTCGCGGGCCATCTGGCTGCGCGGCACGATGCGGTGCTCTGGGCGCGCGACAGCGCGCTCGTTTCCGACCTCTCCACGACGCACGAAAACGCCCGCTATCTGGCGGGCGTTTCGCTGCCGCCTGCGCTTCGTTACGAAGCGGATCTGGCGGCGGCGCTCGCGCATTGCGCCGCCGCTGACGCATTGTGCGTCGTCGCGACACCTGTCGCTGGCCTGCGTGGTCTGTTTCGCGCCATGCGCGATGCGGGCAGTGTGCCGACGCATGTCGTGTGGCTGTGCAAGGGCTTCGAATCGGATACGCAGTTGTTGCCGCATCAGGTTGTCGCCGCGGAACTGGCGGGACACGCGAGCAACGGCGTGCTATCTGGGCCGAGTTTCGCCCGCGAGGTCGGGCAAGGTCTGCCGGTGGCGCTGACGGTCGCGAGCGGCGCGGCGGCGTGCCGCGAGCGCACCGTCGCGGCATTCCATCACGGCGCGATGCGCATCTACACCGGCGACGACCTCGTCGGCGTCGAAGTGGGCGGCGCGGTCAAGAACGTGCTGGCGATTGCGACGGGCATTTCGGATGGCCTTGGTCTTGGCCTGAATGCACGTGCTGCGCTGATCACGCGTGGGCTCGCGGAAATGTCACGGCTTGGCGTGACGCTTGGCGGTCGGGCTGAAACGTTCACGGGTTTGACCGGCCTCGGCGACCTGATTCTCACCGCGACGGGCGATCTGTCGCGTAATCGAACGGTTGGTGTGCAACTCGCGTCAGGCCGCACGCTCGACGATATTCTCGGTGGCCTTGGCCATGTGGCCGAAGGCGTGCGTTGCGCGCAGGCGGTGCTGGCCATCGCGCGTGCGCATGCAATCGAGGTGCCGATCACGCAGGCAGTGTGTGCTGTACTGTTCGACGGTGTCGCGCCGCGCGATGCGGTCAGCGCACTTCTGCGTCGCGATTCAAAGGCGGAATAACGTCGGCGTCCGTTCGGCGTCGGACCGCTGTTTACTTTCTCTCTTGCGTCGCGGTTGATTCTGAACCGCGGCGTTACTCCGCTGTCCACCTGATAAAGGCGTCCGGACGCGGAGGTTCCCATGCTCACTATCGGTCAATGCAGGCTCGAAGCGCGTGTCGTCGACATCACGACGCTCGCCGTCGATGCAATCGTCAACGCGGCGAATACGTCGTTGCTGGGCGGAGGCGGCGTCGATGGCGCGATCCACCGGGCGGCGGGACGCGATCTGCTGCACGAATGCGAGACGCTCGGCGGGTGCGCCACCGGCGACGCGAAAATCACCGCAGGCTACAAACTTCCTGCGAAGCACGTGATCCACGCCGTGGGCCCGGTATGGGGCGGCGGCCAGCGCGGCGAGTCGGAACTGCTTGCGTCCTGCTATCGACGTTCGCTCGAGCTCGCGCAAGACGCGCATTGCTCGAGCATCGCGTTTCCGGCGATTAGCTGCGGTGTTTACCGCTTTCCCGCGCAGCAGGCGGTGCAAATTGCCGTTGGCACGGTCATCGAGACCTTGCCGCAAGCCGCTTCAATAAATCACATGATCTTTGCGTGCTTCGACGATGCAATGTTCCGGCTGTATGAAAGCGAACTGGCCGATCGTCAGGCGCCGCCGTCGAAACCCGCCTGACGCCACGCTTCAAACACCACCACCGCAACCGTATTCGACAGATTCAGGCTGCGGTTACCCGGTCGCATCGGTAGCCGGACGCGCTGTTCGTGGGTAAAGGTCGACAGTACGGTATCGGGCAGCCCGCGCGTTTCGGCACCGAATACGAACCAGTCGCCGGGCTGAAACGTGTGATCGTGAAAACGTCCCGAGCCGCGCGTGGTGAACGCAAACATGCGCGCTGCGTCCGGCGATTCGGCGGTGACAAACGCGTCCCAACTGGCATGCACATGCATCTGCGCGTACTCGTGATAGTCGAGACCGGCGCGACGCATCCTGGCGTCGTCGAGGGGAAAACCGAGCGGTTCGATCAGATGCAGCCGCGCGCCGGTATTGGCGCACAGGCGGATCACGTTGCCGGTATTCGGCGGAATTTCGGGCTCGACGAGAACGACGTTGAACATGATTTGAACGGGTTGAAGACTAGTTTTTCGGTGTGCGCAGCGCTGTGAGGCAGGTCACGCGTCGCGCGCCGGCCAGCTTGAGCGTACGCGCGACGGCTTCGAGTGTGGCGCCCGAGGTCATCACATCGTCGACGATCGCGACGTGCAGACCCTTCACCGGCTTTGCCACAGCAAACGCGCGGCCGACGTTCTCGCGCCGCGCGTCGAGATCGAGCCGCGACTGCGGTGCGGTATCGATGATGCGCCGGATCAGCGTCGCGTCACGTCGTATGTGCAGCGCGTCGGCGAGCGGCTTCGCGATTTCCCATGCCTGGTTGTAGCCGCGCTCGATCAGCCGGCGGCGCGCCAGTGGCACCGGCGCAATCACGTCCGGGCGTGCGGCGGTTTCCAGCGCGTCATCCGCGAGGCGGGCGAGACGTTCGCCGAATTCGCGCGCCAGCATGAGCCGCGCGCGAAACTTCAGCCCCAGCGCCAGTGCATCGAGCGGCGCGCGGTAATCGGCGAGCGTGAAGGTTGCGTCGAACGACGGCGGAGCCGAGACGCAATCTCCACATTGGTATCGACCGCGACCGCGATCCCGACCGGACTGCCGCAAAGATGCCGCCAATGGAATCGCGCAAACCGCGCAGCGCAGACGCGTTTCATTCCAGCAGGCCGCATCGCAGCCCTCGCACAGTGTTTGCTGCGACAAATTGCCGCACAGTCCACAGAGATTGGGTAGCGCGAACGCAGCAACCTGCTGCCATATCAGACAAACGCGCGAGCAAACGAGACGCGAGACGATCGCAAACCGGTTGCGAGAGGATGGAGAAACGGACGTGACCGGCATGGCTGAATGTGCCCGCGAAGGCCTCCTGCACTGAAGCAAAGGGAGCGAGCGAGTATACTTCGCACTCTTCGTCCGTACGACCGCCATGCCCCCAACTCCCGCAAAAACCAGCCGTCCGGCCTATGATTCGCGGCGTTTGCGACGGATTTTCGACCGCCGCGCCGCGACTTTCGATGACGTCGCCTTTCTGCCGCGCGAAATCGCGCAACGCATGCGCGAGCGTCTCGACTTCATCAAGATGAGTCCGGCCAGCGTGCTCGATGCAGGCTGCGGCGCGGGCGACGATCTTCCCGTCCTGCGCGAGCGCTTCCCCGAAGCGCCGGTTTTTGGCACCGACCTGTCGCATGCAATGCTTCGCCGCGCGCTGCATCACGACGCTGGCGACACGAGCTGGCGACGCTTTCTGCCGGCTTCGATCGGCAAGGCGCTCGGCGCACGCGGTCCGCGTTTCGCGCAGGCCGATTTCTCCGCACTGCCGTTCGCCCATGGCGCGTTCGAATTCGTCTGGTCCAACCTGGCGCTGCACTGGCACTCGCGGCCCGATCTCGTCTTTCCCGAATGGCAGCGTGTGCTGAAGGTGAACGGCCTGCTGATGTTCAGCACGCTCGGCCCCGACACGCTCAAGGAGCTGCGCGGCGCGTGGGCCGAGGTCGAGGCGACCCACGGCGTAAGCTCGCGCGCTCACGTGATTGACTTTGTCGACATGCATGATCTCGGCGATATGCTCGTCGAAAGCGGATTCGAGATTCCAGTCATGGACCAGGAAACGCTCACCATCACCTACAGGTCGCCCGAGTCGCTGCTTGCGGATGTGCGTCGCTGGGGCGCTTACCCGTTCGAGCGCGAAGCGGCCTCGCCGGGCACGGCAAGGCGTCTGCACAAGGCGCTGCTGACGGCCCTCGAGGCGCGCCGGCGCGCGGACGGCACGATTCCGCTCACGTTCGAAGTCATCTACGGGCACGCCTGGAAAGCCGTGCCGCGGACCACGGCCGAAGGTCACGGCATCGTGCGTATTGAAGACATCGGCAGAGGTTCGTCGAAGAATCGTTGATGCGGTAAAGAGGACATCTGTTATGTCTGAAATTACCGCTTCGAAAGGCGTCAACGAGGTGCGTCAAAACGGCGCAGAGGCTTGTCGCGACTGGCTTGCAAGCCGATAGAGCGTTGCTTGTGGATGCCATTGAACGCGCCTATAATGCGTCAGTTTGTCGCTCGGGGTTCCCACATTTGGGGCGACAGGCCGAGGCGGGCCAAGACGGAAAGCTGGCCGAAAGCGCCGAAGGTGACGGTGTCAGGCGCGGTGCCGGATGCAGGGAGGCAGCGATGGAAGCGACTGATCTGCTGGCGGATTCAGAACCGGTCCTGAAAGACTGGACCATGAAACGCAACTGTTCGGCTTCGCCACGACAGTTCGTTGGCTTCTATGTGTCGCTTGCGCTGGTCTCGTTGGCGATCGCCTTCACGCTTTTGCTGTACGGCGCGTGGCTGGTGTTGCCGTTCACGGGTATCGAGCTGCTGGCGGTAGGTGTCGCGTTTGTCATCTATGCGCGCCACGCTGTGGATTACGAACGCATCCGGCTCTATCCGAACCGGCTGGTGATCGAGCAGGTGAGCGCAGAGCAGATCACACAGATTGAATTCAATCCGCGCTGGGTGCGGGTAGAAACCGGAGCAACGCCGTGCGACCGGATCGCGCTCGTGTCGCGTGGCCAGGCGGTGATGATCGGGCAGCATCTCGCGCAGTACCAGCGTGCGCAGTTTGCGGGCGAATTGCGAGCATGGCTCAGGCGTTGCGATTAGAAGCGCTGAGCCGAACGCCGTTCCGGAAAGCGTGAAAAAAGCGCGGAAAGCCTTCCAGCGGGGTCGAGGGTTTGAATGGAAATTTTGGGTAAGGAAGCTATGAAAACAATCAAGCGAGCCCTCATGGGCGTGCTGGCGTTTAGCGGGCTGTTCTTCGCCGGTGCGGCCATGGCAGTCGGCGATAGTCCGGGCGGCCCAGCCGTCAACGAGATCAATCTCCAGCCGCCTGCGACAAAAATCGCTGAGGAGCTCTACAGCCTCCACACGTTCATGCTGATTCTCTGCACGGTGATTTTCATCGGTGTGTTCGGCGTGATGTTCTATTCGATCTTTGCTCACCGCAAGTCGAAGGGCCACAAGGCCGCCAATTTCCACGAAAGCACCACCGTCGAAATCATCTGGACGATCGTCCCGTTCATCATCGTCGTGCTGATGGCGCTGCCCGCCACCAAGACCGTCGTTGCGATGAAGGACACGACCAACGCCGACGTCACCGTCAAGGTCACGGGCTACCAGTGGAAGTGGGGCTACGACTACGTGAAGGGCCCGGGCGAGGGCATCAGCTTCCTTTCCACGCTGGCTACGCCGCGTGCCGAAACGGACGGCCGTCAGCCGATCTCCGATACCTATCTGCAGGAAGTCGACAACCCGCTCGTCGTTCCCGTCGACAAGAAGATCCGCATCATCACCACCGCGAACGACGTCGTTCACTCCTGGTACGTGCCGGCTTTCGGCGTGAAGCAGGATGCGATTCCGGGCTTCGTGCGCGACACGTGGTTCAAGGCCGACAAGGCGGGCACGTTCCGCGGCTTCTGTACCGAACTCTGCGGCAAGGAACACGCGTTCATGCCGGTCGTCGTGCGGGTGCTGTCTGCTGAAGACTACGCAGCCTGGGTCGACGGCGAGAAGAAGAAAATGGCCGCCGGCGCCGACGATCCCAACAAGACATACACGCTGGCCGAGCTGACGGAACGTGGCGGCAAGGTCTACGCAGCGAACTGCGCGGTGTGCCACCAGCCGACCGGCAAGGGCGCAGGCGCATTCCCGGCGCTCGACGGCAGCAAGATCGCCAACGGCCCGATCGCCGAACACGTGAGCCTCGTGCTGAAAGGCAAGAACGCGATGCCTCCGTGGGCGCCGACGCTGAACGACGTCGAAATCGCTTCGGTCGTCACGTACGAACGTAATGCGTGGGGCAACCACACGGGCGACATCCTCCAGCCGAAGCAGGTCGCCGATGCACGTAACGGCAAGCTGCCGGAAGGCGGCAACCATCTGGCCGACGCAGGCGCAGCAGCGGGCGCAAGCGATGCGGCAGCGGCAAGCGGCGCCGAAGCCACTTCGGGCGCGGCGCCGGCATCGGCTGGTGCAGCGGGCTCGGACAGCGCAACTTCGGCACCGCAGGCAGGCCTGCCGGCAAGCGTCTACTTCGAGACCGGCAAGAGCGCACTCCCGGCCGACGCGAAAGCAGCGGTCGACGCAGCCGCCGCCTACGCAAAGTCGCATCCTGATGCGAAGTTCACGCTGTCAGGTTTCACCGACAAGACGGGTTCTGCCGACGCCAACGCAAAACTCGCGAAGCGTCGCGCTGAAGCAGTGCGCGACGCGCTGAAGGCAGCGGGCATCGCCGAAGACCACATCATTTTGAAGAAGCCGGAAACGATCACGGGCGGGGCTGACGCGAAAGAAGCCCGGCGTGTCGAGATCAGCGCAGCGGCCTGACGTGTCACGGTCAGCAGAGCAGAATTCGTTTTAGGAGATTTTCATGTCTAGCATCGGACACGATGTAGCCGCTGGTCACGAGCACGTGCACGGCGACCATGCCCACGAGACGCCGCATGGCTGGCGCCGCTGGCTGTACGCGACCAACCACAAGGATATCGGTACGCTGTACCTGATCTTCTCGTTCGTCATGTTCCTGTCCGGGGGCGTGATGGCGCTGGCGATCCGCGCCGAGCTGTTCGAGCCGGGTCTGCAGATCATGCGTCCCGAGTTCTTCAACCAGTTGACCACCATGCACGGCCTGATCATGGTGTTCGGCGCGATCATGCCGGCGTTCGTCGGTTTCGCGAACTGGATGGTGCCGCTGCAGGTCGGCGCATCGGATATGGCCTTCGCGCGGATGAACAACTTCAGCTTCTGGCTGCTGCCGGTGGCTGCCGTGCTGCTGATCAGCTCGTTCTTCGCACCGGGCGGCGCGACCGCCGCGGGCTGGACGCTGTATGCACCGCTGTCGACGCAGATGGGCCCGGGCATGGACTTCGCGATTTTCGCGGTCCACTTGATGGGTGCTTCGTCGATCATGGGCGGTATCAACATCGTCGTGACGATCCTGAACATGCGCGCGCCGGGCATGACGCTGATGAAGATGCCGATGTTCGCATGGACGTGGCTCATCACCGCCTACCTGCTGATCGCCGTGATGCCGGTTCTGGCTGGCGCGATCACGATGGTGCTTTTCGACCGCCACTTCGGCACGTCGTTCTTCAGCGCGGCTGGCGGCGGCGACCCGGTGATGTATCAGCACATCTTCTGGTTCTTCGGTCACCCCGAGGTCTACATCATGATCTTGCCGGCGTTCGGGATCGTGTCGCAGGTGATCCCGGCGTTCTCGCGCAAACCGCTGTTCGGCTATAGCTCGATGGTGTACGCAACGGCATCGATCGCGATCCTGTCGTTCATGGTCTGGGCGCACCACATGTTTGCAACCGGCATGCCGGTGACGGGCCAGCTGTTCTTCATGTATGCGACGATGCTGATCGCCGTGCCGACGGGCGTGAAGGTGTTCAACTGGGTCGCGACGATGTGGCGCGGTTCGCTCTCCTTCGAAACGCCGATGCTGTTCGCCGTCGGCTTCCTGTTCGTGTTCACGTTCGGTGGTCTGACGGGCCTGATGCTCGCGATGGCGCCGCTCGACATCCAGTATCACGGTACCTATTTCGTGGTCGCCCACTTCCACTACGTGCTGGTGGCAGGGTCGCTCTTCGGGCTCTTCTCCGGCTGGTATTACTGGTCGCCGAAGTGGACCGGCTGGATGTACAACGAGACACGCGGCAAGATCCACTTCTGGGCGTCGATGATTTTCTTCAACCTCGCGTTCCTGCCGATGCACTTCGTGGGCCTCGCAGGCATGCCGCGTCGTTACGCCGACTACCCGGCGCAGTTCACCGACTGGAACCAGGTCGTGACGATCGGCGCATTCGGCTTCGGTCTCGCGCAGGTGTACTTCCTGTTCGCAGTCGCACTGCCGGCGTATCGTGGTGGCGGCGAGCTGGAAAAGGCGTCGGACAAGCCGTGGGACGGCGCAACGGGCCTCGAATGGACCGTGCCGAGCCCGGCTCCGTTCCACACGTTCGAAAACCCGCCGACCGTCGAATAAGACGTTTCGGTCAACGCGACCCGGTTCAGGCGGCAGAAGGTTGAACCGGGAAGCCAGACGGGCGGCGGCAGTCCAGCCGCCCGGTCAGAAGAGTATCCAGACATTGAGCATGACCCGGAATTCACAGCAAAGACGTACTCCCGAGCAGGTTCGCGCGGGCAACAAGCGGCTGGGTTTGATCCTGCTCGTCGTGGTGATCGTTTTCTTTACGGGTGCCGTGATCAAGCAGGTCTGGTTTAGCTGACAGTGCTGGTTGAACCTGCCCTGGCAGCCTGATTGAGGAAGTACGATGTCGAAGCACCCGCCGGCCGAGGCCGACCGCTCTTTTAACCGTTCGATGCTGATCAAGCTGTTCGTCGTCGCGTTGATGATGTTCGGCTTCGGGTTCGCGCTGGTGCCGATGTATCGCGCAATCTGTCAGATTACGGGCATCAACAATCTCGTTCAGCGCGATGCAACGGTGCGCGAGGCGAAGAATACGCAGGTCGACATGAGCCGCACGATTTCGATCGAATTCGATGCGAACGCGCGCGGCCCGCTCGGTTTCAAGCCGGAGCAGCACAGCATGGACGTGCATCCGGGCGAAGTAACAACGGTGATGTACCAGGTCAGCAACGAACAGGCGCGCACGATTCAGGCGCAGGCGATTCCGAGCTACGCGCCGCGCGAGGCGACCGAGTACTTCAAGAAGATCGAGTGTTTCTGTTTTACGCAGCAGACGTTGGCGGCAAGCGAGACGAAACGGCTGCCGGTGGTATTTGTCGTCGATCCGAAATTGCCGAAAGATGTGAAGACGATCACGCTGTCGTACACGTTCTTCGAACTGAACACGCCGGCGCCGACGACGAAGGGCACCGCGAATCAGGCGGCCGACACCACCGGTAAACCGGCGGTGAGCGCATCTGGCAAAGCGGCGAACCCTGCCTGACGGCGCGTGCCGCAGGCAAAGGAAGACGACGCGAATGAGCGACAACGGCGGGCGCAAAAGCAGTTTCGGGCAGTCGATGAAGGCTGTGTTGTGGTCATTTCTGGGAGTGCGCAAGCGGCGCGATCTCGAGGCGGACGCGACCCAGCTCAATCCGCTGCATGTGGTCGCCGCAGCCCTCATCTGCGCGGCGATCCTGATTGGCGTGCTGATCTTCGTGGTGCGCCTCGTGGTCGGATAAAAGCTGCACCGGATGGAATGGGCAGCGCGGGTCGATGAAGGCCCAGGAATAGAGTGAAGCGGTGCGGTATCGACGCGCCGTTGAAGATAAAGCCGGAACCAACCGGACCAAGCGGAACAACTGGACTGAAGTGGAGAATCAAGAATGAGCGGTCAAAACGAGAGCCCGTACTATTTCGTACCGCATCCGTCGCGGCATCCGATCAGCGCGGCCGTCGGGCTGCTGGTCATGCTCGGATCGCTTGCGCAGTGGATCAACGGCGAAAGCTGGGCGCCCCTCGGCGTGCTGGCCGGCCTGTTGTGGCTGCTCTTCACGTTGTGGCACTGGTTCGGCGACGCGATCTCCGAATCGGAAGGCGGCATGTACGGCAAGCGCGTCGACGCGTCGTATCGCTGGAGCATGAGCTGGTTCATCTTCTCCGAAGTGATGTTCTTCGGCGCGTTCTTCGGGGCACTGTTCTATGCACGTCAGATCGCAATGCATCAGCTCGGCAGCCTCGATTACAAGCTGATCTGGCCGGACTTCTCGGCCGTGTGGCCGAACAACGGTCCCGCCGCGCTGGTCTCGCACTTCAAGTCGATGCAGCCGTGGCCGGTGCCGACGATCAACACGGCGCTGCTGCTGTCGTCGGGCGCGACGTTGACCGTGTCGCACCATGCGCTGCGTGAGAACCATCGTCGCAAGGCGATCGCCTGGCTGGCCGCGACGCTCGTGCTCGGCGTCTGCTTCCTGTTCCTGCAGGGCTTCGAATATTTCCACGCGTACAACGAACTGAACCTGACGCTGGCGTCGGGTGTGTACGGTTCGACGTTCTTCCTGCTGACCGGCTTCCACGGTTTCCACGTGTTCCTTGGCGGCACGATGCTGGCAGTGGTGCTGGCGCGGATGATCCGCGGCCACTTCACGGCCGATCACCACTTCGCGTTCGAAGGCGCCGCCTGGTACTGGCACTTTGTGGACGTCGTGTGGCTCGGGCTGTACGTCGTCGTGTACTGGCTGTAAGGCGGTCTGGCCCGCATCGGCGGTTATCCGGCGTATGCGGGCTGTTGCGCTTCAGGTGGTTCGAAAGCAGCCGAACGAAGCGCGGAAGAAGGGATGCACAAGCAGTATGCAGAAACCACGCAGCGCCGCCCTCGACCCTGTCAGGGCGGCGTTTTGCTTGATGGATCGGGCGAAGTTCTGAATGGCTTGTCGTGACCTGCGCATGGGCCTGTCCATTGGCCAGCTTCAGGCCCGACGCACGTCAACTGACGTTATCGCCAGTCAGCAGCCGCTGGCGAAACATCAGCGGCCGACCGGAATTCCGGTGGACTGGATCCAGCCCATCCAGTGTGCGAACAGGATGAACAGAAAAAGCGAGATCGAGAGGCCGACGCGTGTCGCGAGCGACCAGACCATCCGCTTCGACTGGCCCCGGTCGTGCATCATGAAGTACAGCGCCGAAGCCATGCTGGCGATGATGAGGACGAAGGCGATGGGAACGAGGATATGCATGGAACCGGTTGACCGTCAGGAACGCGAACGTAAGACGTTCATTATCTCACCGTGTATTGCAAGGCGTGTGCCTGCGGGCGGTGTGAAATGAAGTTTCGACTTGTCCCCGTGGTGCTGATCCTGATCGTCGTCGCCGTGACGGTGAGGCTTGGCTTCTGGCAGCGCGATCGCGCGCATCAGAAGGAGGCGCTGCAGGCGCACATCACGCAGTTCGAAAATGCACCGGCGCAAAACGTCACGGCCACGCCCGTCGCGCTGAAGGACATCGAGTTTCATCGCGTGCGCGCGACCGGCAGTTTTGTGCCGGAGAAGGTCGTCTACCTGGACAATCGGCCGTATAACGACCAGCCAGGCTTTTATGTCGTGATGCCCTTTAAACTGCACGACGGCGGTTATGTGCTCGTCAATCGTGGCTGGTTGCCGCGCAACATGAACGATCGCACGGCGATGAGGCCGTATGAGACGCCGAAGGGCGAGATCGAAATCGAAGGCATCGCGCGCGCTGATGCGAGCAAGGCGTACGAACTGGGGCAAGGCGGGTCGGCGGCACACCAGCGGATCCGCCAGAATCTCGACGTCAATGCCTACGCAACCGAAACGGGATTGCCGCTGCAACCGTTCGTGATCCAGCAGTTGAGCGACGACGGCGACACGCTGGTGCGCGACTGGCCCGTGCCGGCGACCGGCGTCGAAACGAATTATGGCTACATGTTCCAGTGGTGGGGCATGGCGGCCGCGGCCATCGGGTTCGGGCTGTACGCGGCCCGTCGCGCCGCGAAGAAAGAGCACGCTCCCAGCGTGTAAATGCATCGCGCGCGATGACCGGTCGATGTCGACCGTCATCGCGCAATCATCGAAAGAGGTCCTGTAGTGTCGACGCAATCTCCCCGTTCTCCGCAATCCGGCAAGACCGCGCGCCCGACGGCGCAACGTGGCCAGCCGGCCTCGAAAGGCGCGTCGAGCGACCTGCCGTCTGGCGCGCCGTCCGGCAGGCAAGGCTCGTGGCAGCGCGGCCGCTGGATGATGTTGCTGATCGCGATCATCTGTGCGGCGCCGGTGGTTGCTTCGTACGTCACGTACTACATCGTCAAGCCGAAGGGCGGCTCGACGAGTTACGGCACGCTCGTTGAACCGCAGCGTCCGATTCCCGACTCGCTCGTCGTCACCGGCGAGGATGGCAAGCCGATGAAGCTCGCGTCGCTGCGCGGCCGCTGGCTGATGATTTCCGTCGACGGCAGCGCGTGCGACAAGGCCTGCGTCACAAAGCTGTATTTCATGCGCCAGGTCCGCGCGACGCAGGGTGGCGAGCGCGAGCGCGTCGTCAACGTGTGGCTGCGCACCGATCCATCGGATGTACCCGACGTCGTCAAACACGCCTACGACGACACCGACATGCTGATCGCCGATCCGTCCGCGGTGGCCGCATGGCTGCCGGTGGACAACGGCACGAAGGTGACCGATCACATCTACATGGTCGATCCGAACGGCAATCTGATGATGCGATTCCCGAAGGATCCGAACCCGAGCAAGATCAAGAGCGACGTGACGAAGCTGCTCAAGTGGTCGAGCATCGGCTGATGATGCGGCGCCCTGCTGAGGGCGGATACCGGTTTTCGCGAGAAGGGTGGAGAGATGTTCGTTTTGCAACTCGGCCTGATTGGTCTGTGCATCGCGCTGTTGCCGCTGTCGTACGTGTGGGTCAAGGCCGACGACAACAAGTTTCGCAAGCTCGTCTGGGTTACGACGTTCCTGACGCTTGACCTCGTGATGTTCGGCGGCTTTACGCGTCTGACCGATTCGGGTCTCGGTTGCCCGGACTGGCCGGGCTGCTACGGCACTTCGTCGCCGTTTATCGCGCATGCCGCGATCAGCGCCGCTTATCAGGCGATGCCGACCGGACCGGTGAGCATGTCGAAGGCGTGGATCGAGATGATTCACCGCTACTTCGCGATGGCGATCGGCGTGCTGATCGTCGCCCAGACGGTGATCGCGTGGATGGCGCGGCTGCGTCGCCGGCCGTTGCATGTGTCGCCGTGGTGGCCGACCTCGCTGCTGCTGCTGATTCTGGTGCAGGGCGCGTTCGGCGCGTGGACCGTGACGATGAAGCTGCAACCCGTGATCGTGACGATTCACCTGTTGCTCGGCCTCGCATTGCTCGGCACCCTGGGCTGGCTGGCCGCGCGCCAGACGCCGCTGCCCGCGTACGAACCCGAAGCCGCCCGCTGGCGCACAGCCGCAGTGGCCGGCCTGATTCTGCTGATTGTGCAGATCGCGCTGGGCGGCTGGGTCAGCACGAATTACGCGGTGCTCGCCTGCACTGATTTCCCGACCTGCAACGGCCAGTGGATACCGGCGATGAACTTCGAGCACGGCTTTCACCTGTGGCGCGCGCTCGGCATGACCGGCGACGGCGATGTCATCACGCAGGACGCGCTCGTCGCAATTCACTGGACGCATCGGACCTTCGCGCTCGTCGTTGTCGCGTATCTTGTGTGGTTCGCGCTGAAAATGCGTCGCTTCGAGTCGTTGCGGCGGCCGGCGAACGGCGTGCTGCTCGTCGTCGTGATCCAGTTCGTGACTGGTCTGTCGAACATTGTCCTGCAATGGCCGTTGCCCATTGCAGTCGCCCATAACGGAGGCGCCGCGATCCTGCTGCTCCTGCTCGTTATGCTAAACTTTCGAATCGCTTATAGCCGTCCCGGCCGCGCCGTGTTGCCCGCGCGTGATGCCGCGCCAGCGTGACCCACATGGACAGCACAACTCTCTCCCAGCATCCCGGTAGCCGGATCGCCCAGTACATTTCGCTGACGAAGCCGCGTGTGACGCAGCTCGCGGTGTTCTGCGCGGTGATCGGCATGTTCCTGTCGACGCCCGGCATGGTGCCGTGGAAACCGCTGGTCGGCGGCACAGTCGGCATCTGGTTGCTGGCGGCAGGCGCATTCGCGATCAACTGCCTCGTCGAACAGAAGATCGACGCCAGGATGCGTCGCACGGCATGGCGTCCGTCCGCGCGCGGCGAAATCACCACGACGCAGATCCTGCTGTTCTCCGCTGTGCTCGGCGGCCTCGGCATGTGGACGCTCTACATCTTCGCCAATGCGCTGACGATGTGGCTCACCGTCGCTACGTTCGTCGGCTATGCGGTTATCTACACGCTGCTGCTGAAACCTGCGACGCCGCAGAACATCGTGATCGGCGGCGCTTCGGGCGCGATGCCGCCGGCGCTCGGCTGGGCCGCTGTCACCGGTCATGTGCCGGGCGATGCGTGGATTCTCGTGCTGATCATCTTCGTGTGGACGCCGCCGCATTTCTGGGCGCTCGCGCTCTACCGCCGCAAGGACTACGAAAACGCCGGTCTGCCGATGTTGCCCAACACCCACGGCGAGCAGTACACGCGGCTGCATATCCTGCTGTACACGGTGATCCTGTTCGCCGTGGCGTTGATGCCGTTCGTTTCCGGCATGAGCGGTGTCGTGTATCTCGCTTCGGCGGTGCTGCTCGGCGCGGTTTTCCTCGCGTATGCGTGGAAAATATACCGGGAATATTCCGACGCGCTCGCGCGTAAAACCTTTCGTTACTCGATCGTTTATCTGTCGCTGCTGTTCGCGGCGTTGCTGGTCGACCATTACGCACGCGTCCTGATCGGCGCGTAACACCATGCTCACACTCAGGCTTGCGCGCGCGGCGCGCGTCGCAGCGGTCGCCTGCGCGCTTGGCGGCGCGCTCTTCATGACCGGCTGCAACAAGGCGCCTGCATTCCAGAACCTCGATATCACCGGCAACACGCAGTTCGGCTCCGATTTCTCGCTGCCGGATGCGAGCGGTAAAACGCGCACGCTCGCTGACTTCAAGGGCAAGGTGGTCGTGTTGTTCTTCGGCTATACGCACTGCCCGGACGTCTGCCCGACGACGATGGCCGAACTTTCGCAGGCGCTGGAGCAACTCGGGCCGAAGGATGCAAAGCGCGTGCAGGTGCTGTTCGTGACCGTCGATCCGGAGCGCGATACGCCCGCATTGATGGCGCAGTATGTGCCGGCGTTCAACCCGACGTTTATTGGATTGCGGCCGGCGGACGAGGCACAACTCGTCAAGGTGACGAAGGACTTCCGCGTGTACTACGCGAAGGTGCCCGGCAAGACGCCCGACAGCTACACGATGGACCACACCGCTGCGAGCTACGTGTTCGATCCGGACGGCAAGCTGAGACTCTTCGCCCGCGACGGGCAGGGCGCGGCGCCCTGGGTCCACGACATCAAACTCATGCTCGACTGAGCGAAGAAGAAAACGAAACGCGAAGCGGCCACCGGCCGCTTTTTTATCGCCCCAGCGTCAGGACAACACCGGTAGATTGAGCCCCGGCGCCGGTCGCGTGACCTTGAATTCCTTGACCGGGTAAGTCGCCAGTTGCTGCGTTCAGCGCCAGAACCGGCGTGATCCAGCGTCGTCGCCGGGCGAGCCACTAGCCAGCCGGTCGCCGCTCTTTGGGGCGGCCTGCCCAGCTATGTCCCTTTTTGTCTCAAGTTGGGCAACCTTTTAGCCGTTATACAGCGAGCAATCGTTTGCGCCGATCAGGCGCACGCGCGCGAACTGGAAGAACCCACACGAAAGAGACCGACACGATGAGCAGGATGAGTCTGAATCGCAAGCTGTGGCTGTCGCTTGCGCTCGTATGGCTGGGGTTGCTGGGCGTTGGGCTGTGGAGCGCGGTCGAAACCCGCGGCACCATGCTCGCCGAGCGCAAGGCCGGCATGGTGAATCTCGTCGAGGCGGCGCAGGGCGTCGTCAACGGCTATTACACGCTGGCGCAGAGCGGCAAGCTCAGCGAAGCCGACGCGCAGCGCGAAGCGCTCGCCCGTCTCGCGACGATGCGCTACGGCGAATCCGGTTACCTCTTCGTGATGGATTCGAAGCCGGTCGTGCTGATGCACCCGACGCTGCCGCAAATGAACGGCAAACCCGTCGGCGATTTCAAGGATCCGGACGGCAAACTGCTGTACGTAGCGCTCGTCGATGCAGCGAAGGCGAGCGGCCGCGGTTTCGCGGAATATCGCGGACGGCTGCCGCACAGCGAAACCGCGGTGCCGAAGATCAGCTACGTCGTGCGTTTTGCACCGTGGGACTGGAACATCACGAGCGGTGTTTTTATCCGCGACATCGATACGACTTACTACGAAACGCTGCTCGGCCACCTGATCGTGGTGCTCGTGGTCGGCGCGGTGATTTCGCTGGCGATGGTGCTGATCATCCGCAACGTGCGCGGCAGTCTTGGCGGCGAGCCTGAACAGGCGGCGCGTCTCGCGGCGAGTATCGCGCAGGGCGATCTGACGCAGACGGTCGTGCTGCGTTCGAACGACTCGACCAGCATGATGGCCGCGATGAACCATATGCAGGCGCGTCTGCAACGCACGATCGGCGAGATTCGCCATTCGGCTGAATCGATTGCATCGGCGACGCAGCAGATCGCCGCCGGCAACAGCGACCTGTCGCAACGCACCGAGCAGCAGGCGGCGTCGCTGCAGGAAACGGCCGCGAGCATGGAAGAGCTGACGGCAACGGTGAAGCAGAACGCCGACAACGCGCGTCAGGCCAGTGGGCTCGCGCACAACGCGTCGGATATCGCGACGCGCGGCAACGACGTCGTCAGCCGTGTGATCGGCACGATGACCGAGATCAACGAAAGCTCGCACAAGATATCCGACATCATCGGCGTGATCGAAGGCATCGCATTCCAGACCAATATTCTCGCGCTGAACGCCGCGGTAGAAGCGGCGCGTGCGGGCGAGCAGGGTCGCGGCTTCGCAGTCGTGGCGGGTGAAGTGCGAAGCCTCGCGCAACGTTCGGCGACCGCGGCGAAGGAGATCAAGCAGCTGATTGGCGATTCTGTGGAACGCGTGGACAACGGCTCGGCGCTCGTCGGTCAGGCCGGTACGACGATGGGCGAAATCCTGCAGGCCGTGCGTCGCGTGACGGACATCATGGGTGAAATCGCCGCGGCGTCCGAAGAACAGAGCAGCGGCATTTCGCAGGTCGGTCGCGCCGTTACGCAGATGGACGAAGTTACGCAGCAAAACGCCGCGCTCGTGGAACAGGCGGCCGCTGGTGCGGCTTCGCTGCAGGATCAGGCGGCGCGTCTGCGCGAGACGGTGGCCGCGTTCCGTGTCGACGAACAGGCGAGCCGTGTCGAGCCATCCGCGCGGATCGCCGCAAGGACGCTGCTTTCGACGACGACCCGTGCGGCGGGACGTGCGAAGGAAACGCCGAAGCCTGCGGTTCGCGCGGTTGTCAGCGAGGCATCGACGCAAGGCGGCGCTGACACTGACACGTCCCCATCGGCCCGCGCGAAGGCGAAAGCTGAGACACCTTCGGCGAACGCGATTGTCACCAAAGCTGCAGCGTCCAGCGACGAGTGGACCACGTTCTGATTCACGCATAGTTGAAGCAGGCCGCCGGCATTCGGGCTGGCGGCCCGCAACGCGACTGGAAATCGCGCATCTCGCCGCAGGCTTTTGCCGCGCGATCTCTCCTCGCTGGTCGTTGCACAATTCCCCGCGCTTCCCCGCACTTCCCCGCAGTTCCCCTTCACCCAGTGCAAACCGCTCGCATATTCATATGCGATCGCGATATTTCCCTTTGCGCGAGGCGTATGAGACCATTCGCGGTCCAGCGGACTGCGAAGACAGAAGACAGTCCCGGCGCGCCTCTCGCGAACTATTGAACCTGAATCAACGCAACACAATCGGAAATCCATGCAGCGTAGAACTATCCTCAAAGCCCTCTCCGGGGTTCTCGCCACCGCCGCTTTCGCGACGAGCTTCGCCGCGCACGCCGACGACAAGGTCATCAAGGTCGGCACCATCAGCGGCCCCGACGCGCAGATCTGGGCAGTCGTCCAGAAAGTCGCGAAGCGCGAAGGGCTGAACGTGAAGGTCATCGAATTCAACGACTACGTGCAGCCGAACGCCGCGCTCGACGCAGGCGATCTCGATGCCAACAGCTTTCAGCACCAGCCGTATCTCGACAGCCAGGTCAAACAGCGTGGCTACAAGATCGTGACTGCTGGCCTCACGTACATCTCGCCGCTCGGCATCTATTCGAAGAAGCTGAAATCGGCGAAGGATCTGCCGCAAGGCGCGAAGGTCGCGGTGCCGAACGATCCGTCGAATGAGAACCGCGCGCTGCTGTTGCTGCAATCGCAGGGCGTGATCAAGCTGAAGGCCGGCGCAGGTACGAACGGCAACAACGCAACGCCACTCGACGTCGCTGACAATCCGAAGAAGGTGAAGCTGGTCGAGCTGGATGCGGCGCAACTGCCGCGCTCGCTCGCGGATGTCGACGCCGCGGCGATCAACACGAACTTCGCGCTGGCCGCCGGCCTGCAACCGACGAAGGATGCGATCGCGCTAGAAGACGTCCATAGCCCGTACGCGAACCTGATCGCAGTTCGCACGCAGGACAAGGACAAGCCGTGGGTGAAGAAGCTCGTGGCGGCGTATCAGTCGGACGATGTGCGACAGTTCATCAAGTCGGAGTTCAAGGGCTCGGTGGTGCCGTCGTTCTGATTCTTCCGTTCGCGGAAAGCCTCAGCGTCGAAGCACAGGCGCCATGGGAAACCATGGCGCTTTTTTATTGCTTGCACGTATGGGCGGAAAGGCGAAAGTCCGCGGCTTGCACGTGCTCGTCGATCAAATTTCGCCGCGATGGATGTCGCGGCCAAGCAGCTGTTCGATCAACTGCATTGCCGCGACGAGTTGCTCCTGCGCCGCCGGCTCGAGTCGCATCAACTGTGCGGACACTTCTTCGATCGCGGCGACATCGAGCGGTTCGTACGCGGCGCGACCTGCGTCGGTGAGCGCGAGAAGCGACTGGCGGGCGTCGGCGTCGGATGGGCGTCGGGAAATCAGGTTACGGCGCTCGAAGCTGGTGAGCAGGCGGCTCAGGTAGCCGCTATCGAGGCCGAGATTGCGGGCGAGCGCGGCGGCCGTATCGGCTTGACCGCGTGACAGCTCGTGCAGCACGCGCACTTCGGTCAG
The DNA here is from genome assembly GCF_050436565.1 of Paraburkholderia sp. GAS42. NCBI lineage: Bacteria > Pseudomonadati > Pseudomonadota > Betaproteobacteria > Burkholderiales > Burkholderiaceae > Paraburkholderia > Paraburkholderia sp. GAS42. Next base: position 68,555 of record NZ_JBNDML010000025.1, on the reverse strand, counting down.
CGAAAACGGGCTCTTTTGCAGACGCTCGTGCAACGCGCCGATGTGTTGCGTATAGAAGCGATTGAAACGGCGCACGGCCTGAGCGCGCTGCAGCACCGCAGGATCGGTCAACGTAGGCTCCCCTGAAGATCTTTTTGTTGGTCAGGCATCACTATATGTGATCCCGTCCCTTATAAAAACCCGCGTCACAACTACAATGCTCGCGCTGGTACTAAAAAGGTATCTGCCTGGCTGCGAGTGGGCTCTTTCGATGCAGACCAGTTGGCGATTTTGTACCTCAAAAATACGTCCATACGGGTAAATCCCGATCTCGCGCATCTGTCGGAACAGGTCACAAAATCAGCATTAAACCCTTTGATATCAACGGTTTGTCGGAATAAGGCTGCCGCAATTCAGCATGGTTTGACTGGTATTATGTTGGTTATATAATGGGCTCCACTTTCAAGAAGCCGCGCTCTCGTTTACCGACCGCCGGAGCCCCATGGAAACTCGCTGGTCCGCCCTGATGCCTGACGTTCGCAACGTCACGCCGCTCTACCTGCAGCTCGCACGCAATCTCGCGACAGCGATCCATTGCGGCGTCTGGTCGGCCGGCGAGGCTTTGCCGTCGGAGCGCACGTTGTCCGATGCAATCGGCGTATCGCGCATCACCGCGCGCAAGGCGATCGAACTGCTCGTCGAGCAGGGTTTGATCCGTCGGGCGCGCGGCGCGGGCAGTTTCATCACGCCGCGCGTCGAAGATCCGCTCTCCCGTCTGACGGGCTTCACGAAGAAGATGGAGCAGCGCGGCTTCCGGCCCGATTCAGTGTGGCTGGAGCGCGAAATCCGCGCAGCAAACCGCGAGGAAGTCGTGCATCTTGGCCTCTCGCCCGGTGCGCCTGTCGCGAGCCTGCGGCGACTGCGCCGTGCCGACGGCATCGTGATGGCGGTCGAGCACTCAGCGCTTCCGGCTTCGATCGTGCCGGATCCGCAGGCCATCGGCCTTTCGCTCTACAGCTATCTGGAGCAGCGCGGCATGGCCGTGGTCCGCGCGTTGCAACACTTCCGCGCAGTCAACGCGACAAGCGAGATCGCCGGCCTGATGGACATCGAGCCGCGCACCGCGCTGCTCGTGATCACGCGCATCGGCTACAGCGCCGACCAGCGCGCGATCGAACTCACCGACACCTATTGCCGCGACGACTACTACGACTTCGTCGCTGAATTGCGGCAGTAGCGCGGGACCTGGAATCAAGCAGACTCAGTCATGGAAATGCACGACGCATCATCAGAGAGACACATGCTGACCGGAAACATACTCACCACTGACGGCTGGATCAACGGCACGGTCGAATTCGAAAACGGCCGCATCACGTCGCTGAAAGGCGACCGCACCGATCCTGCCACGAACGACGATCCGTACATCCTGCCGGGCTTCATCGATCTGCACGTGCACGGCGGCGGCGGCTCCGACGTCATGGAAGCCGGCAACGCGATCGAAACGATCACCCGCACGCACGCGCGCTTCGGCACGACGAGCCTGCTCGCCACCACGATGACCGCGCCGCGCGCCGAACTGATGAACGTCGTCGCGAACCTCGGCGATGTGACGCGTATGCGCACGCCAGGCGGCGCGCGCGTGCTCGGCGTGCATCTGGAAGGGCCGTACATCAACCCCGGCAAACTCGGCGCACAGCCTGACGCTGCAGTCTCCGCCGTGCTCGACGAAGTGCTGAAGTATCTGTCGATCGCGCCGATCCGTGTCGTCACGCTGGCGCCGGAAATCTCCGGTCATATGGACATCATCAGCGAGATGGCGGCGCGCGGCGTACGCGTGCAGCTCGGCCATTCGCTCGGCACGTACGACGACGCCGTCGCCGCGCTGAAACACGGCGCGTGCGGCTTCACGCACCTGTTCAACGCGATGTCGCCGCTGCATCACCGCAATCCTGGCATTGTCGGCGCCGCGCTCGCGCATGCCGAATTCGCCGAAATCATTCCTGACCTGCTGCATGTGCATCCGGGCGCGATCCGCGCCGCGATGCGCGCGATTCCGCGTCTGTATGTGGTCACCGACAGCACGTCGGCGACCGGCATGCCGGACGGCGAATATCGCCTTGGCAGCCAGCACGTCACGAAGTGCCTCGGCGGCGTGCGTCTCGCCGACGGCACGCTCGCCGGCAGCACCCTGACGATGGATCAGGCGCTGCGCAACCTCGTTTCGCTCGGCCTGCCGATGGCCGATGTTTCAAACCGTCTGTCGCGCTACGCCGCCGACTACCTTGGCATCGAAGACCGCGGCCGTATCGCGCGCGGCGCCTGGGCCGATGTCGTCGTGTTCGATCGTGAACTGGCGTTGACCGCGACTTACGTCGAAGGAGAATCGATTGTCGAATATGCTTGATGAAGCGTTGGCATCCGCCGACGTGGTCGCCGCGCAGCTCGCGGATACGTCGCGTGTCGAAGCCCTCGCGCGCAAACTCGCTGAATTGCCGCGTCACGTCGCGCTGACGGTCGCGCGTGGCAGTTCAGATCACGCAGCGAGTTACTTCGCAAGTCTGACGATGAGCCGCCTCGGCGTGCCGGTCGCATCGCTGCCGATGTCGGTTGCGACGCTGCAGCAGGCACCGCTTCAGGTGCGCGACCAGCTCGCGCTCGCGTTCTCGCAGTCGGGCAAGAGCCCGGATCTGGTCGGCACGATGATCGCATTGCGCGACGCTGGCGCGCTGACGATTGCCGCGGTGAATGCGCCGTCGTCGCCGCTGGCTGATGCGTGCGAATTTCATCTGCCGCTGCTGGCCGGTCCCGAACTGAGCGTCGCCGCAACGAAAAGCTATATCGCGATGCTGTCAATGTCCGCGCTGCTGGTCGCACACTGGCAACGCGACGAAGCCTTGCTGAAAGCGCTGAACACGTTGCCCGATGTGTTGCGCAAAGCCGGCGCGCTCGACTGGACGAAGGCCGTCGAAGAACTGCGCGGCATCGAACGCATGATCGTGATCGGCCGTGGTCTCGGTCTCGCGATTGCACAGGAAGCGGCGCTGAAGCTGAAGGAAACGTCGGGCATTCAGGCGGAAGCGTTTTCGAGCGCGGAAGTGCGTCATGGTCCGATGGAACTGATCGACCAGGACTATCCGCTGCTGGTGTTCGCACCGCGCGGACCCGAACAGGCGGGCCTGATCCAGCTCGCGCGCGACATGCAGGCACGCGGCGCACGCGTGCTGCTCGCCGCGCCGGCCGACGTGCCGGAAGCGACGTTGCCGCTCGTCTCCACCGATCATCCGGCGCTCGATCCGATCGCTGCGATTCTTTCCTTTTATGTGATGGCTGACGGCCTTGCCGCCGCACGTGGACGCAATCCCGATGCGCCGCGCCATCTGAATAAAGTCACCGAAACTCACTGATCGAGATAGCAGATGCGACGTGTCGAGGAGTCCCGTTTGATGAGCCATTCCAAAGGCCCTATTGTTTTGCTCGCGCCGCTGACCGGCCCGGTCGTACCGCTCGCAGATGTACCCGACCCGGTGTTTTCGGGCGGCATGTTCGGCGACGGCATTGGTGTCGATCCGCTCGTCGGCCGGCTGGTTGCGCCGTGCGACGGCGTGGTCACGCATCTCGCGCGCACCGGCCACGCACTTACGCTGGCAACGGCTGAAGGCGCTGAAATCCTGCTGCATATCGGCATCGACACGGTCGAGCTGGCCGGAAAGGGCTTCACGTCGAAGGTGCCGCAAGGCGCGACGGTGCGTACCGGAGATGTACTGATCGAATTCGACCTGGACTATGTTGCATCGACGGCGCCGAGTCTCGTTTCGGTGATCGCGATCGCGAATTCGGATGCGTTCGAAATTGTCGAGCGTCCGGTTGCGGGCATGCTGAAGGCCGGTGAAAGCCCGCTGTTCACGCTGCGCGCGCGTGGCGGAGCAGCTGCCGAAGCATCGCGTCAGGCGACGAACGTGACCGAGGAGTCGCGTCAGCAGATCACGCTCGCGCACGCTGGCGGCCTGCATGCGCGGCCTGCGGCGCGCGCTCGCGAAGCAGCGCGTGGTCTCGATGCGCGTGTCGAGATCCGCTTCGAAGGACGCAAGTCGGCGATTGAGAGTGTCGTGGGTTTGCTCGGCCTCGGCGCCGGTGAAGGCGCGACGATCGAGATCCTCGGCGTAGGCCCGCAAGCTGCGGCCGCAGTCGAAGCGGTCGCGCATGAGTTGTTGCGCGAAGCGCATGGCGAAGTCGAAGAAAAACCGGCACGTCAAAGCTCGCCTGCGCCGGTTCAGGTCGCGCGTGCGGCGGGCGAAACGCTCGCGCCGAACACGCTCGCCGGCGTGTGCGCAGCGCCCGGTATTGCGGTTGGCAAGATCGTGCGTTGGGACGACGCCGATCTCGATCCGCCTGAAGTCGCAAGCGGTACGTCGGCGGCGGAAAGCCGTCTGCTCGACAAGGCGCTCGCCGCAATCGATGCAGAACTGAACACGACCGTGCGCGAAGCATCGCAACGCGGCGCTGTCGGCGAGGCGGGCATTTTCGCGGTGCATCGCGTGCTGCTCGAAGACCCGACGCTGCTCGACGCCGCGCGCGATCTGATCAGCCTCGGCAAGAGCGCCGGCTTCGCGTGGCGCTCGGCGATCCGTGCGCAGATCGCCGTGCTCTCGAATATCGACGACGCACTCCTCGCCGAACGTGCCGCCGATCTGCGCGACATCGAAAAGCGCGTGTTGCGCGCGCTCGGGTATTCGAATAGCGCCGCGCGTGTGCTGCCCGACGAAGCCGTGCTCGCTGCGGAAGAGTTCACGCCGTCAGATCTGTCATCGCTGGATCGGACCCGCGTCACGGCGCTCGTGATGGCACGCGGCGGCGCGACGTCGCACGCGGCGATCATCGCGCGCCAGATTGGCATTCCGGCGCTCGTCGCTGTCGGCGACGCGCTCTTTGCCGTACCCGAAGGCACGCAGGTCGTGGTCGATGCGAGCGCTGGCCGTCTCGAACATGCACCGACGGCGCTCGACGTCGAACGTGCGCGCACCGAGCGACAGCGTCTGGCTGGCGTGCGTGAAGCGAACCGTCGCACGTCCCAACAGGCGGCGGTCACCAGCGACGGCCGCGCGATCGAAGTCGCTGCAAACATCGCGACGCTCGACGACGCGAAGACCGCCGTCGACAACGGCGCCGACGCCGTCGGCCTGCTGCGCACCGAACTGCTCTTCATCCATCGCCAGGCTGCGCCGAATGTCGACGAACATCGACAGAGCTATCAGACGATCGTCGACGCACTGAACGGCCGCACGGCGATCATCCGCACGCTCGACGTCGGCGCGGACAAGGAAGTCGACTACCTGACCCTGCCGCCGGAAACGAACCCGGCGCTGGGCCTGCGCGGTATCCGTCTCGCCCAGGTGCGCCCGGATCTGCTCGACGACCAGTTGCGTGGCCTGCTCGCCGTGCAGCCGCTCGGCGCCGTGCGCATCCTGCTGCCGATGGTCACCGATTCGGGTGAACTCGTTCGCCTGCGCAAGCGCATCGACGAACTGGCGCGCGAAGCCGGTCGCACGGATGCGATCGAAGTCGGCGTGATGATCGAAGTGCCGTCGGCGGCGCTGCTCGCGGACCAGCTTTCGCAGCACGCGGACTTCCTGTCGATCGGCACCAACGACCTCACGCAATACACGCTCGCCATGGACCGCTGCCAGCCGGACCTCGCCGCGCAGGCGGACGGTCTGCATCCGGCGGTGCTGCGTCTGATCGACGCCACCGTGAAGGGCGCGGAAAAGCACGGCAAGTGGGTCGGCGTGTGCGGTGCCCTGGCGGGCGATCCGCTGGCAGTGCCGCTCCTCGTCGGCCTTGGCGTGACTGAGCTTTCCGTGGATCCGGTGTCGGTGCCGGGCATCAAGGCGCGGGTGCGCAACCTCGATTATCAGCTGTGCCGTCAGCGCGCCCAGGATGCCCTGGCGCTCGATTCGGCGCAGGCGGTAAGGGCAGTGAGCCGCGAAGTCTGGCCACAGGACTGAACCCCATACAGTCCGCGACAGCCTTCGCAACACGAAGACGCAAAAGACGTAATGCAATGACGTAGGCAATAACTACGACCTCGACTCAACGAAGGGAATTGGAGATATCAATGGATGGGAATCCGTTTCTGAAGATTCAGCGCCTCGGTCGCGCGCTGATGCTGCCGATTGCAGTGCTGCCGGTTGCCGGCCTGCTGCTGCGCCTCGGCCAGCCCGATGTGTTCAACATCAAGATGATCGCCGACGCTGGCGGCGCGATTTTCGACAACCTGCCGCTGCTGTTTGCAATCGGCGTGGCAGTCGGTTTCGCGAAGGACAACAACGGCGTCGCGGCGCTGGCAGGTGCAATCGGCTATCTCATCGAGATCGCCGTGATGAAGGACATCAACGACAAGCTCAACATGGGCGTGCTGTCGGGGATCGTGGCGGGTATCGTCGCGGGGCTGCTGTACAACCGGTACAAGGACATCAAGCTGCCCGACTACCTCGCGTTCTTCGGAGGGAAACGCTTCGTGCCGATTGTCACCGGGGTTGTCTGTCTGGCGATAGGCATCGTGTTCGGCTATGTGTGGGCGCCGGTTCAGGCCGTCATCGACCTGGCCGGCCACTGGCTGACAACCGCGGGCGCAATCGGCGCGTTCGTATTCGGCGTGCTGAACCGTCTGCTGCTGGTCACCGGTCTGCACCACATCCTGAATTCGCTGACGTGGTTCGTATTCGGCTCGTTCACGCCGCCGGGCGGCGCTGCGGTGACGGGCGACCTGCATCGCTTCTTCGCAGGCGATCCGACGGCCGGAACGTTCATGACGGGCTTCTTCCCGGTCATGATGTTCGGTCTGCCGGCTGCGTGTCTCGCGATGTTCCATGAAGCACCGAAGGAACGCCGCGCGCTGGTGGGCGGCCTGCTGTTCTCGATGGCGCTCACCTCGTTCCTGACGGGCGTGACGGAGCCGATCGAATTCAGCTTCATGTTCCTCGCACCGGTGCTGTATGTGATCCACGCGCTGCTGACGGGCCTCGCGCTCGCGATCTGCTCGGCGCTCGGCATTCACCTCGGCTTCACGTTCTCGGCGGGCGCGATCGACTACGTGCTGAACTACGGTCTGTCGACGAAGGGCTGGATGGCGATTCCGATCGGCATCGTGTACTCGGTGGTGTACTACGGCCTGTTCCGCTTCTTCATCCGCAAGTTCAACATGGCGACGCCGGGTCGCGAGCCCGCTACGGCCGATGCAGACGGTGAAGTGGAAACGTCGTCGGGCGGTCTTGCGGCTCCCGCAGCGGGTGTCGCCGCGACGCGCGCGCAACGTTACATCGCCGCTCTGGGTGGCGCGTCGAACCTGACGCTCGTCGATGCATGCACGACGCGTCTGCGTCTGTCGGTGGTGGATTCGAACCAGGTATCGGAAGCGGATTTGAAGACTGTCGGCGCGCGCGGCGTGCTGAAGCGCGGCGCGACCAACGTGCAGGTCATCATCGGACCGGAAGCGGACATGATCGCCGACGAAATCCGCACGACGATCGATCAGGGTGGTGCGCTGGAAGTGAAGCCGGCTGCCGTGGCTACACCGGTTGTAGCCGCTTCGGGCGGCGTTGCGGCGGAAGGCGGTCCGCTGGATCCGGATCCGGCGCGCTGGCTGGCTGTGTTTGGTGGCGCGGGCAATGTCGTCTCGATCGACGCCGTCGCAGCGACGCGTCTGCGTGTCGTGGTACGCGATGCGTCGGCGGTGGATCGTCAGCGTCTGAACGCGCTGGACGTTGCATGGGTGACGGACGATACGTTCCACATCGTCGTCGGCCAGGCTGCAGCGCGCTACGCGCAGCAACTGGCGACGCGCCTGCCGGCAACGGGCGGAGCAGCGGTAGAGCCTGCCTAAGGTTTAAGCGTTAAGCTTTAAGCTGATGAAATGAAAAGAGCGGCGCCTTTTTTGTGGGCTCCGCTCTTTCGTTTACGGTTCGGTTTTTCCGCGTTGTCGAGTTCCGGTTTCCGCATCCGGGCCGGCGATGCGGACGCGGACAACAACGTCGCGTTCAATCCGCTCGCGAAGACGTATGCGAGTCCTGACCGTGCTTCGTTGCAGCCGCCGCTGCTGCCGCCACAGGACGCCGCGCTTCAAACCACATCACGTTAATGATGCCGAACGCGAGTGCCACACCGATGCCGAGAATCCAGCTGAAATACCACATCACAAGCTCCTTCGAATCCGTTCCGGACGACGCCCGTTTCTACGCGAGCGCCGCGTTGATGTTCAATACAACGAATGGGTGTTTTCTTCGATCGCTTTCGCTGTCACCTTGCCGCGCATCACGCGATACACCCAGCTCGTGTAGATCAGGATCAGCGGCAGGAAAATAATGACGGCAATCAGCATGATCTGAAGCGTCATCTGGCTCGACGTCGAATCCCAGACGGTGAGGCTGCTGCGATTGTCGAGCGACGAAGGCATGATGAACGGAAACATCGAGAAACCCGCCGTCAGGATCACACCAATGATCATCAACCCGGTCGAGACAAACGCGGTCTTCTCGAAGCGCGAACTGGCCAGCGCCAGCGCGAGCACGCCGCCGACAATGCCGACGACCGGCGCCGCGATCATCCATGGATACGTCGAGTAGTTGGTCAGCCACAGTCCAGGTGCGCCGATCACGCTCTTCAGGAGCGGATTGGCGACGGTATCGAGCGGTGCGGCATCGACGATCTGATAGCCGCCGATCAAGGTCGCGATCAGCAGACCGGCGATCAGGAACAGCGCAACGGCGGCCAGCGACGTAATGCGCAGCGCCACCGACGCGCGTCGCGCCACGATGCCATCCGTTTTCATCTTGACGAACGCCGCGCCGTGCGCCGCGAGCATCGACGCACTGACAAGCCCGCACACCAGCGCGAACGGATTGAGCAGCGCGAAGAAGCCGCCGTGATACGTCACGCGCAGATCGGTATCGAACTCGAAGGGCACGCCTTGCAGCAGGTTGCCGAACGCGACGCCGAACACGAGTGCCGGCACGAAGCCACCGATGAACAGACCCCAGTCCCACGCCGTGCGCCAGCGCGGATCCTCGCGCTTGTTGCGATAGTCGAAGCCGACCGGCCGGAAGAACAGCGCGAACAGAACAAGCAGCATCGCGAAATAGAAACCGGAGAACGATGCCGCGTACACCAGCGGCCAGGCCGCGAACATCGCGCCGCCTGCCGTGATGAGCCAGACCTGATTGCCTTCCCACGTGGCGCCGACCGTGTTCACAACGATGCGTCGCTCGCCGTCGGTCTTGCCGATGAAGGGCAGCAGGATCGCCGCGCCCATGTCGAAGCCGTCAGTGAGCGCGAAGCCGATCAGTAGCACGCCGATCAGCACCCACCAGACCAGTTTGAGGGTTGCGTAATCCATGATGAATTTTCCCGTTGAACAGATTGGTGGTGAATTACGCAGTGGGCTTGCCAGCCAGTGCCGGCGCCAGCGTGTCCTGCTCGTGGTGATAGCGGCCCGTGTGCAGCGACGACGGACCCAGACGCGCGTACTTGAACATCAGCATGATCTCGATGATGAAGAGCGCCGTGTAGAACACCACGAAACCGGCGAGGCTCAGATACAGATCGCTGGGCTGCAGGCTCGAAGCGGACAGCGACGTCGGTAGAATGCCCGCGATGGTCCACGGTTGACGGCCCACTTCAGCGACGATCCAGCCGAACTCGGCCGCAAGCCACGGCAATGGGATCGCCCACACGGCCCAGCGCAGGAACCAGCGGCGTTTGTCGAGCAGCAGCGAGCGTTGCGCGCAGAACCAGAATGCGAGCACGAACGTCGCGAGGAACAGGATGCCGAGGCCGACCATCAGGCGGAACGAGAAGAACACCGGCGCGACGGGCGGGATCGTCTTCTTAGCGGCCTGCCTGATCTGATCAGGCGTGGCGTCAGTGACGTTGGTCGTGAACTGCTTGAGCATCAGGCCGTAGCCGAGGTCGGCCTTGTGCGCGTCGAACGTCGCGCGGGCTTCGTCGGTGTCGTCGCCGCTTTTTAGCTGCTGCAACGCGCCGTACGCGAGCATGCCATTCCTGATGCGCGTTTCGCTATGCGCCATCAGGTCTTTCAGGCCGAGCACCGGTTCATCGAGCGAACGGGTCGCGATGATGCCGAGTGCGTACGGTACCCGGATCGCATAGTCGGTTCGCTCTTCCTGCTGGTTCGGAATACCGAAGATCGTGAACGGTGCAGGCGCGGGCGCCGTTTCCCATTCTGATTCAATGGCAGCAAGTTTGACCTGCTGAACTTCACCCGTGCGATAGCCGGATTCGTCGCCGAGCACGATCACGCATATCGTCGACGCGAGACCAAAGCCTGCCGCGATCGCAAACGAACGCAATGCAAATTCTGTATCGCGACGCTTCAGCAGATACCACGACGACACACCGAGCACGAACATCGACGCTGTCACGTAACCCGCCGACACCGTGTGGACGAACTTCACCTGCGCGACCGGATTGAACAGCACGTCGAAGATGCTCGACAGTTCCATCCGCATCGTTTCGTAGTTGAAGTGGGCGCCGACCGGATTGTTCATCCAGCCGTTCGCGACCAGAATCCACAGCGCCGACAGATTCGACCCGAGCGCGACCAGGAACGTGACGGTCAGATGCTGCACTCTGGACAACCGGTTCCAGCCGAAGAAGAACAGGCCGACAAAGGTCGACTCCAGAAAGAACGCCATCAGCCCTTCGACGGCCAGCGGCACGCCGAAAATATCGCCGACGTAATGCGAGTAGTACGACCAGTTCGTGCCGAACTGGAACTCGAGCGTGAGCCCGGTCGTGACACCCATCGCGAAGTTGATCCCAAAGAGCTTGCCCCAGAACTGGGTCATGTCCTTGTAGATCTGCTTGCCGGTCATCACGTAGACCGACTCCATGATGACGAGCAGCCACGAAAGGCCGAGCGTCAGCGGTACGAACAGGAAATGGTAGAGCGCCGTAACGGCGAACTGTAAGCGCGAAAGATCGACGACTTCGCTAGCGGGCATGAGTATCACCTTGAGACGGATGCGATGCGGGAATGGCGAGTAGCGCCTGCGCGACGACCGCGGGCGGCAGCGACATGTGCTCCGCCTGCGGATGATTGAAGAATGCGTATTTGAGGATCATCAGCAGCGCGAACTTGATCGCGAGCACGATGACGATGTCGCGTGCGAAGGTCGGGCCGCGCGCCCATGCGGTGCAACGCGCGCGCAGGCTTCGGTGAGCAGCGGGGGTCCTGTGATTCAGCGTTATGGTCATGATCGGTCGATGACGGCTCCATGAGAGGAATGCCGGTCGGGCCGCATGGCGCGGCCAGGCAATGCATAACGGAATTTTAGGAGCGGGCCAGTCGACGCGGGCGTTCCACGCTGCGGCATACGGTCGCGAAGGCGAACCCGCGAAACCAGTATCACCGCGCTCTTTGCGTTGCGTCAACTAAAAGGGCGCGACTGTCCCGGAAATGACTCGGGAATTGAGAGGCAGACAAGAAAAAGCCCCGCCATCTTTCGAAGGCAGGGCCTGGTGTGCTACATGTGCCGAACAAACCGGCTGGCGCGTTACGCGTATTCGCTCAATGCGCCGCGCATTTTCTTCATCGCGCTCGCCTCGATCTGACGGATACGTTCCGCCGACACACCGAACTCATCAGCGAGTTCGTGCAGCGTCGACCCACCCGAACCGTCGTCTTCGACCTTCAGCCAGCGTGCCTCGATGATGCGGCGGCTGCGGGCGTCGAGCGCTTCGAGCGCACTGGCGATGCCGTCGCTGTGCAGCTTGTCGCGCTGACGTGCGGCGAGTACGGCCGTCGGCTCGTTGTGCGAATCGGCGAGCCAGGCGATCGGCGAATACGCTTCTTCACCGTCCTCGACCTGACCTTCCAGCGCGATATCGCCACCGGACAGACGCGTTTCCATCTCGGCCACTTCTTCGCGCTTCACGTTCAGTTCCGTCGCGAGGCCTTCGATTTCCTCCGGTGTGAACGCCTGGAAACCCTGCTTGTGGCTGCGCAGGTTGAAGAACAGCTTGCGCTGCGCCTTGGTGGTGGCGACCTTCACCATGCGCCAGTTGCGCAGGATGTATTCGTGGATCTCGGCCTTGATCCAGTGCATCGCGTACGAAACCAGACGCACGTTCTGCGACGGATCGAAGCGCTTCACGGCCTTCATCAGGCCGATGTTGCCTTCCTGGATCAGGTCTGCATGCGGCAGGCCATAGCCCAGGTAGTTACGCGCGATCGACACGACAAGCCGCAGGTGCGACAGTACCAGACGGCGGGCGGAACCAAGATCGTTCTGCTCGCGAAATTCGGTGGCGAACTGGCGTTCTTCCGCCGGCGTCAGCATCGGAATCCGGTTAACGGCCTGGATGTAGGCGTCGATATTGCCCAGCTGGCCGGGCAGCAATGAAGAATGCGCGAGCGCCAGTGCACCTGCCGGAGCGGCCTTAGCCGACGACGGGCTCAGAGTACTCGGAAGGGTCAGTGCATTGCTCACGTAAGAAACTCCTATGGAATCAACCAAAAGCTCAGTCAGAAAACGACTCCCGTGGATGTTAGCACTCTGGTAACAGGAGTGCTAATACTTAGAGGCCGTAGGGACTTGAGAGTTCCGTAAATCCTATCGAAACTTGATGTTCAATAGCATCGTACGCCAACTGCAAAAACTTTGCTTGGCCCGTACAATTTACCCGTCGCGGTAGAGAACGCGATAGAACGACCGGTTTTCGTCTTATCTAAAGGAACTATTTGCGTCAATCCCTTCTCTTGGATAAGGTTCTTTTTTAACCGGCTTATCTCGAAAACGTTGGCAACCGCCTCGCGGCGACCCTGAAGATTGGGCAGAGGGTGTTCAATGAAAAAGAAAAACTCAAGTCTCGGCCCGGCGCTTCGATGCGCGTTCGTTCTGGGGCTGCTGACCTTTTCGGGGCTGGCCGCCGCGGATCAGTTCGGGGTTCAGGTTGCGGGCGGGATGGCCGATCATCACGTCAACAAGCTTGATCTCGGCGTTGTCTGGGATCCGGATCTGACGTGGTGGGAGATCGGCGGGTGGCATTTTTCGCTGATCGGCGAGGCGCACGTCGCGTGGTGGCACAGCAGTGAGGGCGACGTCCACAAAAACACCGGCGAACTCGGCGTCACGCCGGTGATCCGCTTCATCAAGGGTTCAGGCTGGTTCCGGCCGTTTATCGAGGCGGGCGTCGGCGTGCGTGTGCTGACCAGTCCGACGATTTCCCGCTCGTACACGCTATCGACGGCGTTTCAGTTCGCGGATATGGCGGGCGTCGGCGCCCAGTTTGGCGACCGTCAGCAGTACGCGGCGGGCTTTCGTTTCCAGCATATGTCGAACGCCGGTATCAAAGAGCCGAATCCTGGTATAAATTTCACCCAGCTATATCTGCAATACAACTTCTGACGATCGGCGTTGCCGCGCGCGGCGCCCTTCGATGCAAGGGGGCTGAGCGATGGCGGCAAAAGTGATCGAGGCGATTCGCGGGCTGGAGCGGGACCGCTTTCGCGCGATGGTCGACGGCAACGGTGAACTGCTCGACACGCTGCTGTCGGACAACGTGATCTACGTCCATACGAACGGCAAGCGCGAGTCGAAGCAGCAGTTCATCGACGCCATCACGGCCGGCCGCCGTCGTTACCGTCAGATCGAGATCCAGTCGCAGGACGTGATCGCGGTGGGCAATGAGACCTGCGTTGTCACGGGCCGTGCGCTGATCGAGATGGAAGCGAACAATGGCGCGCTGCTCTTCCCGATCGCGTACACGGCGATCCAGACGCAGGAAGCGGGCCGCTGGCGTCTGATCGCCTGGCAGGCGACGCGCTGCGCGATCGAGTGAACCCGGTAGGTTCCATCGCCAGGCCGCCTTGTGAGCCGCCTGGGCGCGTTACGCGTGACGTTGCGTCATGTTTCGACGCTTCGGCACTGGGTGTGTCGCGTGTCAGCCGTTTTTTCTGACGCTTACCTCTACGCCTACGCTGCGACCCGCCGGTCGACCGGCGCCCATACCGCGCGGTTGACACCGCTGACGACCGCATCGACGACCGCAGTCGCATCGTCCTCGCTCACGCCAACGCCGTACCGTACCGGCTGCTCGTCGACGCGGCAGCCGACAAACGCCGCGACGCGGCCGTCCGTCGTCCGCAGGCTTTCATACGACGTGATTTCGATCGACTGACCCGCGGCCGTCGTCATCGCCCGTGCCACAGACTGCGCGTGCGATTCGCCGCCGCTTTCGGCGCGTGCATCAGCCGATCCGACGACGGTCACGTCGCGGTTCTCCCAGCGTACGGTCGACGCGGTGACGCGCGCCGCCGGGCCGTCCGTATCGAAGTATTCCCGTGCGAAGAGCGCACAGATCGCGTCGCCGGTGACTTCGACGCCGGATTGATCCGCGACCGTCTGCACGGCGTGGCTGAACTCGATCTGCACGCGACGCGGCGGCGTGAAGCCCATACCGCGCTCCAGCAGATACGTCGAGCCGCCCTTGCCGGACTGGCTGTTTACGCGGATGACCGCGTCGTAGCTGCGGCCGAGGTCGGCCGGATCGATCGGCAGGTACGGCACTTCCCAGACGGCGTCGGGCGCCTGCTGGGCGAAACCCTTGCGGATCGCGTCCTGATGCGAGCCGGAGAACGCCGTGAACACGAGATCGCCCGCGTACGGATGGCGCGGATGTACCGGAATCTGGTTGCAGCGTTCAACTACGCGACGCACCGCGTCGATATCGGAGAAATCGAGGCCCGGATCGACGCCCTGCGTGTACAGGTTCATCGCGAGCGTGACGATATCGACGTTGCCGGTGCGCTCGCCGTTGCCGAAAAGACAGCCTTCGACGCGATCGGCGCCCGCCATCAACGCAAGTTCGGCGGCGGCGACAGCCGTGCCGCGGTCGTTATGCGGATGCACCGAGAGCACGATGCTGTCGCGATAGCCGAGGTTGCGGTCCATCCATTCGATCTGGTCGGCGAACACGTTCGGCGTGGCCGCTTCGACCGTCGCGGGGAGGTTGACGATCATCTTGTGATCGCGCGTCGGACGCCACGTCTGCGCGACCGCGTCGCACACTTCGCGCGCGAAGGTGAGCTCGGTCATGCTGAACGTTTCCGGCGAATACTGGTAGATCCAGTGGGTCTGCGGGCGCGCGTCGGCGTACTGGCGGATGATCCGCGTGCCTTCCACTGCCAGCGCCTTCACCTCGTCCTTCGACTGGTTGAACACGATCTTGCGGAACGATGGCGCGATCGCGTTGTACAGATGCACGATCGCGCGCGGCGTGCCTTCGAGCGCCTCGAACGTGCGCGCGATCAGTTCTTCGCGCGACTGCACGAGCACTTCGATGGTCACATCGTCGGGAATGCGGTTTTCGTCGATGAGCTTGCGAACGAAATCGAAGTCGGTCTGCGAAGCCGACGGAAAGCCGACTTCGATTTCCTTGAAGCCAATGGCCACCAGCGTCTCGAAGAATTCGAGCTTCTGCGCGATGCTCATCGGCTCGATCAGCGACTGGTTGCCATCGCGCAGATCGGTGCTCATCCAGACCGGCGCACGCTCGATCGTGCGGCCCGGCCATTTACGGCCGGTCAGGCGGACGGCGGGAAAAGGGCGGTACTTCTCAGCAGGGTTGCGCAACATGGTGAGCCTCGTTCGTTGTGTCGTGTTCGTATGTGTCTGCGTGTAAAGGGATGTAGCGGCGGCGCGCTGCACTAGCGGCGGCGCGCTTCCCTTAGGGGCACGGTCCGCCAGCCGGTGGCTGGCGGTAGCAACGAACGGGCGCGAACGAAGAAGGTCATCGCAATGATGACGCTGTTGACGGCGATGGCTTGTGCCCATGCAACGTGCATTTTGACCTCGCGATTCATCCGAAGGATAAACGGACGAACACTGACGACAGGTTGTAAGAGGTACGGCGGATCTGGGGTGAAGCTGAAACTGCGGAACTGCTGGAGGACCGCGCTGTGAAGCTGGATGCGCGGCGCTACGCCTGACTTACGCTAGACGTAGCGATAGAAGCCGCGGTAGGCGGCTGAGGGTAATTCGGAGGGTGTTCGGAAGGGAACGCATCCGGTGACTGTATGTCAGGGTGCGGGACCCTGTCAACCGGCGGTGTTCGGATTCGCAGGTTCAGGAGTACAGGAAGCGTCTCTCAAACCCGTGCCAGCCCCGGTCAGGCGGCGCGTTTCGCGATCTCGGCGATCAGTTCGACCTGACGGGAAATTGCCAGCGGAACGGGCACTTCGCCACGCATCACAGCTTCGATCCATGCCGCTGTGGTCGCCGCGTCGCGGGCTTCCGGCAGCGGCACTTCGGGCGCATCCGGCGATGAGCGCTCAGCGGCGACGACTGTTTCGCACGCGCCGTCGTGCAGCCAGTCGATCTGCACCTGACGCCGCGTGTCCGCGACGGCCTCGCCTTCCGTGCCGCGCGCGAGCAGCGCGCCGCCGACGGCCGCGTCGGGATGCGCAGCGAACAGCTGCGTAAGGCTCTCGCGATACGGCGGATGCGTGTAGTTCACGAGACGCAGCCCGTACGGCTCGAACGGCTGCAGGATCTTGACGAGCGTGTGCGTCGAATTACGCACACCCATCCGCCGGCGCAGCGCCAGCAGCCGCGCGAGCTTGGGCGCGAGTGTCGCGATCGGCGAAAACGCAAGGCGGCGGGCGGCCAGCGCATCTTCGATGGCCGCGTGGGTCGGCGCGTGATCGACGCCCAGATGCGCGAAAATCTCGGCGCTCGTCACACGGCCGGGGTCTTCAGCCACACCATGCACCAGCACCGGCACGCCTTCGCGGGCCAGCAGCAGCGCCAGCAACGGCACCAGGTTTGCCTGTTTGCGCGCGCCGTTGTAGCTCGGGATCGACACTGCCTGATACGCATCGTGCGTCACGCGAACCGGCTCGAACGACGTGTGCGCCGCCGACAGCATCGCCGCCAGTTCGTCGGCGCTTTCGCCTTTCACGCGGTACGCGAGCAGCACTGCGCCAAGCTCGAGGTCGGAGACGCGGCCGTCGAGCATCGCGCTATACAGCGTGTGCGTATCTTCGGCGGAGAGCGCGCGGGCGCCGTTCGGCCCACGGCCGATTTCCTTGATGAAACGGGCGCACGGGAGGACGGCGGTCGTGGTGTCGGGAGATTCGATCATCGGATGGGCGTGGTGCGGAAGTTTCGGCGGCGCGGGCGGATGCACAAACGGACAAACGCGCGCTCGCGGTGGGCCGACGGGACGGTAAAGGCCTCCAGTATCGCATCTGTCGCGATCCAGCAAGATTGTGCATGCGCGTTACACTTATCGTTTAGTCGCCGCCTGCGCGGCATCCCACAAAAAACGGAGAACAGGATGAGTTACGTGTTTGCGCCGGCGCCGGTTGTCGCGGTGCCTGTTGTCGGAGTCAGCGAGCAGTTTGCGGTACGCCGGATTTATTGCGTGGGTCGCAACTACGCGGCGCATGCTCGCGAGATGGGGCACGATCCCGACCGCGAGCCGCCGTTCTTCTTCTGCAAGCCGGCCGACGCCGTCGTGTACGTCGCGCCGGGCGAAACCGGCAGCTTCCCGTATCCGTCGCAGTCGAAGAACGTGCACTTCGAGATGGAACTCGTCGCTGCAATCGGCAAGGCGGGCAAGGATATTCCCGCTGGGCGCGCGCCCGAACATGTCTATGGCTATGCGCTCGGGCTCGACATGACACGCCGCGACCTGCAGGCCGAGGCGAAAAAACTCGGCCGCCCGTGGGATACCGCGAAGGGTTTCGATTATTCAGCGCCGCTCGGCCCGATTCATCCCGCCTCGAAAGTCGGTCACATCGACAAGGGCGCGATCTGGCTCACCGTCAACGGTGAGGAAAAACAGCGTTCGGACGTGTCGGACCTGATCTGGTCGATTCCGGAAACCGTCGCGTATCTGTCGACGCTCTTCGAGCTGCAACCGGGCGACCTGATTTTCACGGGCACACCGGAAGGTGTCGGCGCGGTGGTCAAGGGCGAAGTGATGAAGGGCGGCGTCGACGGGCTTGGCGACTTCAGCGTGCGCGTCGTCTGATGGCGCCGGAGTCACGGGAGGAGACACAGCGCATGAAGCTCTACAGCTATTTTCGTAGCTCGGCGTCGTATCGCGTTCGGATCGCGCTGAACCTGAAGAACCTGCCGTGCGACTACGTGCCGGTTCATCTGTTGCGTAACGGTGGCGAGCAGTTGAAGCCTGAATATCGCCGGCTGAATGCGGACGCGATCCTGCCGACGCTCGTCGATGGCGACGATGTGTACACGCAGTCGCTCGCGATCATGGAGTGGCTCGACGAGACGCATCCCGAGCCGCCGCTGCTGCCCGCGACGCCGCGTGACCGCGCGTATGTCCGTTCGGTCGCGCTGCAGATCGCGTGCGAGATTCATCCGCTCGACAACCTGCGCGTGCTCAAGTACCTGAAGCACACGCTGGGCGTGAACGATGAGGCGAAAGACGCGTGGTATCGCCACTGGGTCGAATCGGGCTTCGCGACGCTGGAGACGCATCTCGCCAGCGACGCGCGTACCGGCAAGCTGTGTTTCGGCGACGCGCCGACGCTCGCGGATGCGTGCCTCGTGCCGCAGGTATTCAACGCGCACCGCTTCAAGATCGACACCGCGCCGTTTCCGACGATTCACCGGATCTACGAACACGCGATGCAGATCGACGCGTTTCAGCGTGCGGCGCCGGGCGAGCAGCCGGACGCGGAGTGACTTCCGCGTGGGTGCGCGTTGTGCGTTTCAATGCGCGGGTGATGTAGAAAGGGCGTCCAGTGCGGCTCGTGCACTGGACGCCTTTTTTTTGCCTTCGGATCGAACGGACAGTGTCAGAAATCGAGCAACGCGTCGGAGAATTCTTCGGCGCTGAACGGCTGCAGATCCTCGACCTTCTCGCCAATGCCGATGAAGTACACCGGTACGGGACGCTGCCGTGCGATCGCCGCCAGAATGCCGCCCTTCGCGGTGCCGTCGAGCTTGGTGACAATGAGGCCGGTCAGGCCGAGCGCGTCGTCGAAGGCCTTGACCTGGGCGAGTGCGTTCTGTCCGGTGTTCGCGTCGATGACGAGCAGGACTTCGTGCGGCGCGCCATCCAGCGCCTTGCCGACCACGCGTTTCACCTTGCGCAGTTCTTCCATCAGATGCAACTGCGTCGGCAGACGGCCTGCGGTGTCGGCCATCAACACGTCGATCTTTCGCGCACGCGCGGCGCCGACGGCATCGAAGATCACCGCGGCCGGATCGCCGCTTTCCTGCGCGACGACGGTCACGTTGTTGCGCTCGCCCCAGATCGCCAGCTGCTCGCGCGCGGCGGCGCGGAACGTGTCGCCGGCGGCGAGCAGCACTGACTGGTCGAAGCGCTGCAGATGCTTCGCCAGCTTGCCGATGCTGGTGGTCTTGCCGGCGCCATTGACGCCCGCGATCATCATCACGAGTGGCTGCGCGCGGCCTAGCATCAGCGACTTTTCGAGCGGCTTCAGCAGGTCGATCAAAAGCGAGCGGAGCGCGGTCTTCACCTGTTGCGGATCGGTCAGGCGCTCGGCGCGGACCTTTTCGCGCAACGACTCAAGCAGGAATTCGGTGGCGTCGACGCCCGCGTCGGACATCAGCAGCGCGGTTTCGAGTTCCTCGTACAGGTCCTCGTCGATCTTCGCGCCGACGAAAATACCTGTCAGGCTCGAACTCGTCTTCGACAGGCCGGTTTTGAGGCGCGTCAGCCAGGATCTCTTTGCGGCCGGCTCCGGCGCGGGCGGCGGGACGATTTCGACGGTTTCTTCGTCGGCCTCAGGTTCTGCGGCCAGCGTTGCGGATACGGACGGCGCGGACTGTGCCACGGGTTGCGGTGACTGTTGGGCCGTGGGCGCGGCAAATGCCGCAGCGGGCCAAGACTGTTCGGCAGCGGGTGCCGGTGCCGGCGCTGCCTGCGCTTGCGACACAGCACGGTCGACGGGAGCCGCAGGCGTAACGGGCGCGGAAGACGGCGCAGCAGGCGCCACAGGTGTCGATGCGGTAGGGGTTACCGGCGCGGCAGCAGGCGCTGCCGGCGCGACGACAGGGGCAGGCGCTGGAACCGGAGCCGGCGCCACTTCAGCCGCAACCTGCTCCTGCTCCGCAGGCGCTTCCTGCGGCACGGTGTCGGACGTTTTCGAGCCCTTGAATCGTTTGAAAAAGCTGAACATGATCTGGCGTGGTGAGAGCGCGCGCCGATTCCCGCGACGCGGGACCAGGCGACAGCGGCAGGCAGCGTGGCAATGCGGGATGCAAGGCGCTGGAAACCGGACATTTTATCAGGCGCGCCCGGGCCCGTCGCCGGACGCCGTGCCAAAGCCGCGACCGTGGCAGCGGCGGGGCAGCGCGGGCCTGTGGTAACGTTGGCGCTCCGGCCCGCCGTCGCAGACGCGGGCGCTCTCCACGCAAGACGATTTCCGCATGCCCCGATCCTCTCCTTCCCGCGCGCATGGCGCATCCTCAGGCCGCAGCAAGGCGCCGCACGCAATCCGCATCATCGGCGGCGACTGGAAGCGCACGCCGCTGCCGGTGCTCGATCTCGACGGCCTGCGTCCGACGCCCGACCGCGTGCGCGAAACGCTCTTCAACTGGCTCGGCCAGCGCCTCGACGGCCTGCGCTGCCTTGATCTCTTTGCCGGCAGCGGCGCGCTCGGTTTCGAAGCGGCGTCCCGCGGCGCGGCGCGTGTGCTGATGGTCGAGCGCAGTGGGCGCGCCGCCGGCCAGTTGCGCGCGAATCAGGCCAAACTGGCTGCGCGCGCCATCGAAATCGCCGAAGCCGACGCGCTGCGCCTCGCGGCGAGCCTGGCGCCCGGCTCGTTCGACGTCGTGTTCCTCGATCCGCCGTTCGATGCCGACCTGCTCGAGCGCGCGTTGACGCTCGCCGTGCCGCTCGTGAGCGCCGAAGGCTTCCTGTACGTCGAAGCGGGCGAAGCGCTCGACATCGCACAGACAGAGGCGCTGGCAGGCTGGACCATCGTCCGCCAGGGCAAGGCGGGCGCGGTTCACTATCATTTGCTGCAGCGCGAAAATGAGGAATAATGCGCCTTCCATAACAAGCGCCGGACGGCTGCCGTCACGCGCGCGACCCCTGGCAGAAGCATCTCACGGGCGCTGAACTGCCCGTCCCAGTGAACAGAGAGGAGAAGTCTCATGGTAGTCGCCGTGTACCCGGGCACATTCGACCCGCTGACGCGCGGTCACGAAGACCTCGTTCGGCGCGCGTCGAGCATTTTCGATACGCTGGTGGTCGGCGTCGCCGACAGCCGTAACAAGAAACCCTTCTTCACGCTCGAAGAACGCCTCGATATCGCGCACGAAGTGCTAGGCCACTATCCGAACGTGCAGGTGATGAGTTTCAAGGGGCTGCTGAAGGACTTTGTCCGGACGAACAACGCGCGCGTGATCGTGCGCGGCCTGCGCGCCGTGTCGGACTTCGAGTATGAGTTTCAGATGGCCGGCATGAACCGCTATCTGCTGCCGGACGTCGAAACGATGTTCATGACGCCGTCCGACCAGTACCAGTTCATTTCGGGCACGATCGTCCGCGAGATTGCCCAGCTGGGCGGCGATGTGAGCAAGTTCGTGTTCCCGTCGGTCGAAAAATGGCTGCAGGAAAAGGTCGCGGCGCTCGGACTCGAGCCGGACCAGGCAGCCCAACCGTAAGCGGCGTAAACTAGCGGCTTGCGGAATGACAGTCGGCCCGTTGCCGGCGCGAAGTGAGAAGAAGCATGGCCTTGATGATTACCGACGAGTGCATCAATTGCGACGTATGCGAGCCCGAGTGCCCGAACGACGCGATTTCGATGGGCCCGGAAATCTATGTGATCGACCCGAAGAAATGCACCGAATGCGTCGGTCATTTCGACGAGCCGCAGTGTGTGCAGGTGTGTCCGGTGGAGTGCATCCCGCGCGATCCGCAGCATGCCGAAACACCGGATGGATTAATGGCCAAGTATCACGCACTGATGGCCGCGAAGGCCGAATGACATCCATTTCGCGGCATTGTTGGGCGATGACGTAAAAAACCGGGCGGTCGAGCCCGGTTTTTTGTTTCTGCGACGCGCCATGCCACGATGCGTGCGTTATCCGATGTAACCACCGATGATGTCGCGTAACGCGTTGAGCAACGCGTCGCACTCGGCATCGGTGCCGATGGAAATGCGCAGGTGCTGGTCGATGCGCGGGGCGTTGAAGTGACGCACGAAAATCTCTTTCCCGCGCAGGCGCGCGGCCAGCGCCGCAGCCTCATAGCCTTCATGCCGCGCGAACACGAAGTTCGCCGCCGATGGCAGCACCTCGAAGCCCAGCGCGGTCAGTCCAGCCGATAATCGCTCGCGGCTCGCGATGACCTTGCTGCAACTGTCGCGGAACCAGGCATCGTCCTCATAGGCGGCGATGGCCGCGGCTTGCGCGAGCCGGTCGAGCGGATACGAGTTGAAGCTGTCTTTCACGCGATTTAGCGCATCGATCAACGCCGCGTCGCCGAATGCGAAGCCCACGCGCATACCGGCCAGCGAGCGCGCCTTCGACACCGTGTGCACGACCAGCAGATTCGGATACCGGTTGATCAGGCCGATCGCCGATTCAGCGCCGAAGTCCACATAGGCTTCGTCGACAACCACGACAGATTCCGTATTCCGCTCGAGCAGCCGTTCGATATCGGCAAGCGGCAGTGCGCGGCCGGTCGGCGCATTGGGATTCGGGAACAGCACGCCGCCGTTGGGCGCGGTGTAGTCGTCGGGACGGATCGCGAACTGATCATCGAGCGCGACAGTGCGGTACCCGACTTCATAAAGACGCGCGTACGTCGGATAAAAGCTGTACGTGATGTCCGGGAAAAGTATCGGATGCTCGTGCTTTAGCAGCGCCTGAAACACGTGAGCGAGCACTTCGTCAGAGCCATTGCCGACGAACACCTGCTCCCTGCGAAGGCCATGATGCCTTGCAACCGTTTCGCGCAGCCGAAGGGCCGTCGGGTCCGGGTAGCGACGCAGCGTATCGGCGGTTTCACCGAGCTCGTGACGGATCGCCTCGAGCACGCGCGGTGACGGCGGATACGGATTCTCGTTGGTGTTCAGTTTCACCGGATTCGCGAGCGCGGGCTGCTCGCCCGGCACGTACGGCTTCAACCGGTGAACGATGTCGCTCCAGTAACGGCTCAAAACGCGGCTCCTTCGAGTGTTCTTCGCATGGGTGAGGGCGTGGGCGTGTCGGACTAAGGTTGCGAGTTCCGATGCAGCTGCATCATCGCGCGTTCGAGTTCACCTTTGACGATCACCGGCATCACCGCCAGCGCGCGTTCAATCGACGCGTCGATGACGTCCTGTTCCTCGCGACGCGGCGGCTTCAGCACGAAGTTCGCGACGTCGGGCTTCGCGCCGGCGCGCGCGCCTTCGGGAATCAGATCGCGCGGATGACCGATTCCGATCCGCATCCGCCAGTACTGCTGCGACGACAGATGCGCGGTGATGTCCTTCAGCCCGTTATGACCGCCGCTGCCGCCGCCAAGCTTCAGCTTCACAGCGCCGGGCGGCAGATCGAGTTCGTCGTGCGCGACGAGAATTTCGTCGGGCAGAATCTTGAAGAACTGCGCCACCGCGACGACCGACTGCCCCGAGCGGTTCATATACGTCTGCGGTTCGAGCAGATGCACTTCCTCGCCATGGAGACGCGCCTTGCCGTAGAAGCCCTGGAAGCGCCGCTCGTCGCGCATCGTAGTGCCTGCCTCGCGCGCGAGTTGATCGACCAGCCAGGAGCCGGCGTTGTGGCGCGTCGCGGTGTATTCGGCGCCCGGATTGCCGAGCCCAACGATCAGCTTGATCATGATTCGATGATTGTCCCGTTACGGGCGGACGAAAAAAAGCCGAAAAAAAACCCGCCGGGGCGAACCGCGGCGGGTCACGTCGACCGTTTCAATGAAACGGATCGAGAGGATTTGTTCGCTTCCCGTGCGATCAGGCAGCCGGCTTGTCGCCTTCACCTTCGGCAGCACCCGTAGCGGCTTCGTCAGCGACGGCGCCAGCCGGGATCGTCGCCGAAGCGATGACCGGGTTTTCTGCTTCAACGTGCGCAACCAGAGCGACGCCCTTCGGCAGCACGATGTCCTTCGCGTGCATCGTCTGACCCGCTTCGATCTTCGCCAGGTCGACTTCGAGGAATTCAGGCAGTGCCGACGGCAGGCACTCGATTTCGATTTCGTTCACGACGTGCGAGATCACCGCGCTCGACAGCTTCACTGCCGGGTTGGTTTCCTGATTCATGAAGTGCAGCGGCACCCTGGTGTGCAGCTTCTTCTTCGCGTCGACGCGCTGGAAGTCCACGTGCAGCACGAGCTGACGGAACGGGTGGTATTGCACGTCGCGCAGCAGAACCTGTTGCGACTTGCCTGCCACTTCCAGATCGAGGATCGACGAGTGGAAAACTTCTTTCTTCAGCGCGTGCCACAGCGCGTTGTGATCGAGTTCGATCAGTTGCGGTTGAGCATCAGCGCCATATACGATTCCCGGCGTCTTGCCGGTAATACGCAGGCGGCGGCTCGCACCCGTACCTTGCAGACTACGCTCGAAAGCGACTACTTTCATCTTGATTCTCCAATGCACTGCCCGCGACCAGGCAGTAAAAACGGGGCCTTCACGCAACGAGCGCAGGCCCCAGAAGCGACGGCACGAACCTTCGTCCGTTCATGCCGATTGTGCAAAAGCGCAGCATGCGCTGCGCCTTCGCAAATTCTTAACTTTCCGCAAACAGCGACATCACCGAGTCGCCGCGGCGGATACGCGAGAACGTTTCGGCGAGCAGACCAGCGCTCGTCAGCGAACGGATCTTCGGGCATGAACGCGCTTCTTCGCCCAGCGGAATCGTATCGGTCACGACGAGCTCGTCGAGCGCCGAGTTGGCGATACGCTCGCCCGCGCCACCCGATAGCACCGGGTGCGTCGCGTAGGCAAAAACCTGCTTCGCGCCGCGTTCCTTCAGCACCTGCGCTGCCTTGCAGAGCGTGCCGGCGGTATCGACCATGTCGTCCATGATCACGCAGGTGCGGCCTTCGACTTCACCGATGATGTTCATCACTTCGGCAACATTTGCCTTCGGACGACGCTTGTCGATGATCGCGAGATCGCAGTTCAGCTGCTTCGCGAGCGCACGTGCGCGCACCACACCGCCAACGTCCGGCGACACGATCAGCAGATTCTCGTAGTTCTGCTTGCGCAGATCGCCGAGCAGCACCGGCGTCGCGTAGATGTTGTCGACGGGAATGTCGAAGAAGCCTTGAATCTGGTCGGCGTGCAGATCCATCGTGATGATGCGATCGACGCCGGCGATTTCCAGCATGTTCGCCACGACCTTCGCCGAGATGGCGACGCGCGCCGAACGCGGGCGTCGATCCTGACGGGCATAGCCGAAGTAGGGGATGGCTGCGGTGATCCGACCAGCGGATGCGCGCTTGAGCGCATCGACCATGATCATCAGTTCCATCAGGTTGTCGTTCGTCGGTGCGCACGTGGACTGCAGGACGAAGACATCCTTGCCGCGCACGTTTTCCTGAATCTCGACCTGGATTTCACCGTCCGAGAACCGGCTGGCCATAGCCTTGCCGAGGGGAATACCGAGGATTTTGACGACTTCCTGTGCAAGCGCGGGATTCGCGTTGCCAGTAAAAACCATCAGGCCGTCATGGCTGCTCATCGTGCACCTGCTTCAGGCTGGGGGGCGAGAGAATGCGAGAATTTTTGGCAGGGGAGGAAGGACTCGAACCCTCGAATGCCGGAATCAAAATCCGGTGCCTTAACCAACTTGGCGACTCCCCTACACTAACTTTGAGCTCCGCTGGATGTGTAGGACCATTCAGCGATGCAAAACCTTATGCCGCGAAAGCAAAGAGTGGATGCGTATCGAGGCTTGCAGTTACTGCGCTGTTCCATTCGGCTGGCAGTCTGGCTTGCGCCGCTTCTGCTTCACCGAAACTACGAAACGCCGCAAAAACACTCGCGCCCGATCCGGTCATCCGCGCCGGTGCGATGTTATCAAACCATCTCAGCACCCGCGCAACTTCCGCGTATTTTCCCACGACAACTGGCTGCATGTCATTTCGGCCGAAGCTGTCAGGCCATTCTGCGCTGCAACTTTGCTGTGCAAGAAAGTCCGTAATTGTGCGGGGTTCTGTATCTCTTGTCAACGATTTATCTGAAAAAATCGCAGCGGTTGGAACGTGAACCTTTGGCGTCACAACGAGGAAATAACGCGGCGGCAATTGTACAACCTGAAGCGCTTCTCCGACACCCTCTGCGAACGCATTTCTTCCGAAGACGAAAAATGGCACGTCGGCGCCGAGTTTCAATGCGAGCGCCTGCAGTTCGATGCGCGGCAGTTCGAGCTTCCAGAGACGGTTGAGCGCGAGCAGCGTGGTCGCGGCATCGGAGCTGCCGCCGCCGAGTCCTGCGCCCATTGGCAGACGCTTGTCGATCTCGATGTCGACACCGGCTCCCGTGCCTGTGTGAGCCTTCAGGAGCGTCGCGGCGCGCACGGTCAGGTCGTGTTCTGCCGGCACGTCTGCGATGTCCGTCTTGCGCGTGATGCGGCCGTCATGGCGCAGGGTGAAGTGCAGCGTGTCGCCCCAGTCGAGCAGCTGGAATACCGTCTGCAGTGCGTGATAGCCATCCGGACGACGTCCGTTGATGTGCAGGAAGAGGTTGAGCTTCGCGGGTGCGAGGCACTCGCGCAGCGCGTTGTTTGTTTCGATCATGAGTGGTGAAATACGGGCTTACTGGTCCAGCACGAGCTTGATGTCGAGAGGCGGAGCCTCGCGGCTCAGATTGACGCGCTTCACGCCGGTGGCGGGCGCATCGGCGTAGGCAAGGTAGTCGATTGTCCAGCCGTCCTGCTGGATCTGCTTCAGACGCGTTTCCTGCTGTGGATCGGGTACCGTCTTCGCGCGCGATGTAGGCGCTGCCGACGGCTGCAGCCAGTAGCGAAGCCCTTCGACCGGCAACGCAAAACCGAGCGCATTCTGCATGAGCGTCGAGACGTTGTCGGCGGTAAGCGGCTGGCGGTTCGGCAGTTCGAGCGTGGCCGCAGCCGGCGACGACGTAATGATCGCGAGCGTCTGGCCGAGGGGATTACGCAGCTGGAGGCTCACGATGTCGCCGGTTTCCTGCCACTGGAAGTTGCCGTACGCATTGCGCTGCTGACCGTTCTGGTCGACGTATTGCACTGCGAAGCGGCCGTGATACGCACGCGTGGTCTGTGCGGTGACGGCCGTCGCGGCGTTCGACGTGGACGGCCCTTGCGGCGTAACGGAAGCACAACCGGCCAGCGCCACGCAGGCGGCGGCCGCAAGACCCAGCACGGCACCACGCGGCGCCGTCACCGGACGGATAAAGCGGAAAATACGCATCAGAGATCGTTCACCTGAAACCGTTGAAGCGTTTTGACCAGCGTCTCGTTGTCGGGTTCGAGCTTGCGAGCCTGCCGCCACGCATCGCGCGCCTGAGCCTGGTCGCCGGTTTTCCACAGCACTTCGCCGAGGTGCGCGCCGATTTCGGCGTTCGGTTGCAGGTCGTAGGCTTTGCGCAGCACCTTGATCGCGTCCGAGTTATTGCCGAGGCGATACTTCACCCAGCCGACGCTGTCCATGATGAACGCGTCATCCGGTGCGAGCGACGAAGCTTTCTGGATCAGCTTGTCGGCTTCCTGGAGGCGCTGGTTGCGGTCCGCGAGCGAGTAGCCGAGCGCGTTGTACGCCTGCGGATTGTCCGGCTGCGACTGGATCAGCTTGCGCAACTGCGCTTCCATCACGTCGTAGTGGCCGGTCTTTTCGGCGGCCATCGCGTAGTCGTAGGCGAGATCGGGGTCGTCCGGGGAATCGGCGCTCGCCTGCGCGAGGCGCGTTTCTGCTTCCGGATAACGTTTCGCATCGAACAGGATTGCTGCGTCGGTGCGCACGATCAGCGACTGGTCGCGCGGATCCGGCGCTTGCAGACTCGCGAGCAGTTTGCGCGCGTCGTCAGGTTTGCCCTGCTTTTCGAGCAGTTGCGCACGCGTGATCTGCGCAGGAATGTACTGCTGGCTCGAGGGCCGGATGTGGTTCAGCCAGTCGCTCGCGGCGGCTTCGTTTTTCTGCTCGAGCGACAGCTGCGCGAGGTAGATGTACGCCTGTCCCGCGTCGGCGCCCGGCGTCTTCTCTGCCTGCTTTGCGTATTGCGTGAGGTACGTCTGGGCTTCTGTGAAATTCTTCTGCTGGATCTTGATCAACGCGAGCGCCATCAACGGCGTCAGGTCGTTCGAGTTGTCGTGACGCATGATCTCGAACTGCTTCTGCGCGTCGTCCAGACGGTCGCTGGCGAGATACATCTGCGCGAGCGCGAGCCGTGCGTCATGCGACTTTGGATTCTGCTGCAGATATTTTTCGAGCGACGCGATGCCTTCCTTGCGCTCTTCCGGACCCATCTGCGACAGCGTCAGCGCGGCCGGCAGATAGTCGGGCTTGATCGCCAGCGCCTGTTCGAGCGATTTTTTCGCGCCCGGCGCGTCGTCGCAGACGAGCTGCTGTCTGGCAATCGCAAGCTGTGCTTCCGGACGGTTCAGGTCTCCCTTCAGCAGATCCTGCAGCACGTGCAGGCCGCCAATGCGATTCGGGCCGCGCGAAAGCAGCAGTTGCAGCGCGAGGACCGCGTTGCCGCGATTGTCGGCGGGCACTTTCGCCAGTTCCTTCGCGAGGAGCGGCGCGGCTTCGTCAGGCTTGCCGGACAGCACGAGCAGCGACGCGTCGAGTTGCGCCGCGCGTTCCGAACCCGGCGCATACTGCTGCCACAGTTGCGCGGCGGCCAGCGCGTCGGCCGGGCTTTGCGCGCCGAGCGCGATTTCAGTCGCACGCTGCGCCATGCGCGGGTCGTGCGTGTCGCGCGCAAGGGCGAGGTACGTCTGGTACGCGGGCGCCGGCTGGTTTCGCTGCAACGCGACTTCAGCGGCGAGCACCTGAAAGACGATCTGGCTGGAAAGCGAAATAGCCGGCAGATTTTTCTGCTCGTCGGGGCTCGGCTGGCCGAGCGCATCCTGCACGGAGAGCGAACTATCGTCGGAATCCGGCGATGGATCCTGCGCGTGCGCGGGCAACGCGACAAGCGCCCACGCGGCGACGACCGCCGCTCCGAGCATCCGCTGGACGGAGACAGCACGCGGCACGCGAGACACAGAGGCGGGGAACCGGTAAAACAGTTTCACGAAGGACAAGTTCATGGAAATCCGATCAATGTTTCGGACGATTGTAACGCGCTCGCTACAATAAGCGCACAACCACCCACGCAAGTTGCAGACCAGTTAGACATGCCAGAGTTGCCAGAAGTTGAGGTTACCCGACGGGGAATCGAGCCGTATGTAGCAGGACGACGCGTCGAACGTGTCGATGTCCGCACGCCCGCGCTGCGCTGGCCGATCCCGGCCGACCTTGCAAAAACATTGCACGGTCGCGTGATCCGCAAGGTCGAGCGGCGCGGCAAATACCTGCTCTTCGAAATCGACGAAGGGTGGTTCATTGTGCATCTTGGCATGACCGGCACGCTGCGCGTGCTGCGCAATGTGTCTCATCCGCCGGCCGCGGCGAAGCACGATCACATCGACTGGATCTTCGACGAATTCATCCTGCGCTATCGCGATCCGCGGCGCTTCGGCGCCGTGCTGTGGCATCCGCGCGAAGCGGGCGATGTGCTCGATCATCCGCTGCTCGCTGGTCTCGGCGCTGAGCCTTTTACGGCGGCCTTCTCCGGTGCGTTGATGCACCACAAAACACGTGGCCGGAAGGTGTCGGTGAAGCAGGCATTGCTCGCGGGCGAGATTGTGGTTGGCGTAGGGAATATCTACGCTTCCGAGAGCCTCTTTCGCGCGGGCATCCGTCCAACGACCGCGGCTGGACGTGTCTCGCTGGTTCGCTATGAACTGCTCGCGGATGCTGTTCGTCTGACGCTCGCCGCCGCGATCGAGAAGGGCGGCAGCACTCTGCGCGATTTCGTGGGCAGCGATGGCAACAGCGGATATTTCCAGCTCGACTATTTCGTCTATGATCGCGCCGGGCTGCCATGCCGCGTCTGCGGCACGCCGATCAGACAGATCGTGCAAGGACAGCGTTCCACTTACTTCTGCCCGACCTGCCAGCGCTGATGTCCACTCTATCCCTTACCGTACCCTCGTCCCTGTCCGGCTTTTCCGCGCGGCTGATTGCGTGGCAGCGCGAGCACGGTCGCCACGACCTGCCGTGGCAGAACACGCGCGATCCCTATCGCATCTGGCTGTCCGAGATCATGTTGCAGCAGACGCAGGTGTCGACGGTCATTCCGTACTACGAGCGTTTTCTCGGGCGCTTCCCGGATGTCGCCGCGCTCGCCGCCGCGCCGCTCGATGACGTGATGGCGCTATGGGCAGGCCTCGGTTACTACTCGCGTGCGCGCAATCTGCATCGCTGCGCGCAGGCGGTTGTCGGAACACATGGCGGCGCGTTTCCTTCGTCGGTCGAAGCACTCGCCGAACTGCCCGGCATCGGACGCTCGACGGCGGCCGCGATCGCGTCGTTCGCATTCGGCGCGCGCGCGACGATTCTCGATGGCAACGTGAAGCGTGTGCTGGCGCGCGTGTTCGGTGTCGAAGGATTTCCGGGCGAAAAGCGTGTCGAGAACGCGATGTGGACGCTGGCTGAATCGCTATTGCCTTCGAAAGAGTCGCACGCAGGCGACGATGACGTGAGCGCCTACACGCAAGGTCTGATGGATCTCGGTGCAACGTTATGTGTGCGCGGCAAGCCGGATTGTGCGCGGTGTCCCTTTGCCGTCGATTGCGTCGCGAACGCGACGGGACGTCAGCGCGAACTACCGGTTGCGCGTCCGAAAAAGACGATTCCGACGCGTCGCACGTGGATGCTGGTTCTGCGTGACGGCGATGCGGTGATGCTGGAAAAACGCCCGCCGTCGGGCATCTGGGGCGGCTTGTGGAGTCTGCCGGAAGCATCCGGTGAAGCTGTGCTCGCCGACCGTGCGCAGGCATACGGCGCCTCGGGCAGCGTGATGCCGCTCGCTACGCTGACGCATACGTTCACGCATTTCAGGCTGGATATCGAGCCGCGCGTGGTCGAACTCGACAGGACGCTCGCAGGCGTCGGTGACGATGAAACGGTATGGGTCGCGCTGCACGAGCTCGATGCGTACGGCGTGCCTGCGCCGGTGCGCAAGCTGCTCGATGCATTGCAGGGATCGTTGCTTTAGAACGCCGGCATTACAGCAGTTGATGCTGCTGCATGTAGTGATGCACGACGTCGATACGCGCGCCGGCGTCCTGAAGCTCCATCAGCTTCTGCCGTGCGCGCAATGCGATAGGCAGCACTTCTGACAGACGGTTCGATACCCACGAAGGATCGTCGAGCTTGAAGGGCTCCGCGAACGGCAGGCTCTCGGGGTCGCGCTCGCGGATGGTCGCGATGATCCGCTCCAGCACTTCCGCACACGCGCCGAATCGCTCGACGTGTACGGTGCCTTCGAGCGGTATGTCGTCACCAATCGGCTCGGCCATGCCGACCAGCAGTCCATCCGGCTGCGCGCGGTGCGACAGCAACCGGAAGCGCTGCGTGCCGCGCGCGCGGATCAGCAGCATGCCGAACGCTTCCACATCACATTCCTCGATTTCCGCCATGCAGCCGATGGTTTCGGGCACCGAAGGTTCATCGGGCTTCGCGACTTCGCCGCCGCTTTTCAGCAGACACACGCCGAACGGCGTCTTCTCGCGAAGGCACTCGCTTGCCATGTCCAGATAGCGCGCCTCGAATATTTTCAGCGGCAGCAGGCCGTCGGGAAACAGCACCGTATGCAGCGGGAAGAGCGGCAGATCGGCAATCACGGCAGGAGTAGTAGACATGGCGCAACGCTTGAAGGTTACGGCCGCGCGACGCGGCCGGTTAAGCCACCAGCTTCGAAGATTCGCCGACGTCGAGCGGCGCATCGCGGTGCCGCACGATCACATCCGATTCGCCCGAGAGACGCGCGGCAAGCGTCTCGGCGATAAACACTGAGCGGTGCTGACCACCCGTGCAGCCGATCGCGACGGTCAGATAACTGCGGTTGTCGTCGCGAAAATGCGGCAGCCACTTCGCGATAAACGCGTGGATGTCGTCGATCATCTGCGTCACGACCGGCAGCGCGCTGAGAAAGTCGATCACGGGTCTATCGAGACCCGTGAGCGGACGCAGTTCGCGGTCGTAGTACGGATTCGGCAGCGTGCGCACGTCGAAGACAAAATCGGCGTCGAGCGGCACGCCGCGTTTGAAACCGAACGATTCGAACGTCAGCGTGAGGCCCGCACGCTCCTGCTCGATGAAGCGCTTGACCCATGCGCGCAGCACGTTCGCGCGGAGATTGCTGGTGTCGATCTGATGGCCGAATTCGGCGAGATTGGCAACGAGTTCGCGTTCGTTCTCGATGGCTTCTTCGAGCGAGCGCAGCACGCCGACATCGGCATCGTGCGACGGCGAACCCGACAGCGGATGACGCCGGCGTGTTTCGGAAAAGCGCTGGATCAGGGATTGCGTGCTCGCGTTCAGAAACAGCACGCGCACATCATGTTCGCGCGCGAGGTCGCGGATCATCTCGGGCATTTCGTCGAGCGAGGCGCTGGAGCGCGCGTCGATGGCGACGGCGAGGCGTTCGTGTCCGTGCTCGTTGAGATAGGCGGCGAGCGGCGGCAGGAAGCGCGGAGGCAGATTGTCGACGCAGTAGTAGCCCGCGTCTTCGACCGCGTTCAGTGCGACAGACTTGCCGGAGCCGGAAATGCCGGTGATCAGGATAATGCGCATGAGGTCGTGAAATCCGTTCGTTTCATCATAGCATCCACCCTGCGTGCCTGTGGCGCGATGCCGTTATGTCGCGAGGTGCGCGGGAATCACGCCGGCACGGCCCGGCTCAGATCAGCTTGCCGGGGAACTGGCTGTCCGGGTCCTGCATCGCGAGACGCTGGCGGTCCATGAAATCGCGCAGCGTGTCGATGCCGCGCAGTTGCAGGATCGTGTTCCGGACAGCGGCTTCGACCAGCACCGCGAGGTTGCGGCCGGCCGCAACCTGAATGGTGACCTTGCTGATCGGCAGGCCTAACACGTCGACGGTCTGGCTTTCGAGCGGCAGGCGCTGAAATTCGCCATCCGGCCGGCGCACCAGCTGAACGATCAGCTTCAGCTTCATTTTCCGGCGCACGGCCGTTTCACCGAAAATCGTCTTGATGTCGAGCAGACCCAGGCCGCGCACTTCGAGCAGGTTCTGCAGCAGAGGCGGGCAGCGTCCCTCGACGAAATCCGGGCCGAGGCGCACGAAATCCACCGCATCGTCAGCCACGAGGCCGTGGCCGCGGCTGATCAGTTCCAGCCCGAGTTCGCTCTTGCCGAGGCCGGAATCGCCGGTGAGCAGCACGCCCATCCCGAGGATGTCGAGGAACACGCCGTGCAGCGTGGCGCGCGGCGCGAGGATGCGCGACATGTAAAGCCGAAGGCTGTCGATGACGGCCGCCGCCGACATCGGCGTCGTGAACAGCGGCGTGGACGAACGCGTACAGCGCAACACCAGCTCAGGCGGTGCGGCGACACCGCCCGCAACGACGAGAAACGGCGGTTCGAGCGCAATCAGCTCGGCCATGTGCCGCGAGCGGCTTTCTTCGGCCTGGCGCTGGTAATACTCGACTTCGGCATCGCCGAGCACCTGGATCCGGTTCGGGTGGATCAGGTTCAGGTGACCGACGAGGTCCGCGCTCGAGGTCGCATACGCAACCGTTTCCGCCGAAAACCCGCGCTCCCAGCCTTCATGCCCGGTCAGCCAGCTGAGTTTCAGCGCGGCGGCGTTGTCGTCGAAAATGCTCTGGGCGTTGATGCTGGACGTATCCATGAGTCCGTGACTCCGTTGTGGGCCGCTGGCCCGCGCGCCTGGCCTGTCTGAGCCTGTTGGGGCCCGTGTTGGCGGCGGGTCCGGCCGGCGCGAGCCGGTAAGGGTTCTGGTGCTGCCGCAGGGCTTGTATGTGGCGAGCGCCGCCGTCAATACATCAAGGTTGCCACTGAGTGAGCAGGCGATGCAACGCCTCGCGGTCCGCTTCCGTGTGCAGCCGCTCGCGCGCTTCACGATCGGACAGCAGTTGCGCGATTTCCGACAGGATTTCCAGGTGCTGCTGGGTGGCCTGTTCCGGCACGAGCAGGAAGATCAGCAGCGACACCGGCTGGCCGTCGGGCGATTCGAACGGAATGGGATCGGAGAGACGCACAAAGGCTGCGAGCGGATGCTTCAGGCCCTTGATCCGGCCGTGAGGAATCGCGACGCCTTCGCCGAGCCCCGTCGACCCGAGGCGCTCGCGCGCAAACAGATTGTCAGTGACCGTACTGCGGGCGATGCCGTTCTGGTTCTCGAAGATCAGGCCGGCCTGTTCAAAGACACGCTTTTTGCTGGTAACGGCAAGACCGACGACGACATTCTCGAGGGGAAGATATTTGGCTAGACGATTCATGTTGGCAGGCGGAAACGTGGCCTGGATTCTCCTCGCCGTAGCGTTTGAGTGGCGTTCCATGTTCAACAGGTGCTCACGGCGATATGGCGATAGACGGTGGAGACCGAAAGCGCAGGACTACCGCTGATTGACCCCGATAGTAACCGGAACATTATAGAACAGGGTGAACACGGATGGTGCGGCGCGCCATCGATGAAAAGAGAGGTTTCCTGCGGGGTTTGCTGCGAGGGATCTGGCGGCGCGCGACACGCTGCGGCGGCGGTCTCTACGCCCAACGAAAAACCGCCCGTAAGCGGGCGGTTTGGGCGGTCTGGCGGGAAAGGCCAGAAGGAATCCTTCTAATGGTCCCTTATTGCGGCGGCACTTCGATTTGCGGTGCCAGCGGCTGGTACTTGATCGCTTCGTGCTGATGGCCCTGGAGGCGATCCTTGTGACGAATGACTTGCCTGTCCAGCTTGTCTATCATCAGGTCGATTGCGGCGTACAGGTCGCCATCCGCGCTCTCGACAAATAAGTCCTTGCCCTTCATATGCAGGTTGATTTCAACCTTTTGACGCTTTTCCTTTTCCTTGTGGTTGTCGACCGAGAGGACCACACTGCCATCGATTACCTGATCGAAATGTCTTAGCACCTTGTCTAGTTTGGTGATCACGTATTCGCGCAACGCAGGCGTTACTTCGAGATGGTGTCCACTGATCTTCAGATTCATAGTGCTTCTCCATGCGAGTGGCCGCCTTGGCGTGCATGGCCCAGCAAGCGCCGGTCGAACGGTCGGCTCGTCTCCCAGTCGTCCCCGATGACTGGCTGTTGACGGGTCGCATCGGCCAGCCTTGTCGCCAATCGCGCCGCGGCCGGTAAATGCCGGCCACACTATGCGACCGGCTACAGAGACTTGCGCAGGTTGACTGCCGGGATTTTCAGCGCTTCACGGTACTTCGCGACGGTTCGTCGCGCCACGACAAAGCCCTGTTCCGCCAGCAGTTCGGCTATGCGGCTGTCTGAAAGAGGAGATTTCGGCTCTTCTGCTCCTATCAGTTGCTTGATCAGTGCGCGAATAGCCGTTGAAGAGGCTGCGCCACCCGTGTCCGTCGAAACGTGTGATCCAAAGAAGTACTTAAATTCAAGCGTCCCGAAGGGCGTGAGCATGTACTTGCCCGTTGTCACACGCGAGACAGTTGACTCGTGTAAACCCAGCGTATCAGCAATTTCCCGCAAAACCAAGGGGCGCATGGCAATTTCGCCGTGCACAAAAAAGCTCTTTTGACGCTCGACAATGGCCTGCGCAACCCGCAGGATCGTCTCGAACCTTTGCTGGATATTCTTGATCAGCCAGCGCGCTTCCTGGAGTTGCTGGCGCAACGAACCGCTGCCCGGATCGCCTCTGCTATTGCGAAGGATGTTCGCATAAAGGTGATTAATGCGCAGTTTAGGGACCACTTCCGGATTCAGTTCAGCAGTCCAACCCTGTGCCGTGCGCTTCACCATGATGTCCGGCACGACGTAGTCCGCTTCTGCCTTGCCGTACGCAGCGCCCGGGAACGGTTCGAGCGAGCGGATCAGCGCGTGCGCGTCGCGCAGTTCGTCGTCGTTTGCCTTCAGATGCTTGCGCAGCCGCGTGAAATCGCGTGCCGCGAGCAGTTCCAGATGGTGGGCTACGATGTCGAGCGCGAGCGTGCGCGTCGGCGACGATTCAAGACGTAGAAGTTGCAGCTTCAGACATTCGGATGCAGAGCGTGCGCCCACGCCTGCCGGATCGAAACTGTGCAGCAGCGCGAGCGCCGCGTTCAGTTCGTCGAGATCGACTTCCAGTTCTTCCGGCAGGTCGGCCAGCACTTCTTCGAGCGTGGCGGTGAGATAGCCGTCGTCGTCGAGCGATTCGATCAGGAAGATGATGAGCGCGCGGTCACGTTGACCCGCCTGCGTGACGCGCAGCTGCGCCGTCAGATGGTCGCGCAGGCTCGTGCTCGATTCGTGGATCTGCAAGGGCGGCAGATCGTCGTCATCGGAGGCGGTGCCCGAACGGCCGTAATCGTCGAGATTCCACTGGCTCGCCTCGCCATTGCTGTCGGAGGCAAGGCCGTTGTATTCGTCGACGCCCTGCGGCTCGCCGTTCTCGGCGCGCTCGCTGGTTGTGGGCGAAGACGAACTCGTGCTCCCCATCTGCTCCTGCACGGGCGCGCTGCCCGGCGATTGCGCGATCAGCGAGCCATCCGCGGCGACGCGCAGCGGGCTCGCGATCCACTCGTCCTCGTTTTCGAGGAGCGGATTCTGGGCGATCGCCATCGAAACCTCCTGCTGCAGCTCAAGCGTAGACAACTGCAGCAGTCGGATGGACTGCTGTAGTTGCGGGGTCAGCGCGAGATGCTGCGACAGGCGAAGTTGGAGGCTGGCTTTCATGGCAGGTTGAGATTCATTGTAGAGAGTTTGCCACGAGCGCGATACCTTGCAACAGTCGCAAAAACGTCTGTTGTGCGGTTTCGGTGTTGGCGGGCGCGTATGAAGCGGCCCGCTGGAGTGTCCGGGATGTCCTGGAGCGAGGAAACACAGGCCCGGCGGCCAGCAGGATGCCGGAACCGCCGTTTTCGCTGTCTGTTACACGCGTCCGTTACACGCGTGTCCGGTTACATGCGGAAATGCTCGCCTAGATAGACGCGCCGCACGTTCTCGTTTTCAATGATTTCACTGGGTGCGCCGGCCGCTAGCACGCTGCCGTCGCTGATAATGTATGCATGGTCACAGATGCCGAGCGTTTCTCGCACATTGTGATCGGTGATCAGCACGCCGATGTTGCGCTGCTTGAGGAACTTCACGATCTTCTGGATTTCCAGCACGGCGATCGGGTCCACGCCGGCGAACGGTTCATCGAGCAGAATGAAGCTCGGATTGGTCGCCAGCGCGCGAGCAATTTCGACGCGACGACGTTCGCCACCCGAAAGGGACAGCGCCGGATTTTCGCGCAGGTGAGCAATCTGCAGCTCGTCGAGCAATGCTTCGCTGCGTGCGGTAATCGCGTCTTTCGTGAGCCGTTTGCCGTCGTCTTCGTGCTGCAGTTCCAGCACCGCGCGAATGTTTTCCTCGACGGTGAGTTTGCGGAACACAGACGCTTCCTGCGGCAAATACGACAGCCCCAGCGAAGCGCGTTTATGGATCGGCAGCAGGCTGATCGACTTGCCGTCGAGATCAATTTCGCCTGCGTCGAGCGGCACGAGACCCACGATCATGTAGAACGACGTCGTCTTGCCGGCGCCATTCGGACCGAGCAGCCCCACGACTTCGCCGCTCTTTACATCGAGCGACACATCCTTCACGACCGTGCGCGAACCGTAGCGCTTCTTCAGATTGCGAACGGCAAGCGAACTGCTGGTGCCGGCCGGCTTGCGATTGGGCAGGGCAGGTGCGTTCACGGCTTCGTCACTCCCTGGCCTTGCGTCGGGAATTGAGTGGACGGTGTCAGCGTGGCTGATGCGCCATTGAGCGGCGCGGGGCCGCCGTTACGCGGCGCGAGCATCGCGCGCACGCGGCCGGTCGGATTGCCCGGGCCCGCGACGTCCTTGCCGGACTTCGCCGTATAGAAATCGTTCTGGCCGTCGTACGTGATCACGCTGCCATGCACTTCGTCCATCAGCGTCGACAGGCCCTGCAGACGGCGCACCGTCGCACGTGTCGTGAGCGTGGTCAGGTCCTGCTTGCCGTCGTAGTCGATGCGCTCCGCATCGCCTTCGACATATTCGTCGACGCCTTCGCGCTTCTGGCGAAAGTACGCGAGGTTCTTGCCGGTCGACGTGCCCGTCGCATACTGGTAGCCCTGCGGATCCTGATGCACTTCGACGCGATCGGCCTTGATGACGATCGTGCCTTTGGTGGCCACGACGTGGCCAGTGAAGATGTTGACCTGCTTCAGGTCGTCGTAAGTCATGTTGTCCGCTTCGATATTCAGCGGCTTGTCCTTGTCGGCGCGCTCGGCGTGTGCAGGCGGCGCGAAGCCGGCAAGCGGCAACGCGGCCAGCAGCGCGGCCAGCGCGGCGCGGTACGCGGACCACGCATGCGCGCGGCCGGTATCTGGACGAGGGAACGATTCGTTCATGCAGTCACGCCTGGAGTGGATTACCCGGGTTGCTTGAGGGAGCCGCCGGCGCTATCGGACGCGGCGATGGCGCCACGCACGTTGCCG
The DNA here is from genome assembly GCF_050436565.1 of Paraburkholderia sp. GAS42. Lineage (NCBI taxonomy): Bacteria > Pseudomonadati > Pseudomonadota > Betaproteobacteria > Burkholderiales > Burkholderiaceae > Paraburkholderia > Paraburkholderia sp. GAS42. Next base: position 29,873 of record NZ_JBNDML010000025.1, on the reverse strand, counting down.
AACAGCTGCATAACCCGGGTGACGTTGTTGTAGTTCATGCCGCTGGCCGTCATGACAGACTGGCCGCGTTGAAGTTTAACCGGCTTTTCGGTCTCGATCACATCGTCGTTGACCAGCACGCGGAAATGCTCGGAATCGGCCTGCATGGCTGGATCGCCCATGCCCGCGGCACGCAGGATTCGCGCATTGTCGTACAGGTTGACGATCGATGCATCGCCGTTCACCTTGCCACGATCACCGGTTGCCGTGATGATCGGCTTACCCGGCTGGAACGCGCGGATCGCGGGCTGGGTCAGATCGCTATCTTCGTCGTCTTCGTAGTGCACCATGCGCGCGGCGGTCAGACGATATTGCGTCGAGCCGGACTGGTCGAGTTCGGACACGGAAAAGTTGTCGGCGAAGTAGTCGGGCGTGTGCGCCTTCTTGTGGGGCGCACCTTCGTTCGGTGGCGGCAGCGTGGCCTGCAGCAGCCACCATGTAATGCCGGCAAGCGCCGCCATCGCGACGAGCGGAATCAGCGAAGTCAGGCGGAACCGGTTCATCCGACGAGACCCTGCTGGTCGCCGCCACCACATGCTGCGGCAAGCAGTGCATCGTATTTGTGCTGGGCGCGCAGCAGCGTGTCGCACACTTCGCGCACGGCGCCGTGGCCGCCGCGTGCCTCGGACACCCAGTGCGCACGCGCGATCACTTCTGGATGCGAATTCGCCGGCGCGGCCGCGAAGCCGACCTTCAGCATGACGGCGAGGTCGACCCAGTCGTCGCCCATGTAGCCGCATTCTTCGGCTTTCAGGCCGGTCTCTTTCAGCAGCTCGGCGAAGGCCTCGGGCTTGTTCTCGATGCCCTGATACAGATGTGTGATCTTCAGTTCCTTCGCGCGCACGGCGACGATGCCCGATTTGCGGCCCGTGATGATCGCCGTATCGATGCCGGCCTGGCGAAGCAGCTTCGCGCCGTGGCCGTCCATCGAATGGAATGCCTTCATCGTGTCGCCTTCGGCGGTAAACATCAGACCACCGTCGGTCAGCACGCCGTCGACGTCGAAAATCATCAGCTTCACGCGGCTCGCGCGTTCAGTGGCGGTAAGCGGGGCGACGGCCATCAGATCACCTTCTTCGAGAACAGGTCGTGCATGTTGAGTGCGCCGATGAGCTTGCCTGTTTCATCGACAACCAGCATCTGGTTGATGCGATACCGTTCCATCAGCTCCACAGCTTCGACGGCCAGGTGGTCCGGACCGATCGTACGCGGGCTTTTTGTCATCACGTCGGCGATCGGCAGTTCACGGAAGTCACCGGCACGTTCGAGTACACGGCGCAGGTCGCCATCGGTGAAAATGCCTTCGACGTGATCGTTCGTATCGACGATCGCCGTCATGCCCATGCGTTTCGCGGTGAGTTGCATCAGCGCGTCGCGCAGCGTGGCTTCGTGGCCGACCTTCGGGATTTCGTCGCCGGTGCGCATGACGTCGCGCACGTAGGTGAGCAGACGCCGGCCGAGTGCGCCGCCGGGATGCGAGCGCGCGAAGTCGTCGGCACCGAAGCCGCGTGCGTCGAGCACGGCCACCGCCAGCGCATCGCCGAGCGCGAGCGCGGCCGTGGTGCTGGCCGTCGGCGCAAGATTCATCGGGCAGGCTTCTTTCGATACGCCGGCGTTCAGATGCACGTCCGCGAGCTTCGCGAGCGTCGAAGCCGGCTTGCCGGTTATGGCAATCAGCTTCGCGCCGAGACGCTTGATGAGCGGCAGGATCGAGACGAGTTCTTCGGATTCGCCGGAATTGGACATCGCGATGAAGACGTCTTCGGCGGTGACCATGCCGAGATCGCCGTGGCTCGCTTCGGCGGGGTGCACGAAGAACGCGGGCGAGCCAGTGCTTGCGAGCGTCGCCGCCAGCTTGCGGGCCACATGACCGGATTTGCCGATGCCGGAAACGACGACGCGTCCGCGGCAACTGAGGATAAAGTCGATCGCCTCGACAAAACCGTCGTCGAGTTGATCGCGAAGCGCGCGCACGGCGTCCGCTTCGATGTCGAGCACGTCGCGAGCGAGCGCAAGTGCCCGATCGCCATTGATTTTCGCTATCATTCGCGGAGTATAGCAAAGGCGTTTGTTCGCCGCGCCGGGCGGGACGTGCCCGGCCGCTGCCTTCACGGGCCCCATAACCTTGTCGCACGGCCGTTTGCGTGCGACGGTTCCTGACGAACGAGGACGCTTTTCCCGATGCGCGTTTTCCCATGATCTCCCCGCTCGAAATGACGCTGTTCCTGCTGCTGGCTTCAGTGGCGGGCGTCGTTGTGTTCCGCTATCTGAACCTGCCGCCGATGCTCGGCTATCTGACGGTGGGCATCGTCGTGGGTCCGCATGCGCTCGGGATCGTGCCGGATTCGGTCGGCGCGCAGAATCTCGCCGCGTTCGGCGTCGTGTTCCTGATGTTCTCGATCGGGCTGGAGTTTTCGCTCGCGAAGTTGCGTTCGATGCGACGGCTCGTGTTCGGGCTCGGGCTGCTGCAGGTGCTCGGGACGATCGGGGTCGCGCTTGCGCTCGGCTTCGTACTGCAGCGGTGGGTGCACATTACGTGGGAAGCGAGCGTGGCGCTGGGCGGCGCGCTTGCCATGTCGTCCACGGCGATCGTCAGCAAGATGCTCGCCGAACGGCTCGAAATCGAAACGGAGCACGGCCGCAACATTTTCGGCGTGCTGCTGTTCCAGGATCTGGCCGTGGTGCCGCTCCTCATTATCATTGCGGCGTTCGGCAGCGATTCGACGCATCTGGTCGAGGCGCTCGGTCTCGCGGCGGTGAAGATCGTGATCGCATTGTCCGTGCTGCTGATCGTCGGACAGCGTTTCATGACGCGCTGGTTCAACGTGGTCGCGCGGCGTCGCTCGCAGGAGCTGTTCATCCTGAACCTGCTGCTGGTCACGCTCGGCGCTGCGTTCATTACCGATAAATTCGGGTTGTCGCTTGCGCTCGGCGCGTTCATCGCGGGCATGCTGATCGCCGAGACGCCTTACCGGCATCAGGTTGAAGAAGACATCAAGCCGTTTCGCGACGTGCTGCTCGGGCTCTTCTTCGTGACGACCGGCATGCTGCTGAATCCGCGCGTGATCTGGGAGCATCCGTTCATCGTGCTCGCCTTTCTCGTCGGGCCGATCCTGTTGAAAGCGGTGATGGTCACAGGGCTGTCGCGGCTCTTTGGCGCCTCGCCGGGCGTGGCGATGCGCACGGGTATCGGTCTCGCGCAGGCGGGCGAATTCGGCTTCGTGCTGCTGAACCTGATTCTCGACAAGCATCTCGTCGATGCCACGTTGCTGCAGGTGATTCTTGCCGCCATGCTGCTGTCGATGCTGGCCGCGCCATTCCTGATCCAGAACGCAGACCGGATCGTACTGCGGCTGTCGTCGACGGAATGGATGATGCAATCGCTGCAGATGACGCGCATTGCGACGCAGAGCCTGAAGCAGAGCGGACACGTGATCATCTGCGGTTACGGCCGTGCAGGGCAGAATCTGGCGCGCATGCTCGAACACGAAGGGCTGTCGTACGTCGCGCTCGACCTTGACCCCGATCGCGTGGCCGCTGCTGCAGCGGCGGGCGAATCGGTTGTGTTCGGCGATGCGGGGCGACGCGAGTCGCTGCTCGCGGCGGGTATCCATCGTTGTGCGACGGTTGCGATCACGTATGCGAACACGCCCTCCGCGCTGCGCGTGCTGCACAACATCCACGAACTCGAACCGACGTTGCCCGTGATCGTGCGGACCGTCGACGATGCCGATCTGGAAAAGCTGCTCGCAGCGGGCGCGACGGAAGTGATTCCGGAGATCGTCGAAGGTAGCCTGATGCTGGCGTCGCATACGCTCGTGCTGATGGGCGTACCGATGCGGCGGGTCGTGCGGCGCGTCGAGGAAATGCGCGACGAGCGTTACAGCCTCTTGCGCGGCTATTTCCACGGCGCCGACGACCAGAACGACGAGGACGGCCACGAACAGGTGCGGCTACAATCGGTCCCGGTCGACGAAAAGGCCGACGCGGTGGGTCGCACGCTGGCGGAGCTTGGACTGCACGAGCTTGGCGTCGAAGTGACGGCGATCCGGCGGCACGGCATTCGTGGCGTCGAGCCGGGCCCGGAAACGCGTCTGCGCGCGCTCGATATCGTCGTGCTGCGCGGTTTGCCTGAAGCGCTGGCGGAAGCGGAGGAGCGTCTGTCGAAACATCGACGCGCGGGCGCCGCCGTGGCCTGAAATGATCTGTACCTGTTCTACGGGCCGCGTGTCCCGCGCCGGGTGGCCGTATTGAGCGGCGCCTTGCGCGACCCGCTACGCGGCACCTTATGCGGCCCACACTGAAGCAATCTATCGGGATATTGGAGACATCATGTCCAACGCACCTTTGCCGGCGCCTGCCGACGCGCCACTGTACGCGGCTGAGTTCGTGAAGAGCCAGATCCGCACGGTGCCCGACTGGCCGCAACCTGGCGTGCAGTTTCGCGACATCACGCCGTTGCTGCAGCACCCGAAAGCGCTGCGCGTGCTGATCGACCTGTTCGTGCTGCGCTACATCGATGCGAAGCTCGACTACATTGCAGGCCTCGACGCGCGCGGATTCATCATCGGGCCGATTGTTGCGTACGAGTTGAACCTCGGCTTCATCCCGATCCGCAAGGTCGGCAAGCTGCCGTACAAAACGGTTTCGGAGTCGTATCACCTCGAATACGGCACAGCGACGGTCGAGATTCACGAAGATGCGTGTGGCCCCGGCGACCGCGTCGTGATCATCGACGATCTGATTGCGACCGGCGGCACGATGATGGCCGGCAAGAAGCTGCTCGAACGGCTTGGCGCGCAGGTGGTGGAGGGCGCGGCGATCATCGATCTGCCGGATCTGGGTGGCTCAAAGCTTCTGCGCGAAGCAGGCCTGCCGCTCTACACGGTGACCGGATTCGGCGGCCACTAATCGCACCTCGCGCATTTGCACACCGCACAGGGATATTTAAAGATGCCCAATTTCCTCCTGTTTCTCGCGACGTCGATCGCCATTACCATGGCGCCCGGCCCTGACAATCTGCAGGTACTGGCGCGCGGCATTTCACAGGGGCGCGCCGCCGGCCTTGTCGCCGCGCTCGGTTTTGCGGCCGGCATCACGTTTCATACGACGCTCGCGGCACTCGGCGTCGCGGCTGTGCTGCGGTCGTCGCCGGTTGCGTTTCAGGCGATCAAGCTGGCCGGCGCGGCGTATCTGATCTGGATCGGCATCAAGGCGCTGCGCAGCCAGGGGCTCGCGACGGCGCATGAACGGCCGCCGCAGCCGCTCTCGTCGGTGTTCCGGCAAAGCGTGCTCGGCAACATCATGAACCCGAAGGTCACGCTGTTCTTCATCGTGTTTCTGCCGCAGTTCGTCGATCCGCATGGCGCGCAGAACGTGACGCTGCAGATGCTCGAACTGGGCGCGTTGTTCATGCTGCAGACGGTAGTCGTGTTTTCGCTGTTCGGCGTGTGCGCGGGCATGATTGGTGGCTGGCTGCGTCGCCGGCCGAGCGTGGGCGTGTGGCTCGACCGGCTCGCGGGCGCTACGTTCATCGCGATCGGCATTCGTGTCGCGTTGCGCGACTGAGTTTGGGGAACGCCGCCTATGACTTTGCCCTGCATCATCGCCGCACGCCGTTTCGACGCGCGTGCTCACACGCCGTTCTGGATCGGGGAAGAACAGGTCGGCTGGATTCGCAAAAGCGATGTGCCGTTGCTCACGCGCTGGCCGGATGTGTTCGATTTCGATGATGCACGCGTCACGCTATCTTCGCGTTTCGACACGCTGGAACTGCGTAGCGCCGCGCTGGGTGCAGTGATCGGCGCGCTCGCCGCGGAGGGCCGCATTCCGGGCTGGCGCGATGAGACATACGCCATCCGCAATGCGTTCGATGCGTCACCGCTCGCGTACATCGAGCGCGCGGCGTCGCGCTTCTTCGGAACGATGACGTACGCGGTGCATCTGAACGGCGTCGTAGAATATGGCGATCGCGCGCCGCAATTGTGGATCGCGCGGCGTAGCGATACGAAGGCGACCGATCCTGGGATGCTGGATAACGTCGTCGCGGGCGGCATCGGTTGGGGATTCGGAATCGAAGCGACGATCGTCAAGGAGTGCTGGGAAGAAGCGGGCATTCCGGAAGAGATTGCCGTGCGCGCGGTCGCGGGACGGACGGCGCATGTGCTGCAGTCGCTGCCGGAAGGCACGCAGGCCGAGCAGGTTTTTATCTACGACCTGGCATTGCCGGCGGATTTTGCGCCACGCAATCAGGACGGCGAAGTGGGCGAACATCGCCTCGCGCGCATCGACGAAGTCGCGCGCTGGATCGAGGAAGGCACCATGACGGTCGATGCGAGTCTCGCGACGCTCGACTGCCTGCTACGGCGCCGCTGGATCGACGAAGATGCGTGCGCGGGCATTGCCGCGGTGTTCGTGCCGGCGGTTATCTGAACCCCGTCGCGCGTTGTCATACTGAACGAAATACGGATTGAAGAAGGGAGTCACCCAGGTCATGTCGACCGAACACAGCTTTATTCTCAAACTGTCGTGCGCGGACCGGCCCGGCATCGTGCATGCGGTGTCCGGCTTTCTGTTCGAGCGCGGCAGCAACATTCTCGACTCGGCCCAGTTTGGGGACAGCCACACCGGCGAGTTCTTCATGCGCGTGCATTTTCAGCAGGTCGGCGGCGATCCGGGGCTGGACGTCCTGCGCGGGTCGTTCGCGCCGCTGGCTGAGCAGTTCGGCATGAAGTGGGAACTGCATGATGCGTCGGTGAGGCCGCGTGTCGTGATCATGGTGTCGAAGATCGGGCATTGCCTGAACGACCTGCTGTTCCGCTATCGCACCGGTCAGCTTGGCATCGAGATTCCCGCGATCATTTCGAATCACAAGGAGTTTTATCAGCTCGCCGCGAGCTATGACATTCCGTTCCATCACTTTCCGCTGACGGGCTCGACCGCCGACGCGAAGGCCGCGCAGGAAGCGCGCGTGCTGGAAGTGATCGATGAGCATCAGGTGGATCTGGTTGTGCTCGCGCGGTATATGCAGATTCTGTCGCCGCAACTGTGCGACCGGCTGGCTGGACGGGCGATCAATATTCACCATTCGTTTTTGCCGAGCTTCAAGGGCGCCAAGCCTTATTATCAGGCCTTCGATCGCGGCGTGAAGCTGATTGGCGCGACGGCGCACTATGTGACGACCGATCTGGACGAAGGCCCGATCATCGAGCAGGAAGTCGAACGCGTGGATCACAGCATGACGCCCGAGCAGCTGACGGGCATCGGCCGCGATGTCGAGTGCGTGACGCTTGCGCGTGCAGTGAAGTGGCACGTCGAGCATCGGGTTGTGCTGAACGGGAGTAAGACGGTGGTTTTCCGTTAAAGGCGGAGTGGTTTATTTCCGCGGGCAGGGTAGCGCGGAGCAGGGCAGAACAGGGCAGAAAACTGAAGGCCCGCGGCATCACTGCCGCGGGCCTTTCTGTTTCAACGTTCAGATGTCTGCTATGGGCAATCAGAACGGAATATCGTCATCCATCTCATCGAACCCACCGCCGGCCGGTGCGCCCGGACGGCTGGCACCGCCGCCACCTGCTGCGCCACCACGCGGTGCGCTTGCCGGAGCGCGACCGCCACCACCGCCGCTACGTTCCGACGGTTCACGGCTATAGCCGCCGTCATCGCCACCGCCGCCGCCCATCGAGCCGCCACGGCCACCCAGCATCTGCATCTGTTCAGCGACGATTTCAGTCGAGTAACGATCGGTGCCGTCCTGCGCCTGCCACTTGCGCGTGCGGATACGGCCTTCGATATACACCGACGAGCCCTTCTTCAGGTATTCGTTGACGATTTCAGCGAGGCGGCCGAAGAACGACACGCGGTGCCATTCGGTCGCTTCCTTCATTTCGCCCGACGTTTTGTCCTTGTAGCGATCGGTCGTTGCGAGGCGGATGTTCGCCACGGCGTCGCCGCTCGGCAGATAACGGACCTCGGGATCGGCTCCGAGATTGCCGACGAGAATGACCTTGTTCACGGATGCCATGCGTTTCTCCTGTTGATTCCGTTGCGGGCGGTCGGCAATGCGCGGTTTCGTCTTGCGACCCTTGGGGCCAGAGATCGAAGCCGCGCCGCAGCCGTCCGCCGATAAATTCTGTTACGCCCTGCGCGGCGGCTGCTTCATGTTTGCGGCGATTATAAGCCAGCAAAACACGAGCCCCGAGCAGGTAAAAAACACGGCGCTTTGACCGTCCACTTTCAGCAGCCATCCGCCGATCACACCGCCCATCGCCAACCCGATCGATTGCGTGGTGTTGTACACGCCGGCGGCCGCGCCCTTGCGCGTTCCTGGTGCAAGTTTCGACACCAGCGAAGGCTGCGACGCCTCGAGCACGTTAAAGCCGAGGAAGTAGACGAAAAGAATCGCCGCCACAGTCAGAATGGTATGAGGTGCGAGGCCAAGCAACAACTGGCCAATCAGGATAAGCGCAATCGCACCGAGCAGCACCGCTTTCATCCTGCCGCGCTTTTCAGCGGCGATGATCGCCGGCACCATCATGACGAACGCCAGACCCATCACCGGCAGATACACCTTCCAGTGCGACGCGACCGGCAGGCCGCCCGCTTCCAGAATACGCGGCACCACGAGGAACAATGCGGTCTGCGTCGCGTGCAGCACGAGCACGCCGAAGTTCAGGCGTAGCAGTTCGACGTTATGCAGTACTTCAGCGAACGGCGCACGCACGTGGACCGGTTTCGGTGCATCGGGCACGACCCACAGCACGACGCCGATCGCGAGAATCGAGAACACGCCGACCAGCGCGAAGAGGCCGCTCATGCCAACCCACTGGAACACGATCGGCGCGCCGACGATCGCCACCGCGAACGACACGCCAATGCTGCCGCCGACCATCGCCATTGCCTTCGTGCGGTGCTCTTCGGCAGTCAGGTCCGCGATAAACGCGATCACCGCCGACGACACCGCGCCCATCCCCTGAATCACCCGTCCGACGATGATCCACGTCATGTCGTGCGCGAAAGCCGCGACAAAACTGCCGAGCGCGAAGATCAGAAGACCGGTGGCGATCACCGGCTTGCGGCCGATCTTGTCGGAAATCCAGCCATAGAAGATGTAGAGCAGGGACTGCGTGACGCCGTACGCGCCAAGCGCAATACCGACGAGCAGCACGTTGTCGCCGCCCGGAATCGTTTTCGCGTAGATCGAAAACACCGGCATGATCATGAAGAGGCCGAGCATGCGCAGCGCGAAGATCGCAGCGAGCGACACGGTCGCGCGCAGTTCAGGCGCGCTCATGCGTGAAGATGTTGCGGATGGATTGGACATCGGAAGCGATATTCGAGTGATTCGGGAGGCCATCCGCGGGGCGGCTTGCTGCCTGGTGATGTACCGCGGGTGTACCGGGCGCAACGGGTAGCATGCGGCACGGTGCTTCGGCCGGTGGCCCGCTGCTGGCTTGCGGTCGCGGACAACGTCCCCATCTGAAGGGCCTGAAACCCGTTCGCCGCGGCGCCTGACCGCGGCATGACAAACCTGCTTCGCGCCTTGCGGGCGTTGTCAGGAAGCCGTAACGACGGTCTGGAAAAGTCGTTATAGTAGCAGGTTTAGCCTCCCCCTCTTTCCGCCAGGTCATGGAATAACGCGTGGAACAAATCCGTATCCGTGGGGCCCGCACCCACAACCTGAAGAACGTCAATCTTGACTTGCCGCGTCACAAGCTGATCGTGATTACCGGCCTGTCCGGCTCGGGCAAATCATCGCTCGCCTTCGATACGCTCTACGCGGAAGGTCAGCGTCGCTACGTGGAAAGTCTGTCCGCGTATGCGCGGCAATTCCTTCAATTGATGGAAAAGCCGGACGTCGATCTGATCGAGGGGCTGTCGCCGGCGATTTCGATCGAGCAGAAGGCGACCTCGCACAATCCGCGCTCCACCGTGGGCACGGTCACCGAAATCCACGACTACCTGCGTCTCCTGTACGCGCGCGTCGGCACGCCTTATTGCCCGGACCACGAAATTCCGCTGGAGTCGCAAAGCGTCTCGCAGATGGTGGACGCCGCGCTCGCGTTGCCGGAAGACACGAAGCTGATGATCCTTGCGCCGGTCGTGGCGAACCGCAAGGGCGAGCACGTCGAGCTGTTCGAGGAGATGCAGGCGCAGGGTTTTATCCGTTTCCGCGTGAGCTCGGGCGGCGGCACGGCGAACGAAGGCGTCGCGAAGATCTACGAAGTGGACTCGCTGCCGAAGCTGAAGAAGAACGACAAGCACACGATCGACGTGGTCGTCGACCGTCTGAAGGTGCGCGCCGACATGAAGCAGCGTCTCGCCGAATCGTTCGAGACGGCGCTGCGTCTTGCTGATGGTCGAGCGATCGCGCTCGAGATGGACACCGAAAAGGAGCATCTGTTCAGCTCGAAGTTTGCGTGTCCGATCTGCTCGTACTCGCTGCAGGAACTGGAGCCGCGGCTTTTCTCGTTCAACAATCCGATGGGCGCGTGTCCGGAATGTGACGGCCTCGGCCAGATCACGTTCTTCGATCCGAAGCGGGTGGTCGCGCATCCGTCGCTGTCGCTGGCGGCGGGTGCGGTGAAGGGCTGGGACCGGCGCAACCAGTTCTACTTCCAGATGCTGCAGAGTCTCGCGGCGTTTTACGAATTCGATATCGATACCGCGTTCGAAGACCTGCCGGAGAAGATCCGCAAGATCCTGCTGTACGGCTCGGGCAAGCAGACCATTCCGTTCTCGTACATGAACGAGCGTGGCCGCACGTCGATCCGCGAGCACGTGTTTGAAGGGATCATCCCGAATCTGGAGCGGCGCTACCGCGAGACCGATTCGGTCGCGGTGCGCGAAGAACTCGCGAAGTATCAGAACAATCAGGCATGCCCGGCCTGTGAAGGCACGCGTCTGCGCCGCGAAGCGCGGTTCGTGCGGATCGGCAGCGACGGCGACGCACGCGGCATCTTCGAAGTGAGCGGCATGCCGCTGCGCGACACACTCGGCTATTTCCAGACGCTGCGTCTCGAAGGCGCAAAGGGCGAGATCGCCGACAAGGTGGTGAAGGAAATCGTCGCGCGTCTGATGTTCCTGAATAACGTCGGGCTCGATTATCTGTCGCTGGAACGCAGCGCGGAAACGCTTTCAGGTGGCGAAGCGCAGCGTATCCGTCTCGCATCGCAGATCGGCTCGGGCCTGACCGGCGTGATGTACGTGCTCGACGAGCCGTCGATCGGCCTGCATCAGCGCGACAACGACCGTCTGATCTCCACGCTCAAGCATCTGCGCGACCTCGGCAACTCGGTGATCGTCGTCGAGCATGATGAAGACATGATCCGCATGGCCGACTATGTCGTCGACATGGGGCCGGGCGCCGGCGAGCACGGCGGCATGGTGATCGCCGAAGGCACGCCGAAGCAGGTGCAGACCGACCCGGCTTCGATAACCGGCCAGTACATGTCGGGCGCGCGTCGCATCGAATATCCGGACGATCGTAAACAGCCCGACGAGCGGCATCTGCGTATCGTCGAGGCGTACGGCAACAACCTGAAGCACGTGACGCTCGATCTGCCGGTCGGCCTCCTGACCTGCGTGACAGGCGTATCGGGTTCGGGCAAGTCGACGCTGATCAACGACACGCTGTACCACGCGGTCGCGCATCACCTGTACGGCTCGGCCGCAGAGCCCGCGCCGTACGAAGCGATCGAAGGCCTGGAGCATTTCGACAAGGTCATCAATGTCGACCAGTCGCCGATCGGCCGCACGCCGCGCTCGAATCCGGCGACGTACACCGGCGTCTTCACACCGATCCGCGAACTGTTCTCGGGCGTGCCAGCGGCGAAAGAGCGTGGCTACGATCCGGGCCGCTTCTCGTTCAACGTGAAGGGCGGCCGCTGCGAATCGTGTCAGGGCGACGGTGTGCTGAAGGTCGAGATGCACTTCCTGCCGGACGTCTACGTGCCCTGCGACGTGTGTCACGGCAAGCGCTACAACCGCGAAACACTCGACGTTCAGTACAAGGGCAAGAACATCAGCGAAGTGCTGGAGATGACCGTCGAGAACGCGTACGAATTCTTCAAGCCGGTGCCGGTGGTCGCGCGCAAGCTGAAGACGCTGCTCGACGTGGGTCTCGGCTACATCCGTCTGGGCCAGTCGGCCACCACGTTATCGGGCGGCGAAGCGCAGCGCGTGAAACTTTCGCTGGAACTGAGCAAGCGCGACACGGGGCGCACGCTATACATCCTCGACGAACCCACGACCGGTCTGCATTTCCACGATATCGCGCTGCTACTCGAAGTGATTCACCGGTTACGCGATCAAGGTAATACTGTCGTAATCATCGAGCATAATCTCGACGTGATCAAAACAGCCGACTGGCTGATCGATCTCGGGCCGGAAGGCGGCGCGGGCGGCGGGCAGATCATTGCCCAGGGCACGCCGGAGCAGGTGGCGAAGTCGAAGGCAAGTTTTACCGGCAAGTATCTGGCGCCGTTGTTGAAGCGCCAGCCGGCGACCCAAAAATAACACTGCGTCACCAGGTTGGGGACGGGAGAGTCATGACGAAGCGAAACCAGGCACCTGACGACACGCACGTGCAGGATCTGCGCCCTCGCCCGGTGAGGCTGACGAGCGATATGAGTCTGCCGAAGCTGTCCGCCGTGGAGATCGGCAGCTACATCGTGGCGCTCATCGGAATGTGGGCTGTATTGCATCTGCAGCTGCTGGGTGCACTCCTCGCGGGCATGCTCGTCTATCAGCTTGTGCACACGATGGCGCCGCTGATCGAAAAGCGCGTATCGGGTCCGTGGGCGCGATGGATATCGGTGGTGTTGCTGTCTGCGGCGATCGTCGGCGCGCTAACGGGCGTTACGATCGGCATCATCGAGCATTTCGAGCAGGACGTGCCAAGCGTGCAGAAGCTGCTCGAACAGATGATGCCGCTCGTCGATCAGGCGCGCGCGCGCATTCCCCCTTCAATCGCCGAATATCTGCCGGTCGATGCCGAGCAGATGAAGCTGAAGGCGATGCTGCTGATGCATGAGCATTCCAATGCGTTGCAGCAGGGCGGCAAGAGTGTGGCGCGGGTCTTCGGGCATGTTGTCATCGGGATGATCATCGGCGCGATCATTGCCGTGGGCGCGCAGCGGCATATGCAGCGCCTGCCGCTGTCGACGGCGTTCGTGACGCGGGTCGCGCGGTTTGCCGATGCCTTCCGGCGCATCGTATTCGCGCAGATCAAGATTTCCGCGATCAACGCGACGTTCACCGGCGTTTTCCTTCTGGTGATCCTGCCGCTGTTCCACGACCGCCTGCCGTTGTCGAAGACGCTCGTGATGGTGACATTTATCGTCGGCCTGTTGCCGGTGATCGGCAATCTGATTTCCAACACGTTGATTGTTGCGATCGCGCTGTCGGTCAGCTTTTCGGCGGCGGTGATGTCGCTGGTGTTCCTCGTCCTGATTCACAAGCTCGAATATTTTCTCAATGCCCGGATCGTCGGCGGGCAGATCGAGGCGCGTGCGTGGGAACTGCTCGTGGCGATGCTCGTCATGGAGGCTGCGTTCGGCATTCCGGGTGTGATCGCGGCGCCGATTTTTTACGCCTATATCAAGCGCGAACTGATTTACCTTCGGCTGGTTTGAGGGTTTTGCCAGTTGAGCGGGCGTGATTACCGCGCGCTAATCGTGGTGTGCTTTTTCACTCGATACCGCGCGCAGGTCCACACGATGCTTACCGGCCTTACCCGTGAAGCGCCAGAGCTGGACCTGCTGATGTTTCGGCGGATGTGGGCGGAACGACCGGGATGAAGTGCAGCCTGGGCGTATCGGCGACCGGCGGGAACACGCACCAGCAACCATCGGGATGTCTGAAGAAAAACAATGCGCGGGTGCCGGCTGGTAACGATGTCTCAACGCACACGTAGCGTTTGCCGTTCCGTTGCGCGCGGCTGAAGCGCGTTACGTGCAGCGGAATCGACGGTGAAGGGGCCAGCCATTTCTCGATCTGGCCGCGCAGTGACTGTTCACTGGAATTTTTCATGTCGGGCTCCAGCAAACACTTCCTGCCGCGAATCCACCACATCTTCGTCATGCCGGGCTGGCGCGGACTCCTCTTCGTTCAGGATGCGCTCCAGTTCTTCGCTGGCCGCGGCTGCCCGGAGCATTCTGCAATCAGCCGAATGCCGGAAATCGGAAAGCAGTCGAACCAGTTGACGCGCTGTTCTGCGTTTCATCACACACCTCCCCGCACTGCACACCAAACTTAAGAAAGCACTTTAACTATAGGACCGAAAAGGCCGCTGCTGCTAATGTTTGGCTAAATAGCAACAACTGACTCAAAACGCACGCGACCTGTGTCGGCACTGTGCACCCCCAATGTGCCGCTGGTGCGCATCGCAGTCTGTACGCTTGCGAGCGCAATGCGTTCGCGATTGACTGCGGGTTTTTGGCGTTGAACCGCACGGCTGCATGTTGTTCTCGAGTCGATGGACTTGGGTTCTTCGATAAAAGCATGTTCTGTTCCAGTCGACCGAAATTCACGGATATCGATTTTTCGACGCTCACCGGATACCGATGAAATGTGAGCCACGCGGCGCATTGCTAGCCGCCCAGATGCGCGAGCGCGTCGCGCATCGGCTGGCTCGGAATGACGATCGGCCCGGTGAACGGCGTATCCAGATCCACGATTCCATAAATCGCCGACGCAATCGACAGCGCGCCGAGCGTGATCGTCACCAGCGCCAGCGCGTTGCGCGGCGCGATCAGGCCGAAGCTCAGAAAGATCACCGATAGCCAGAACGTGAGGGTCTTGAAGAACGGGTCCGAAATCGAGCTGTGTGCTTCCTCGATCAGTTTCCAGCGCGCTTTGCTCACCGCGGTGAACTGGGCAAGGATGTCGCCGACGAGCGACTGATGAAACGCGTCAGGTGGGTTGAGTTGACGGATCCCGCTTTCGGCCTGGTCGAGCAGGTGGCCGAGGCGGGGGCTTTCCAGCTGCTCGGGATTGTGTGGGACGTTCTTCTGGTAATAGTCGCCGGGCGGCGGCGGTTCGTGCGGCCATGTCGTCGCGATCGCCTCGGCGGTATAGGCGCGTAGCAGCGCGCGTGCGTCCGATGTATCCGGCCCGTAGTCGCGAAGTTTGACGTCGAGCTGGATCAGATCGGCGGCGTACGCGCGGAAATCGTTGGCAACCGTGTCGAAGCTGCTCTTGGCCGACGCCGTCATCAGACCCAGCACGAGCGCAGCGAACGTGACCAGCATGCCGATGACCAGCTGGATCAGCTGCACCGTCTCGTGCGCCTTGTGCTCTTCGGGCAGCAAAGGCCTCACGAGCACTCCAAAGCCCGTTGACAGGAGGAGCACGATGAACACAACCAGTCCGGACTCCACTTCAGTCATGTCGCGACGCTCCCCGCAAATGTGCCTCGCTACTTTCCGCTAACGCATCCTTGCAGGCAATGCTCGACATCCCGGCCCGTTCGCCGCAGCCGTCTCCAGATCGAGCCAGAAACAGCCACATCGACGATGGAAGGTGCAAGCGACGGCGGCGCCGCGCCGGCTACCTCATCGCCCGCAAAGCACCCATAGTCTTGCGTTGCGTCAAACGCGAAGCACCCGAAGGTCCTGCGCGCCATCAAGTTTTCGAGAATCAGGCCGACAACCAGATATGTTGCGTCCGCTTAACGAAAGGTGGATGGAGCGGGGCGGCCGGGATAGGCGAACACGCAGAAGTCCGGCCGCACACGAGGCGCCGGACTCGCCGGGGCTGCATCACGGAGACGAAAGTATGTTGAAGAATTTATCGATTCGCGCGTACCTGAGCCTGATGGTTGCCTTCTTTGGGATCGTCCTGCTTGTCGGCGCGGCGGCGGGTCTGCTGTCGCTGCGAGCCAGCAACGAATCGCTGCAACAGATGTACACGGTCGATACGCCCGCAGTCGCGGATCTCGAAGGCAGTGCCGGGCAGCTGCTGCGCCTGCGTCTCGCACTCGCTACCTACGCATCCCTCGTTGACCTGAATGACCAGGAAGGCGCGGACGCGGTGCTCAAGCGCTTCGACCAGTACCTGAAATCGTCGAATGACCGTCTCGCCCATTATGTGGGCAACGCGGGCACGGACGCGGACGAGCAACGTCTCATCAAGGACATGCAGGACAAGCGCGACGCATTCCTGCACGACGGCGTCGAGCCCGCCATGGCTGCGCTGAAGGCCGGCGACAAAACCGCGTTCCAGCAACTCCAGGCGCACAAGCTGCCGTCGCTCTACAGCAATTTTGAGAAGTCGATGCTTGTGCTCGAGAAGCTGCAACTCGATCACGGCGAACAGCGCTACGGCGACGCGCAGGACCGCTTCAATGTGGTGAGCGTGGCGGTTGCGGTCGGCATGGTGGTGTCGCTGCTATTGGCGTGGCTTGGCCGTGTGGCGATGGTGCGCGCGATCGTGCATCCGGTGCGGGCGACGATCGCGCAGTTCCAGCGGATCGCGGACGGCGACCTGACCGGCCGCGTCGCGATAACCGGCGACAACGAGATGGGGCAACTGGCCGCCGCGTTACGGAAGATGCAGGAGTCGTTGATCGCGACTGTCAACACGGTGCGCAGCGGGACGGAATCGATCGATACGGGCGTCAGCGAAATCGCGTCGGGCAACACCAATCTGTCGCAGCGCACCGAGGAACAGGCCGCTTCGCTCGAAGAAACCGCGGCGAGCATCGAACAGCTCACGTCGACGGTCAAGCAGACCGCCGAGAACGCGAAGCAGGCCAGTTCGCTGGCGCAGGGCGCGTCGGGCCTCGCAGCACAGGGCGGCGAACTGACGCAGCAGGTGGTGGGGACGATGAACCACATCGTTAGCGATTCACGCAAGATCGGCGACATCATCGGCGTGATCGAAGGCATCGCGTTCCAGACGAACATTCTCGCGCTCAACGCGGCCGTCGAGGCGGCGCGCGCGGGCGAACAGGGTCGCGGCTTCGCAGTCGTCGCGAGCGAAGTGCGCTCGCTGGCGCAACGTAGCGCCGGCGCGGCGAAGGAGATCAAGGGCTTGATCGGCGAATCGACAGCGCGGGTCGAAGCGGGCGCGGATCTGGTCGAGCGCTCGGGCACGACGATGACCGAAATCGTCGAGGCCATCACGCGCGTGAGCGCCATCATGAGCGAGATCGCCGCAGCAGCGTCGGAGCAGAGCACGGGCATCGATCAGGTGAACCTCGCCGTCGCGCAGATGGACGAAGTGACGCAGCAGAATGCTGCGCTGGTCGAGCAGGCTGCCGCAGCAGCAAGTTCGCTCGAAGACCAGGCGCGACGTCTGACGGCAGCTGTCGCGGTGTTCCATACGGGCACGGGGAGTTCGGCCACGTTGAACGCCCGCCTGACGAAGCGTCCGGCCAGTGTGTCGGCGGCCGCGTTGCCGGCGCCGGTGACGTCCTGATTCCGGGTTCGGATTTGCGTGACGCTCCCTGCTTCTGAACATAAGCGACGCCCGCGATCGCGCGGCGCGTCGCCTTTTTCCCAGCCAGTCAGCTAAAAAGCCGCTTCAAGGCGGCGCGCGCGTTGGTGACGAGATCGTCCTCGCCGAGGCGGCCCGGCAGCAGATGAAACTCCACCGCCGGCAGGGCAGGAAGCCGCACCGACGCCGGACACGCGGCCAGCCCGGCGCCAATTGACGACTCGTTCAGACACGAGATCCCCAGACCCGCCTTCAACGCCAGCTGCAGCCCGGCCACGCCAGACGCCGAATGCGAAATCACATACGGCACGTTGCGCTCATCGAGCAGCTTCACGATGAAGCGCTGTAGCTGGCAACTGGATGGCAGGAGCACGAGCGGATAGGGCGTGGCGATCCGCGGGTCGGCATCCGCCGAGCTCACCCATACGAGCCGCTCGCGCCGGATCACCGCACCCTTCCTGTGGCCTTTCCCGACGGCGACGCGTCCACTTTCGGGCGTCACGAGACGCAGCGACAGACCAATATCGAAGGTGGCATCGTCCCCGGCGCTGTCGATGACCGCGCTCGGCAGTACCGTCACGTGCAGACGCAAACGCGGATGCTGCTCCGAGAAGGCCTTCAGCACGCCCGCGATCTCGTGCGGCCGGTAGTAGTCGGTGATGGCGATCCGCAGCTCGCCGTCGAGCGCGCGCCCCTGCATATCCTCGAACGCCGCCTCGCTCATCGCGAGGATGCGGCGCGCATGGTCGAGCAGTTTCGTGCCGGCGGGCGTCGCGGTGACACCCTGCTTGCTGCGCACGAAGAGCGGCTGGCCGGCGCGCTCCTCGAGCTTCTTCACCTGCTCGCTCACCGACGACTGCGACAGGAACACCCGCTCCGCCGCCCCCGAAACCGTGCCGGCCTCGACCACGGCAACAAAGGTTCGAAGCTGCGCGAGATCGAACGCACGTTGGCTCATGATTCGGAAACTCCGATGGAAGTGATCTTATATTCCCGCTTTTCCGATGGATAGTCTATCCGTAGGATGACTTCGTCGAATCCTCGGGAGGTCACATGGGCAGGCATCTTTCACAGGGCGTATCCGGCCCGTGCGGACGCAGTCATCGATGGAAAGTGCTGGGTGTCGGCTTCGCGGCGAACGCGAGCTTTTCGGCAGCGTTTTCTGGCATTCCGACGACCGCGGTCTTTATCCGCTCGGGCTATCGCGTTGACAATCACGCGCTCGGTCTTTTGTTCGGGATGCTCGGCCTTGGCATCGCAGTTAGCGAGCTGCCGTGGGGATTGTTGACGGATCGCTGGGGCGACCGGCGCGTGTTGCTGCTTGGGCTCGGCCTGACGGCGGCGGCACTGGCGGGGATGGCTGCGTTTGTTTCGCCACAAGGCGCCTGGGTCCCGGGCG
Organism: Paraburkholderia sp. GAS42; assembly: GCF_050436565.1. NCBI lineage: Bacteria > Pseudomonadati > Pseudomonadota > Betaproteobacteria > Burkholderiales > Burkholderiaceae > Paraburkholderia > Paraburkholderia sp. GAS42. The sequence continues at coordinate 10,999 of NZ_JBNDML010000025.1, read as the reverse complement.
TAGGGATGCTCGCTGCGGGCCTGCTGCTGGTCGGACTGCTGGGCGGCAGCGTCAACGGTTCGAGCGGTCGCGCGGTAATGGCGTGGTTTCGCGAAGGCGAGCGCGGTCTCGCCATGAGCATCCGGCAGACGGCCGTGCCGGCAGGAGGCGGCCTCGGCGCACTGGTCCTTCCCGCGCTTGCTGCGTGGCATGGATTTGCGTGCGTCTACGGCGTGCTGGCGGTCCTGTGCGCGGTGACCGCCGGATTCGCGTGGCGCTGGCTGCATGAGCCGCCCGCCGCGGAAGGTGCGGCGCGCGGCATGCAAGCAGCGCCTTCCGTCGCGTCGCAGCCTTCGCGGCGTCCGGTTTCGCCGCTGCGCGATGTCCGGATCTGGCGCACGGCGCTCGGCATGGGCGTGCTGTGCGTCCCGCAACTGACGGTGGTGACGTTCGCGACCGTGTTTCTGCACGACTTCAGTCGCGCCGGTCTGCTGACGATCAGCGTCACGATGGCCGCTGTGCAGACAGGTGCTGCGGTCATGCGCGTCTGGAGCGGTCACTGGACCGATCGTCGTGGCAACCGTCGCGCCTATATGCGTGCGTGCAGTCTGGTTACGGCGCTACTGTTCGCACCGCTCGCGCTGCTGACCGCCGGCGTGGGCGCATTGCACACTGCCATGGCGATCGTGTTCGCCGCGATGATCGTGCTGGGCGGCGTGTCGGCTTCGGCATGGCACGGCGTCGCGTTCACCGAACTCGCGACGCTTGCGGGCACGAGCCGCGCGGGTACGGCGCTCGCGATCGGCAACACCTGCGTGTTCATGATGATGTTCGTGACGCCGCTCGCCATTCCGCTGGTGTTGTCGATCGGATCGTGGCCGGCCGTCTGGGCGATGGGAAGTCTCTGTGCGTTGATCGCGTTGCCGGTCTTTCCGCGGGCCGCCGTTCCCCGTAGCGTCGCGCCGGCACGGGCCTGATCCGGGCCCCGCGCTGTTCGAGCATCCGTTTGGACATTCGACTATTTGTCATATGATTAGGATCACTCTGATTTTTGTTCCCTCCATGTGGTGATGTGATTAGGCGCTTCCAGGCGAACGTCAGGTTGCGCAAGCGGCGCTTCCCCGGCGCGCTCCTTGATAACCATCACACACCTATACCAACATGGAGAGAAAGCATGGCAAAAATCCGGGTCATCGTGGCCGATGACCATCCTTTTGTGGTGATCGGCGTGCGCGCATCGCTTGCGTTGCATGACGGCATCGAAGTCGTTGGCGACGCGAGCGGTCCACAGTCCCTCATCCGGCTGCTCGAAGCCACGCCCTGCGACGTGCTCGTCACCGATCTGACGATGCCGGAAGCCGGCACGCCGGCGGAAGACGGGCTGCGTCTCATGCGCCGCATCCGTCAGACATGGCCGGCGATCCGCATCATCGTGCTGACGGGCGTCACGAACGCCGCGATCCTGCGCTCGATCATGACCGACGGCGTCGCTGGCGTGCTCAACAAGACCGGGTCGATGGATGAGCTGGCTGCCGCGGTGCGAACAGTCGGTTACGGGCGCCCGTATGTCAGCAAGTCGATCCTGGTCACGCTCGCCGAGGCCGGTTCCGAAGCGAGCGAAATGACCGCGCCGCCCCGTCTGTCGCCGCGCGAAACCGAGGTGCTTGGCCTGTTCGTGAGCGGGCTGTCGATCAGCGAAATCGCGCGTCGGCTCGATCGCAACGTGCGCACTGTCAGTCGTCAGAAGCGCGACGCGATGGTCAAGCTGGGTGTGAGCAACGATCCGGGTCTCTTTGCCTTTATTCGCGCACACGGTATGGCATGAAATAGATCGGAAAACTAATCAAATGAAGAGCGCCCCCAGGCCGACGGGGGTATTTCAGAGCTTTCTTATGTCGGTCGAATAGCAAATATTTGATTCTCGCTCTGGCAGATCGAGCGCTCGCATGATGCGGGCATCAGCTTGCGGACCAGCGCCGGAGACGAATTTCATGACCGACCCTCACAGCAGCGACACCAGCGGCGCTGCATCTATCCGTACCATCATCGCCGACGATCATCCCCTTGTTCTGCTTGCCATGGAGAACCTGTTGTCGGGCTTTCCAAACATGAAGATCGTGGGCCGCGCGTCGAACTCCAGCGAAGTCTTTGCGCAGGCGGAGCAGACGCCCTGCGATCTGGTGGTGATGGATCTGCACATGCCTGTCGTCGGCCACAGCGACGGCCTCGATACCGTCGCGCGTCTCAGGGCGTGCTACCCGCACGTGGCGCTGGTTTTGCTGACGATGGAATCCGAAGCCGACGCCTTGCAGCAGGCGCTCTCACTCGGCGCGAATGCGGTCGTGAGCAAGCGCGATCGCATCGACCTGATCAACGTGGCGATCGTCACCGCACTCGCGCGCGAGTGTTATCTCGGACCGGCCGTGCGCGCGCAACTGTCCGATGCGTCGCGGTTACGCCAGCTGGATCATGTGCGCCAGCTGCTGTCGCGCCGCGAGATGGAAGTGTTCACGCACTATGCGGCCGGTCTCGGCGTCACGGAGATCGCGACGCGCCTCGGGCGCAGCGTCAAGACGATCAGCGCGCAGAAGTGCACAGCGATGAAAAAACTCGCGCTGCATACCGATGTCGAGCTGTTCAGATTTGCCGTCGATCACGGCGTCGTCGCTGAAGGCGCCAGGCAGAGCGTGCGTTGAAAGAGACGATCCGCGTCATCGTGGCGGACGATCACAGTTGCGTGCGCAGCGGCGTCCGCTCGCTGCTGTCAGCTACGCCGCATCTGTCGGTAGTCGGCGAGGCGGTCGATTCCCAGGCGCTGGCGGAACTGCTCGATCACTGCCGCTGCGACGTGATTGTCTCCGACGTCGGCATGCCGGGAATCAGTGGCGAGAGTAATGCCGTGTCGCTGCTGCGCAGGGTTCTGCGCGAGGTTCCCCATCCGCCGGTGGTCGTGCTCACGATGATCCATCACCCGCACGCGCTGATCAGTCTCGTGCATATCGGCGTCAACGCTATTGTTGACAAACGCGATGTCGCGAGTTCGCTGACTACCGCGATCGATGCCGCTCTCGCGGGTACCTTCTGGCTTTCCGGTCATGCCCGGCGCGTGCTGGCTGCCGCCGACGCGCCATCGCAACCGCGTATGGGCGTGCTGAGCGCGCGCGAGTGGGAAGTCTTCCAGATGTATGCGCGCGGCATGACGATCCATCGGATCGCGCAGAAGCTTGATCGAAGCGCCAAAACGATCAGCACACAGAAGCGCAGCGCGATGCGCAAGCTCGGGCTGGCGTCCGAAGCCGATCTGGCGAACTACGCCCGACAGATTGGCCTGATCTGACGTTCCAGCCGGCCGCCGGCGAGGTCGAATTAGGAGTAGTCCGATTAGTTGTCTGCCGGTCGCGCCCCATACTCGCGCGTCGCGGACAGATGAGGTTCCTGGATCGTTCGTTATGCAGATGGAGTTTGAAGAACGCGAGTGGCATTTGCGTTGCGAACGCTAACCCGGGATAGAGCAATGAAAGGAGGCAACATGTCCAGTCTGAGCAGGCGCTTGATGGCAGAGGCAGCGGGCACGGCCTGGATCGTGTTCATCGGGTGCGGCAGTCTCGTCGTGAAAGGTGCGCTATCCCAGATGGGATGTGCCGGCCTGGAGGCTCCCATTGCATTCGGGCTCGCGATCACGACGGCCAGCTACGCTGCGGGCCGCTTCTCCGGCGCACATTTCAATCCTGCTGTGACGATCGGCTTCGTGGTTGCGCAACGTTTTCGTGTGCGTGATCTGCTGCCGTATGTTGCTGCGCAAATTTTCGGGGCGGTGACAGGCGCGGCGGTGCTCGATTTCATCGCCATGGGCCGTCCGGGGTTCGATCTTGCGATCAGCGACTTCGGCGCAAACGGCTATGGCGACCACTCGCCTGCCGACTTTCAGCTGCAATCAGCGCTCGCACTCGAACTCGCGATGTCATTCGCTTTCGTATGGATCAACCTGCAGATGTCGCGACGGGCGTCGCGCGCGGTTGCGCCGGTCGTGACCGGCGCCTGTCTTTCCGCGATCTATCTGATCGCTATTCCCATCACGAACGGCTCGGTGAATCCCGCGCGTTCCACGGGGCCGGCACTCTTTGTGGGCGGCTGGGCGCTGGATCAACTCTGGCTCTTCTGGGCCGCGCCGATCGGGGGCGGCGTGCTTGCCGGTCTGCTCTATCCGCGGCCAGGCGGCGCGCGGCATAAAGGTCCTGCCGGACCGGCACGTGAGCCGGCCGAGGTCTCGTGAATCCGTTCCGCTGCTTTCCGATGTTCATCATGAGCATCCAGCCTGCGCGTGCACGATGCGGCGTGCTGCTGCGTCCGATGTACTGCTTCCTCGTTTGCGTGGCGTGGGCTGCGATGGTCGTCGCTCACGCCGCGCTCGCGGCTGTGCCGCTCGAATCCGCGTCCGGTGAACTGGTGTCGGCGTATCCCGCCAGACTGACAATCGGCATTCTCGCAGGCGGCTGGGAACCGTTCGAAATCGTCGACGGAGCCAATCTGGGCGGCTTGAGCGTCGACTATCTGCGCGCGCTCGTCGGGCCAGGCGTGACGTTCGAAACCCGCGCGTACGCCGATATGCCCCACCTGCTAGCGGCTGCGTGCGCGGGGGAAGTCGATGTGTTGATGAGTGTTGCGCGCACGCCCGAGCGGGACCGGTGTCTGTCGTTCACCGCACCTTACTTTCGCGCACCCATGTCGGTGGTGACGCGCCGCGAGCGCAGCGCTTCGTTCACGCGCGGCCAGTTGCAGGGTGCCCGCATCGCCCTCGAAAAGGGCTTCGCGCTCGAAGGCTTTCTCGCCGGGCGCTACCCACACGCGCAAATTCTGACGTACTCCGACACGGCCGCCGCGCTGGCCGCGGTCGAGCGTCGCGAGGCCGATGCCTATCTGGGCCTCGCGCCTTCGGTGCGATCGCGGCTTTCCGATGGCGCGTTCCATGGCCTTGGCGTCGCGTTCGACGATACGGGGCGCACCGGCGAAATCCGGTTTGCCGTGCCACATCGGCAGCTTGCGTTGCGCGATGATCTCGATCGCGCGCTATCGGCGATGCCGCCGGACGACAGGCAGCGCATTCGCAACCGGTGGATCACCGCACCGACGCCGCAGCGCGGAATCGAAGCCGTCAGCGCGGTGCGCCTGCTGCCGTTTCTGATCGCTATCGGTGCGATTCTCGTTGTGACATTGCGCGCCTATGTGCTGCTGCAACGTGAGATGCGGCTGCGCAAGCGCACCGAGCGTGAACTCGCCACCCAGCTCAATTTCCAGCAGACGATGATGGAGATGGTGCCGTATCCGCTCGTCGCGAAAGATCTGGATGGGCGCTATATCGCTGTCAATCGCGCGTACGAGGAATCGACAGGCCTCGCGCGCGCGACGGTCATCGGCCGGACGAGCCACGATGTGCAGGCGTGGGGCGCGTCGAACAGCCTGAGTCTCGATCGCATCACGCGGCGCACGCTCGAAAGCGGCGAATGGCAGCAGATCGAACTGGAATTCGCCGGCCGTGCGGGCGACGCCCGTCACGGGATTTTCTGGACGTGCATGTGTACGGGCATCGATGGCATGCCGTCATGCGTGCTCGGGACGGTGGTCGATATCACCGATATCCGCCGCGCGGAAGTGCTCGCGCACGAGACGGAGCGGCGTCTCTTCGATGTAACGCGCTCGCTGCCGGCGGTCGTGTTCCAGCTGCGCCGTGATCCGGCGGGCGCGTACTCGTTTCTCTATGTCGGCGGCGACACGCAGGGCCTTCTCGGTAACGACGGCCGGGCGTTGACCGAACCGGGCAGCATCGATTTTGCGCGTGTCTGCGCGGAGGATCGTCGCGCGTTGATGGTCGAACTTGAGCGCTCGGCGCGCTCGGTGCAGCCAATTCACGTCGAGTTTCGCTTCGGCGACGGTGCGTCGGGTTTTCGCTGGGTACGCGCCGAACTGGTGCCGCGCCGCGAGGCGACAGGTAGCGTCGTGTGGAGCGGCTACGGCGTGGACGCGAGCATCGATCACGCCCGCGCGGATGAACTCGCCCGCGCGCGCGATTTCGCGGAGGCGGCGTCGCGTGCGAAAGACGACTTCCTCGCGATGATGAGCCATGAAATCCGCACGCCGATGAACGGCGTCCTCGGCCTTGTCGAAGTGCTGGAACGCACGCCGCTCAACGCCGACCAGGGGGAGATGCTCGGCATGATTCACGAGTCGGCGGGCGCGCTGCTGCAGATTCTCGACGATCTGCTGGACTATTCGAAGATCGAAGCCGGGCGGCTCACGATCGAATCGGAGCCGATCGAATTGCGCGAACTGGTCGATAACGCGGTGGGGCTGCTTGCGGGACGTGCGCATGAGAAAGGCCTGAAAGTACGCGTGGACGTCGAGCCGGGCGTCGCGGCCAGCCTGCGTGGCGACAGCGTGCGGCTGCGGCAGATTCTCTTCAATCTGCTCGGCAACGCGATCAAATTCACGCCCGCCGGCGAAGTGGACGTGTGCGTGGTGCTGAGCGCGCAGACCGACACCGTGCAGACCATCGATATCACCGTCGAAGACACGGGCATCGGCATCGCACCGGATGTCCAGGTGCAACTCTTCGAGCCGTTTGTGCAGGCCGAATCGTCGACGACGCGTCGTTTCGGCGGCACCGGGCTTGGCTTGACGATCTGCCGCAAGCTGGTCGAACTGATGGGCGGCACGCTGCAACTGCAGAGCACGCCCGGAACAGGCACGCGCATGACGCTGCGGCTCGCGATGCCGATCGAAACGCGAACGCATACCGCCGGCCGTTTGCGCGGAAAACGTGGCGTGATCGTGACGGCCGACACGCGCGTTGCGCAGGCGATGGTGCATTTCGGCGAGGCGCTCGGCATTGCACTCGATGTGGTCTCGCCCGATTCCGCGGCAAGCATGAGGCCCGCTACGTTCACCGCCGCCGATCTGATTTTCGTTGCGGAAGGGCGGGATATACCGAAGGACGGCGCATCGCGCGCCCGTGTGATCTGCCTGACGGAAAAGCCGAAGCCGACAGGTTATCGCGTGGTCGACGATAACGTCCGGCTGAGCATCAACCCGATTTCATGGCGCGGACTCGGCGCGGCGTGCGCGGCGGCATTGAGCGGCCTCGCGACCGTGCCGGCGCGGCACGTCGGCGCGATCGAGACCGGCATCGCTGCGCCGGATCGCGAGCGCGCCATCGCAAGCGGGCGGCTCGTGCTCGTCGCGGAGGATCATCCGGTGAATCAGGAGCTGATCCGTCATCAACTCGCGTTGCTCGGTTTTGCCTGCGACGTGGTCGACGACGGCGCCGAAGCACTCGTCGCGCTCGAGCAGACGCGCTACGGCTTCCTGATCACCGACTGTCATATGCCGAACCTGTCGGGCTACGAACTGGCGCGTGAGGTGCGCTCGCGCGAGCGAGCGCGCAACGACGCGACGCGGTTGCCGATTCTCGGCATCACCGCCAACACGGCGCCCGAGGATCTGCGGGCATGTCGCGAAGCCGGCATGGACGACTGCCTCGTCAAGCCGACGCGTCTTGCGACCTTGCGCGACTACCTCGCGCGCTGGTTCGGCACGGAAGTCACGCGTGTGCCGGCCACCGATGCGAAAACGGCGAGCCCGCATGACAAACCCGCAACCCACGCGCCCGCGCCCGGGATGACGCGCGCATTCATCCCGGTCGACCTCGCTCATATGACCCAGTTGTGGGGAAGCGAATCGACCGTCAAGTCGCTGCTCGATGCGTTTGTCGCGGCGGTTCGCGACGATCTGCGTGCATTGCCGACGCTGCTGGAAAACATCGACGCGACGCAGGCCATCGATGCGCGCGACATCGAACCATTGCGGGAGTGGCATCACCGCGTGATGGGTGCCGCGGGCGTGCTGCAGTATCCGCCACTGCTCGACGTGCTGGAGCAATATCGGCGCGGGATGCAGCATTGGCCGTCCGCACAGCTGCGCGCGGAGGGTTTTTCGCTGGTGACGCAATGCCAGACCATACTGGACGGCATTGAAGAACAGGTTGCATTGCTTGCATAGCGACGCGAAGCGCGAGGCAACCTTCTCGTACAGACCAAAAAAAACGCGGCCGAAGCCGCGTTAAAGTTTGGAGACATCCTTCGATGAAGGAGTCGCTTCTCGCAGATGTAAGCGTACGCTCTTTGCGCCGAAAGATTGAGGCCCAATTGCGCAATTAACTATTGGAGTATGCGAAAGGGTGCGCGGGCAGTACGCCCGCGCGGAAGTAATTCACCGTGAAATCGACGAAAGAACGTGTCTTGGCTGACACGTGACGTCGTCCCGGGTAGACGAGCGAAAGCTCCTTGTCAGCATCGAGGATTCGCCAGCCGGGCAGAACCTGCACGAGCGTGCCGTCGGCCAGATCCGCGGCCACGTGATTCTCAGGAAGAATGGTGACGCCCATATCGGCCAGCACCGCCTGCCGAAGCATCACCGAGTTGTTGACCATGTACGCGGGATCAAGACTGACCGTCTGCGCGCTTCCGTCCGCTCCCGCGAAATGCCATGTCGTGCTGTGAATATCAGCCGAGGGCGCGAGGAATGTGTGCGCGACCAGGTCCGCGGGTTGTTGTGGCGCTGGATGCGTTTCCAGATAACGCGCGGACGCCGTGGCGACCGGACACACCTTGAATAGAGGCCGTCGGACCATCGTTTCGCTGCTGACCTGACCGGGCACGACGATGCCGACATCGAAACCTTCTTCGATCAGATCCACCGGCCGGTGCAACAGCGTGACCGACAGCTTCACCTTCGGATGCAGCGCGTGATAGTGCTGCAGCAGCGGCGTCAGACCAAAAAGCGAGAACGACGCGACGGCAACGAGCTTGAGCGTGCCTGACGGCTCACTGCCGCTGCGCGCGACGTGCGACTCCACCGTCTCGATCTGGTCGAGCACCTGACGGCAACCTTCAGCATAGGTGTGACCGGCCTCGGTCAGCGACAGGCTGCGCGTAGTCCGGTTAACGAGGCGCGTGTCCAGATGTGTTTCGAGCAGCGCGACATAGCGTGTTACCACAGCATTCGACAGACCGAGACTCGCGGCGGCGCGCCCGAACGAATTGTTCTCCGCGACCTGGAGAAAGACGCGCATGGCCTGAAGCAGATTCATCGACGGTTCGTTGTATGGAAAGGAGCGTGCGACACGCACGAAAGTGCCGAATGTTAGGCGCGCGTGATCACCGTTGACACGGGATTTTTCCGAATCATTCGCAATGAATTGCATGTCTCGATTTAATGCCGAAGAAAGCGTGTGGCAGAACGACAACGCTTTAAATAGATAAGCATGGCGAAATATAAATCGAGACAAGAAAAATGCCTTGCGAGTCAAGGCGAATAAGCGTGCTGTTGCGCGGTTTTTGAATAATTCAAAAATTGTTTTGTGCGCTTGCGAGTGGCCTCTGCAAAACCCAGCCCCCACACTTTGACATGCAGATAGAACCGGTAACGGTCCAGGCCGACGGTGCGAATCGATACGGCCCAGGCCTGCAGTTGCGCCACGCAATCAATCGAGTCAGACGACTCAGTATCAAGGGGCTTTACATGAAAAAAACTCTGGTTCTCGCGGCTGTGTCCGCAACCTTCGCCACTGCCGCGAGCGCGCAAAGCAGCGTGACGCTGTACGGTGTGATCGACGCCGGCTTTACGTACGTCCAGAACGAACGCACGAGCGTGAGCGATCCGGATGCGCACGGCCCCGCTTACCGTATGACGAGCGGCAATCTCCAGGGTAGCCGCTGGGGCATGCGCGGTGCGGAAGATCTCGGCGGCGGCATGAAGGTGATCTTTACGCTGGAAAGTGGTTTCAACGTAATGAATGGCCGCAATGACGTGAACAACAAGCTGTTCAACCGTCAGGCGTTCGTCGGTCTGTCGAGCGACTACGGCACGCTGACGATGGGTCGCCAGTACGATTCCGTGGTCGACTATCTCGGTCCGCTGACGGCGACCGGCAGCTGGGGCGGCACGTACTTTGCACACCCGGGCGACAACGACAATGCGAACAACTCGGTGCGCATGAACAACTCGGTCAAGTACCAGAGCGCAAACTACGCGGGCCTGTCGTTTAGCGGTCTGTACGCATTCTCGAATCAGGCGGGCGGTTTCGCCGATAACCGCGCGTACAGCGTGGGCGCGGGTTACCAGGCTGGCGGCCTGAAACTCGGCGCGGCATACCTGCAGATTCAAGGTTCGAACCTGAATAGCAGCGGCGCAGTGCAAGACGGTCCGATCGCCGGAAATGCAGTCGTCAGCCAGACCCAGCGCACGTGGGGCGTGGGCGGCAGCTACGAATTCGGTCCGGCGTCGGTCGGCGCGGTGTACACGCAAAGCCGTTACCAGTTCGCCTTTGGCGACGGTTCGATTCGCTTCAACAACTACGAAGTCAATGCGCGCTACAACCTGACACCGGCGCTCGCGCTGGGTGCGGCGTACACGTACACGCAGGCGGTCGAAACGACGATTAACGCCGCGAATACGTCGAGCCACTGGAACCAGTTCGGCCTGCAGGCTGACTACGCGCTGTCGAAGCGGACTGATATCTCTCAAGAAACCCGGCAGAAAAGATCGGTTCTCAGGGAATCGGCGCGTTTGGCTGGAGCTGGAATCCGAGGGCGGAAGCACGTCGCCGGAGGGCTGCGATGCTGCGCTGGCGCTGCTGTTCCTCATAGCGCTGCTGCCCCTGGTCGACGAAGGCTTCGCCGCGCGTGAGCATGAAGTACACCATGCGGGCAAGCTTGTGGGCCACCGCGGTATTGGCGCGCGGCTTGTCCATGCGGGCGCACAGCCGGCGGTAGAACGCGCCGAGCGCCGAGTCGCTGCGCGACAGGCTCATGGCTGCGATTTTCAGTGCCTGCCGGGCGCGGTTGGCGGAGGGTCGGGTGCCGGAAGACAGTGTCTTGCCGCCACTGATCTTCGTGGCTGGGCACAGGCGCAGCCACGAACAGAAGTGCTTGACGCTGGCAAAGCGGCTCAGGTCCGGGCCGATCTC